>JBNJEG010000150.1:0-5232 GCA_051745655.1 Pseudomonadota bacterium
CGCCCCGGCGCCACCCTCAACCTGCGACGGGTGGCGGCGGCGCTTGGTGACCGTACCGGCATGCCCGTAGAGGCCCGCTCCCTGCTGCACTCCAACAAGGTGCCGGCGGAAGAACTCGATGGCGTACCGGCTTCGACACTCGGCCCGGCCGCCACCTGGCGTGCGGAGGAGGGGGTCACGGATATGGTGGTGCTGCCGTTCTTCTTCGGGCCCAGCCGGGCGCTCAACGGTTACCTGCCGGAGCGGCTGGGCGAGATGCAGGAGGCTCACCCCGAGGTCCAGGTCCGGATTGCCTCCCCTCTGGTCGACCTCCAGGCAGCGACCGACCTGAGGCTGGCGCGAATCCTGCGCGACGGTGTGGAGGAACAGCTCCAGCGGCTACCGGCGGGCTCGCAGCCGGCGGTGATACTCGCCGACCATGGCAGCCCCATTCCCGAGGTGACGGCGGTGCGCAATGTGCTCGCCGGCCAGCTGGCGACACTGATGGAAAACCGGGTACGCAGCGTGACGCCGGCCTCCATGGAGCGCCGGGAGGGGGACGAGTACCGCTTCAACGAGCCCCTGCTCGAAAACCTGCTGGACGAACCCGGCTTCAACCAGGGGCCGGTCATCGTCTCCATGCTGTTCCTGTCCCCCGGCAAGCACGCTGGCGAGGGTGGTGATGTGGCCACCATCTGTGCCGACGCCGAAGGCCGCAATCCCGGACTGGAAACCCGGATCACGCAGCTTGCCGGTGAACACGACGGCATCCTCGACATACTGGCGGACCGGCTGGAGCAGGCCATCAGCGGAGACCGTTTCCTGTTGGATCTGCCAGCGCGGTGCTAAGGTTCTCCCTGAACCTGCAACCGGTGGACCCATGAGCGACAACAACAATACCTCACCCCGGATCCTGATCTTCGGCGCGGGCAGTGTCGGCTGCTACGTGGGTGGCCGGCTGCTCTCAGCCGGTGCGGATGTGATCATGGTCGGGCGCGAGCGGATGGCCACGACACTGAGCGAACACCCCCTGGTCGTGACCGACTACGAAGGCTTCCGGTACGAAACCCAGCTGGCTCCCGAGCGTTTTCGGGCCGAACCACAAACGGCAGCGGAGGCGGACCTGGTTCTTGTTACGGTCAAGTCCCAGGCCACCATCGACGCCGCCCGGCAGCTTGCACCACACCTGAAGCCCGGCACCCCGGTCATCAGCCTCCAGAACGGCATCTCCAACGCCGAGCGGCTGCGCGAGCACCTGCCGGATGCCACGGTCCTGGCGGGCATGATCCCGTTCAACGTCCTGCAGAAAACCCCGGGGCACTTCCACCACGGCACCGAGGGCCACCTGATGGCGGCGGCCCACCCATCCCTGGCGCCCGCGCTGCCCTGGTTCGAGCAGGCGGGCCTGGCTCTCGAGCAACGGGAGGACATGCACTCGGTACTCTGGTCCAAGCTGCTGCTGAACCTGAACAACCCCATCAACGCCCTCTCCGGCAAACCGCTGCTGGAGGAGCTCTCGACCCGGGATTACCGGCGCTGCCTGGCAATGGCACAGACCGAGACCCTGCGGCTGCTCAAGCGCGCGGGCATTCCCACGGTGCGCCTGACGCCCCTGCCCATGGGCCTGATCCCGCCGCTGATGAAAACGCCGGACTGGCTTTTCACACGCCTTTTCGGAACCATGCTGGCGATCGATCCCATCGCCCGCTCCTCCATGTGGGAAGATCTGGAGGCGGGGCGCCGGACTGAAGTGGACTGGATCAACGGAGAAGTGGTTCGGCTGGCCGAGCAACTGGGCACGACGGCGCCGATCAATGCAGCCCTGACCGACCTGGTTCACGCCTGTGAGCAGAAGCGGCGGGAGTGGCCCGCGAGGGAGCTGCTGGCGGTGCTGAAACGCGCCCGATAGGCCGACCGATCAGAACCGGTGGGGCTCAAAATTCACCGACTCGGTTCGCTGCCCCAGCAATACGATCCGCCCGCGATAACGACCGTCACCAGTCGCCGTGAAATCGAAGCTGAAGGTCCGCCTCAGGCGCAGGCGCCCCTGCCTGTCCCGCTGCACCCCCAATCCGCTCAGGCACACGCTCTGATCCAGCAGATCCACATCGGCGCGTTCACAGGCCCGGCGCGCTGCCTGCAGGGCCCGTTCCTTGGTGCCCAGGGCACGCCACCAGTACCAGGCGCCGAAGCCGATGGCGAACAACAGGCTCAGTGTGGTGAGATCGAGGTTCATAGCGCCTCACTGTAGCACTCCTAACCCAGGCGGCGCCGCGTCAGCAGGAACATGAAGTAGCTGCCACCGAGCAGTGCCGCCACCAGGCCCGCCGGCAGCTGGTCCGGATACAGGAGGGCGCCGCCCAACCAGTCGGACAGCACCATCAGCCCCATGCCCACCATGGAGGCCAGGGCAATCTGCGAGCGCACCCTGTGGGCGCCAAGCAGCGCTGCCACATGCGGTGCCAGCAGCCCCACGAAAGCCACCGGCCCCATGAGCGCGGTCACAAACGCGCACAACGCACAGACCAGCAACAACAGGGTCATCCGGGCCAGGCCGATACTGACCCCACGGCCCCGCGCCATGGCATCACCGATGGAGATCAGGGTCAGCCAGCGCGAAAGCAGCAGGGTCAGCCCCACCAGGAGCGCCACGCCACCTGCCAGCAACAGCCCCCGATCCAGGGAAGCACGGTAGGTGGAGCCCGAGAGCCACCCCAGGATCAGATGGGATTTGTCGCCCCCCTGAGCCAGGGCGAAATACACCAGGGCCTCCATAAGGGCCGCCAGGGAGATCCCTACCAGAATCACGATGCCGGGCGAATAATGCGAGCGCCTTCCCAACACCAACAGCATAACCAGGACTACCAGACTGCCCAGGAAGGCAACCCCTGGGCCCGCCTCGTAGATGGAGACCCCGGTGACGACCGAGTAGGCGACCAGTGCCAGCGTAGCGCCGGCGGACATCCCCAGTATGTCCGGGCTGGCCAAGGGGTTGCGGATGAGGCGCTGGAGGATAAGACCCGCTACCGCCATGCCCACGCCAGCGGCGGCTGCCGTCAACAGGCGTGGCCCGCGCAGGGACCAGGTCATCTCGCCGGGCCACGCGAACTGCAGTCCCTCGTGCCAGAGGGATTCGGTGGGTACATGGGTCAGCGTCAGCAGAACCACACCGGCCAATCCCAGGGCAGCCGCCGGCCAGACCCAGGGGGCCACATCACGCGCCCCCCTGGGCAACGCCAGTGAGGTCTGGTCCCCATGGCCGAGTCGCTTACGGGCGAAGATCACCAGCGCCGGTGCGCCCACCAGGGCGGCCGCCGTCCCGCTCGGTACCAGCTCGCCCAGCCAGTCCCCCGCCAGCAGTGCCAGCGAGTCGGTCGCCAGCAGCAGTACCGCTCCAAGCAGTGCGCTGCACCAGAGCTCATCCCCGGCCCTGAGGGCACCCAGGGAGCGCGCGATGTTGGGCGCAATCAGGCCCAGGAACCCGATCACCCCGACCGCCGTAATGGCACTGGCCAACACCCAGAGGCCCGCCAGCAGAAGCACGACCAGGACAGGGCCATAACTGAGCCCGCGACTGCGGGCACCCGCTTCCCCAAGCCTCATCAGGGCCAGCGGCCGGGGTGCGAACAGCAGGATCAGTGGCAGTACCAGAAGACGGGGCCAGAGCCATTCCACCCAGTTCCAGTCGTTCTGGGTCAGGTTGCCCGCCCCCCAGATGAACACGCCGCGGGCCGCTTCCTGATTGAGGAGGATGACGGCCGCGGCGGCTGCCCCCATCAGGATGTGCGTCGCCATCCCCGCGAGCACGATCGGCAATCCACTGATGCCACTGCGCCCCGCGATCACCAACACCAGGGCAACGGCCCCCATGGCCCCGGCCATGGCGACCAGGGCCTGTAGATCCATTGCCAGCGCCGGGAACCAGACCGTCGCGCACACCAGCGCAAGCCAGGCCCCGGAGGAAGCGCCCACTGTCAGGGGCGACATCAGCGGGTTACGGGTCACCTGCTGCAGCAGGCTCCCCACGGTTCCCAGGACCGCACCCACAAGGATGGCCAGGACAACACGCGGCAGCGCGGTGTAGACAAACCGCACCTGGTCAAACCCGGAGGGATCATGCCCCGTGATCAGGCGCCACTGCGCAGCAGTGGACAGGTCGCTTCCAAGCTGCAGATGCACCACGGCCAGACCGGCCAGCAATGCCATGGCAAGACCGAAGCGCGACGCGGGGGCATGGAACAGAGAGGCCAATGCCATCAGGGTTCAATGGTCAGGAGTGCGTCCGTCATGTGCTCGGCGAGGTACCGAAGGGACATGGCGCCACCGTAGGTCCAGCTCGGGTCAACCGGCGCCACACGGTCTTTCTCGACCGCCGGAAGCGCCTTCCAGAGAGGCGTTTCCAGAAGGTCGCCGGCCAGGCTTGTCGGCCGGAAGTAGAGCAGGATGCCTTCCTCCACACGGCCAAGCTCGGAAATCTCTTTCTGCACCTGTCCCCACTGGCTCCTGGGCTGCGGCAGGGCCGGCTCCATGCCCAGCCGTTTCAGGACATGCTGCGGCATGGAGTTGTCCCCGAAGACCCGGGCAACCGAGGGGCTGGTAAACACCATGCTGCTGACATCCGGCATCGACTCCCCGAAGTGATCCCGGAGACGCCCCCGCAGCCAGATGAAGCGCGCTTCCAGCTGCGCCAGCTTGCGCTCCGCCCGCGCCTCACGGTCGAACAGAGTCGCCAGCTTCCGGAACAACTGCCTGGCAACCTCGGGGTTGTCATGGTCTTCGCTGAACGCCTTGAAATAGAGCACCGGGGCTACGCCGGTCATCTTCTCGGAAAGCCCCGTCTGACCGTTGGATAGCAGGACCAGGTCCGGATCCAGGGAATCGATGCGTTCCATGTTGGGCTCGGCGCGCTTGCCAACATTGACCACATCCTCCGGCAATTCGGGCTCACCCACCCACTTGCGGTAGCCTTCAACATCGGCCACCCCCACCGGGTCGATCCCAAGCTCGATCAGGTTTTCCGCCATGGACCAGTTCAGGGCGACCACCCGCTCGGGTGTGCTTTCAAAGGTCTGGGAGCCCCGACTGTCCTCGATTGTGACCTCGGCCGGCGCCTTCAGCGCTACCGCCAGACCAAGAATTAGCAGAGTCAGTGTACGGATTGTCGTATGCATGGGAATTGAGCGGCTCCTGTCAGGCCACCACAGCGACCGGGCGCTGGGTTCCGGGCTGGGCGATGAGGTCAATATCGATACC
>JBNJEG010000151.1:0-5111 GCA_051745655.1 Pseudomonadota bacterium
AACACCTCGATGATGTCCGGCACCACGTAGGTCAGCAGGAAGATCACGATGGCGACAGCGACGAACGTCAGGATCACCGGATAGATGGCTGCCAGCTGGATCTTCTGGCGGGCTTCCTGGCGGGCCTCGGTGTAGTCGGCCAACCGATTGAGAACCAGGTCCATATGGCCGGCATGCTCCCCCGCCGCAACCGTAGCTCGATAAAGTTGCGGGAACGCCGACGGAAACTCGCCAAGACTGCCGGCCAGTGTATAGCCTTCAAGAACCTTGGCGCGGATCGCGAGCATCATGCTCTTGATGCGGGGCTTATCCGCCTGGTTGGCGATGGCGGACAGTGCCTGTTCCACCGGGATGCCGGACTGGATCAGGGTCGCCAGCTGACGCGTAACCAGTGCCAGGTCCGCCGCCGACAGGCCCCGACCCAGGCTGAACCCGGCTCGCTGCTGGCGTTCCCGGGTTGGCGATACCTCCAATGGCGCCCAACCCCGATCACGCAGCTGCTGGCGCACGACGCGGGCACTGTCGGCCTCCAGAACCCCTTTCTTCTGCTTGCCGCGCTCGTCCAGAGCCTTGAATTCAAATGCGGCCATTGATCATCCCCGGTGTGTCACGCGCAGCACTTCCTCCACCGTGGTGGTGCCGTTCAGGATCTTGGCCACACCATCCGCATGAATGCTCGGGCCACGCTCACGGGCGGCCCGCTCCAGCGCCTGTTCAGCCGCCTGGTCGTGGATCAGCGTCCGCAGTCCTTCATCAATCCCGATGATCTCATAGATGCCCATCCGCCCCCGGTAGCCAAGCTGGTTGCAGGCATCGCAGCCGCCATGACGATAAATGGTCGGAGGATTATCCGGATCCGCGTCCAGGAAGCGGCACTCGGTGGCATCCGGGGTATAGGGCTCGCAGCAGTCCTGACACAGCATCCTGACCAGCCGCTGGGCCGCGATTCCGATCAGACTGGAAGAGATCAGGAAGGGTTCCACCCCCATATCAATCAGTCGGGTGATGGCGCCGGTGGCCGTGTTGGTGTGGAGAGTCGACAGCACCAGGTGCCCTGTCAGACTCGCCTGCACGGCGATCTCGGCGGTCTCCAGGTCGCGGATCTCACCGATCATCACCACGTCCGGGTCCTGGCGCAGTATGGCCCTCAGGCCCCTGGCGAAGGTCATATCGACCTTCGGGTTCACCTGGGTCTGACCGATGCCCGGGAGATTGTACTCGATCGGGTCCTCAACGGTCAGGATGTTACGCGAACGGTCGTTGATCTCGGTCAGCGCGCCATAAAGCGTGGTGGTTTTACCCGACCCTGTCGGGCCGGTTACCAGAATGATGCCGTAGGGTCGGTTGACCAGGTCCTTGAGGAGGTTGAGGTCGCGATCGGCCATGCCAATGGAGTCAAGATCCAGAAGACCTGCCTCTTTATCCAGCAGCCGCAATACCACGCGTTCACCGTTCGACGAGGGCATGGTCGAGACCCGGATATCCACTTCACGCCCGGCAACGCGCAGTGAAATCCGCCCATCCTGGGGCACCCGCTTCTCCGCGATGTCCAGCCGCGCCATGACCTTGATCCGCGAGACCAGCAACGGTGCCAGGGCCCGTTTCGGCTGCACCACTTCCCTCAGCACGCCGTCCACCCGGAAGCGTACCACCAGCCTTTTCTCGTAGGTCTCAATGTGAATATCCGAAGCCCCGGTTTTGATGGCCTCGGTGAGGATGGCATTGATCAGGCGAATGACGGGTGCGTCATCCTCCTGTTCCATCAGGTCCTCGGTCTCGGGAACCGATTCCGCCAGACTGGCCAGGTCCATGTCCTCGCCGATTCCTTCCACCATCTGCATGGCTTCGTCGGAATCGTTCTGGTAGGCGCGGGTCAATGCGTCATCGAACGCATCGGCGTCCAGTTCCCTCATGCGCGCACGGCCCCGGCTCAGGCGGGTCGCTTCGGCGATGGCGCGCGCGGGGGCGCCATGCCGCACCAGCAGCTCCAGCGCCCCCTGATCATCCCGGGTAAGCACAACGCCATTGCGTCGGGCAAAACTGAAGGGCAGTCTGGCTTCCGTAGTGCTGGTCTCGTTGAGGGTTTCGCCCATATCGCAAACCGTGCGGTGTTGGTTTGTGGTTACGTTAGTATCCCGGGATAATGAAGGCAACCGTCATTCCCGGCCACTGGAAAGGTCTGATTGTCCATGGAAAAACTGTTGAATGCCATGCCCCTGATCACAGGGACATTACTGGCACTGGTGATTGCCGCGCTCATGGGCTGGCAGGGCTTGCAGTTGAGCCAGCGGCTTTCCGAGAGTCCCGAGCAGGTTGCGGATCGCCAGGCAGAGTCCGGCAACGGCACCGACGCTGACAATCAGCCTCCGGAACTGGAGGAACTGACCTTCTTCGGAACGCCGGGAGAAGAGCCCTCTGAATCCGTCGAGCGCGCAGAAACCCTGCCCGAAACCAACCTCCAGCTGCTGCTCAGGGGCGTTATGGCCGGTGACGCCGAACAACGGGACAGCGCCCTGGTTGAGGGACCGGACGGCGAAACGGATGTCTACAGCGTGGGCGATTCCCTGCCCGGTAATGCCAGCCTTCGGGAAGTCCGTAAGCGCCGTATTGTCATTGAGCGCGAAGGCGCTCTTGAGACACTGACGTTTCCTGAAAACAAAGAAGCGGGTCAACTAGCAGTGCGTGACAATCAGGATTCCGATAACAGCGACGCTGACGCAGCGACGGGCTCGGAGCCAGCGGCTGCCTCGGGCGATGACGTCAGGGATAGACTGAATGACCTCCGTGATCGGCTCAGCAACTGACCCGGAAACCAGCTCATGCGCCTGGCTGTACTGACGGCGTTACTCATAGCGGGTCTGGCCCATGGCATCGACCTGGGCAGGGACCTGCTTGGGTACATACAGGACGAATACGGCACCGCGGCCCGCCAGCGGCTGACTGACTGGGAAACCCTCATCGACGAACACCGGAAGGCCACCGAGGCCGAACAGATCCTGGCCGTGAACCGGTTCTTCAACCAGCGCGAGTTTGTGGGGGACATCGATCACTGGGGCCAAAGGGACTACTGGGCTACCCCTGTTGAGTTTCTTGCCACCAACGCCGGCGACTGCGAGGAGTTCGCCAACGCCAAATACATGACCCTGCGGGCAATGGGCGTTCCGGAAGAAAGGCTCAGGATCACCTACGTGGACGCCATTCACCTGGAACAGGCCCACATGGTCCTGGCGTACTACCCCACCTCTGAAACCGATCCACTGATCCTCGATAACCTGGTTGACAGCATCCAGCCAGCCTCGCAGCGAACCGACCTTGATCCGGTCTACAGCTTCAATGGCACGGATCTCTGGCTGACCCGTGATGAACGGGCCGACAGGCGCGTGGGCAGCGCCGACGAAGTCCGCCACTGGCGCCAACTCCGCAACCGCATGCTCAGTATCACCGGCGACTGACCCGGGGCTTCCGGTATCCGATTGCGCACGTCATAGGCTTACGTTAACGTAAACGGAATACCTAACAGGGAAGCCGGCATGACTGTGGAGACCGAGACCACCTACACGATCAGCGACCTGGCGCGGGAGTTCGACATCACCACCCGCACCATCCGGTTCTATGAAGAGACCGGCCTCCTCGACCCCCGCCGCGAAGGCCAGCAACGGATCTACAGCGACGCCGACCGGGTCAAGCTCAAGCTTATCCTGCGCGGCAAGCGCCTTGGCTTCAGCCTTGCAGAGTCCCGGGACATCATCGAAATGTACGATCCCGAGTCCGGTAACGAACGGCAGCTCAATGCCTTACTGAGCAAAATTCGGGAACGACGTGAACAGCTTAACGAACAGATGCGCGAGCTCCAGCTGATGCAGGTGGAACTCGATGAGGCGGAGAAGCGCTGTCTCAACGCCATGACCCCATAACCAACAACAATACACCGGAGCGCGCCATGACCTACCCCGGCCTCAACTTCAACCTCGACGACACCACCGCCATGCTGCAGGACCAGGTGCGCCAGTTCGCCCAGGGCGAGATCGCCCCGCGGGCGGCGGCCATCGACAGCGAAAACGCCTTCCCACGGGACCTCTGGCCCAAGTTGGGCGATATGGGCCTGCTCGGCATGACCGTCTCGGAAGACGACGGCGGCACCGGCATGGGTTATCTCGCTCACACCATCGCCATGGAAGAAATCAGCCGTGCCTCCGGCTCCGTGGGCCTGAGCTACGGCGCCCACTCCAACCTCTGCGTCAACCAGATCTTCCGCAACGGCAATGCCGAGCAGAAGGCGACCTACCTGCCGAAACTGATGACCGGCGAACACGTAGGCGCACTGGCCATGAGTGAGCCCAATGCCGGCTCGGATGTGGTCAGCATGAAGCTTCGCGCCACCCGCGATGGCGACGGCTACCGGCTGAACGGCGCCAAGATGTGGATCACCAACGGCCCGGACGCCGACGTCTACGTGATCTATGCCAAAACTGACCCGGAGAAGGAAGCCAAAGGCATCACCGCCTTCCTGGTTGAGCGCGATACGCCGGGCTTCACCCACGGACCCAAACTGGACAAGCTGGGCATGCGTGGCTCCAACACGTCAGAGCTGATCTTCCAGGACGCCTGGGTACCCGAAGCGAACATCCTGGGCGCCGAGAACGACGGCGCACGGGTGCTGATGTCCGGCCTGGACTACGAGCGCGTGGTGCTGGCAGGCGGTCCCGTGGGCATCATGCAGGCCTGTCTGGACCTGGTCCTGCCCTACGTGCACGAACGCAAGCAATTCGGCCAGGCCATCGGCGAGTTCCAGCTCATCCAGGCCAAGGTCGCGGACATGTACACGGAGCTGAACGTCTGCCGCTCCTACCTCTACACCGTGGCCGCCGCCTGCGACCGGGGTGAGACCAGCCGCAAGGACGCCGCCGGAGCCATCCTCTACTGCTCCGACAAGGCCACGAAGATGGCGCTGGAAGCCATCCAGATCCTGGGCGGCAACGGTTACATCAACGAGTACGCCTCGGGCCGACTTCTGCGCGACGCCAAGCTCTACGAGATCGGCGCCGGCACCCAGGAGATCCGGCGCATGCTGATCGGGCGGGAACTCTTCAAGGAGACGGAGTGAGCCATGG
>JBNJEG010000152.1:0-5083 GCA_051745655.1 Pseudomonadota bacterium
CTTGATTGCTCCGATACGCCTGAATCAGTTGCTGTTTTTCCGCTTCGAGTCTATCACTGATGGCAACCGGGTAAGGCTCACCCGCTGGCGACAGACTCCGGAGGCTGTCCGGCAACGCCGCCAGTTCGCGCGCGGCATGTTCCCGCACGGTCTGCAGCGGCGGCAATGCCCCTTCGCAGGCCTCACCGGCCCGGATGGCCGGCCGCAACAGGGGCACAGCGTCCGGCGGCCCCGGCTCATCGGCTGCGGTGATCGTATCCCCGATCATCCTTCCCTGGTGCAGGCGCCGCCAGACCTGCTTGGCGCCGGGCCAGGTGCTCTTGTTGCTGGACGCCTTGATCCTGGGTTGACCGTCGTACTCGGCCAGCTTGTAGGCGAAGTCGAGGCTGGCCGCGTCAGAGACGGCTGCCCATTCCGTCCCGACACCGAAACCGTCGATGGGCGCACCGGCCCGGAGCAGGTCACGGATGGCGTATTCGTCCAGCCCGGACGAGGCAATAACCTTCACATCCGTGAACCCGGCGTTGTCCAGCCGCTGCCGCGCCGCCCTGGATAGTTCAAGCAGGTCACCGGAATCCAGCCGCACCGCGGTGGCCGGCCGTTGCCCCTCACCCGCATCGCGCAGCAACGCAATCACCTTGTCCACACCGTTGAGGGAGTCCCAGGTATCCACCAGCAGCGTAGTCTCCGGCCAGTAATGGCTGAAGGCCCGGAAGGCCTGGTCCTCGTCGCCGTAAACCTGCACGAAACTGTGGGCCATGGTGCCCAGCACCGGGATGTCCAGCGCGCGGCCGGCCTCCAGGTTGGAGGTGCCCGCCGCACCGGCGATCCAGGCCGCACGGGCCAGGTTCATTGCGCCCTCCCGGCCATGCGCCTTGCGGGCCCCGAAGTCCATTACCGGCCGCCCCTCGGCAGCCTGCACCACCCGTGCCGCCTTGCTGGCGAGCACGCTCTGGGCGTGGAGTGTGTTGAGCAGCAGTGTCTCAATCAGCTGTGCCTGGATCAGGGGCGCGCGAATGCGCATCACAGGCTCAAGCGGGAACACCACGCTGCCCTCGGGCACCGCATCCACGTCACCGGTGAACCGCAGCCGGGCCAGGTCATTGAGGAATGGCTCCGGAAAGCGCCCCAGGCTCCCGAGCCACGCGAGCTCGTCCGGCGTCATCCGGAAGTCCAGCAGCTCCCGCAGCGCCTGTGTCTGGCCACAGCTGAGGACATACTCCCGCCCTTCGGGGAGCCGCCGGAAAAAGAGTTCAAACACGGCCTCCCGATCCAAGCCCTCCGCGTGATAGACGCGGGCCATACTCAGTTCATAGAGATCGGTAAACAGCATTACAGTGGCTTCGCCTTAAACCAGTTCCGCACCAGCCTCAAGCATCTCGTCGAGGGACCGGCGCCCACCCTCGGCGTCAACCGGGCGGGTGGCCTCACGCATCAGCTTCACGGCAAAGCCCTCTCTGAGTGCATCCAGCACCGTGGCACGCACGCAGACATCCTGGGCCAGGCCCCCCACCCAGAGTCTTCGCACGCCCTGATGCCGCAGCCAGTCGCCAAGGCCGGTCCCGTCGAGTGCCGAATACTGGTCCTCGGCCTCGAAGGTCCCCTTGGAAACCAGGTGAGCCTCATCGGGTACGACCAGATCAGGGTGGAACGCGGCCCCTTCCGTATCCTGTATGCAGTGTGGTGGCCAGGGGCCGCCCTGGGGCTGGAAGCTGCAATGGCGTTCAGGATGCCAGTCGCGCGATACCGCGATCGGCGCCCCCGCCTGCCGGGCGGATTGCATCGCCGGGTTCAGCACCGACACCACGGCGTCACCGTCCGCAACGGCCAGGGCGCCGCCGGGGCAGAAGTCGTTCTGGACATCCACAACAATAAGGGCATCGCCACTTTCGTAGGACGGGTTCATGACGCCTCCTCCAGGCTGAGTCGGGGTTCTTTCTATGACTATGGTTCCACCGGCAGACCGAATCAAGCCTTAAAATCTTGCGGTCTGTCGGGTACGTAGTTAGGTTCGGAAAACACAAAACAATAAATGAAGGAGCGGACCGATGAGCCAGGAACACGCGAAACAGGGCATGACCTTCCGCCAAAGCGTGGATCACATGGTGGAGCACGCCATCGATATCATGGGCCTCGAAGACGGCATGGGGGATGCTCTCAAAGCCTGCCAGTCCGTCCTTCAGGTCACATTCCCGGTGGAGATCGATGGCCAGGCACGGATGTTCACCGGCTGGCGCGCGGTGCACAGCGACCACCGCCTGCCTTCCAAGGGCGGCATCCGCTATGCCCCGGAGGTCGACCAGGACGAAGTGGAGGCCCTGGCGTCCCTCATGACGTACAAGTGCGCCATCGTTGATGTGCCCTTCGGCGGCTCCAAGGGCGGCCTGGAGATCGACCCACGCCAGTACACACCGAAGCAGCTGGAGGCCATCACCCGTCGTTTCGCCCGGGAACTCATCAACAAGGGTTACCTGAGCCCGGCCCAGAACGTACCGGCGCCGGACATGGGCACCGGCCCCCGCGAGATGGGCTGGATGGTGGATACCTATCGACAGCTGTTCCCCAACGACATCAACTACATTGGCGCCGTCACCGGCAAGCCGGTCGAGCACGGCGGCGTGCGCGGCCGCAACGAGGCCACGGGGCGCGGCGTGCAGTACGCGCTGCGCGAGTTCTTCCGGCACCCGGATGAGGTGCACCGCGCCGGCATGCACGGTGGGCTGGAGGACAAACGCATCATCGTGCAGGGCCTGGGCAACGTGGGGTACTTTGCCGCGCACTTCCTCGCGCGGGAGGACCATGCCCGGATCATTGGCGTGATCGAGCGCGACGGCGCGGTTCTCAACCCCGACGGCCTGGATATTCAGGCCCTGTACCAGCACATGGAACACACCGGCGGCGTAAAAGACTTCAAGGGTGGGACCTACCGGGAAGACGGCGCGAAAGTACTGGAAGAGGATTGCGACATCCTGATCCCGGCCGCCCTCGAAGGCGTGATCAACGAGGATAACGCCCGTCACATCAGCGCCAAGCTGATCGCGGAGGCCGCCAACGGGCCGGTCACCTACGAGGCGGACATGATCCTCCAGAGCGAGGGCGTTGAGATCATCCCGGATGCCTACTGCAACGCCGGCGGCGTGATCGTCTCCTATTTCGAGTGGATCCGGAACCTGGCTCATGTGCGTTTCGGACGCATGGAGAAGCGTTTCCACGAATCGCGCGGGCGCCACATCATCGATGCCATTGAACATGCCACCGGCCAGACCATCCCGGAGCCGATGCAGCGGGAGCTGGCCCGCGGCGCCGACGAATTCGACCTGGTCCGCTCGGGTCTGGACGACACCATGCGGCTGGCTTTCCAGGAGATCGTGCGCATGCGCAACGGGCACGACCGGATCCGGGATTACCGGATGGCCGCCTACGTCATCGCGATCGAAAAAATAAGCCGCTCATTCAAGGATATAGGCTACTGATCCCCACACGTTGTCACACACTCTTAACCGGCGCCCGGCTTCAACGGGGCTTGAAATCTTCTCGCAAGCCGGTAGGGTGTACGTGAAACCCGCAACCACACGGGTAGCCCAGTTCGCTGTGGCCCCCGCTGCTTGTATCCCCGCTCCGCTGGGCGCCGACGCCTGACGGAGCGACCGGTCAGGCCTCACCGAGAGGCCATTGCGCAGGAAAGCTGCCCGCATGCTCTGGTCCGGCATTCGACGGACACGTGACGGACACTTTCCCCGCCCAGAAGACCGATTCAGAAAAACGCAGCATGATTGCTGATGAATGAAATGGAAGGGGCTGCCTGACGACGTCGTGCTGTGACGATGGCCGTATGGGCCTGTGCATGATCGTGGGCGGCATGAAATCGACGACCAGCCAAAAGACTGAGGGAGGTCTGACTGATGACCGATAAGTACGACAGCGAAGCCGTCAACACGGCACGCGAATACTACAACAGTTCCGACGCGGATAACTTCTATTTCCACGTCTGGGGCGGCGAGGACCTGCACGTCGGCCTGTACAAGGACGATCAGGAGCCGATCCTGGACGCCAGCCGTCGGATCGTTGAGCACATGGGCGAGCTGATGAAGCCCCATGTGCAGGCGGGTCAGAAGCTGTTGGACCTGGGCTCGGGTTTCGGTGGTTCCGGTCGCTACCTGCACCAGGCACTGGGTCTTGAGGTGACGGGCCTGAACCTGTCCGAGGTCGAGAACGAGCGCAACCGCGGCTTTAACAAGGACGCGGGCCTTGGGGACAGGATCACGGTCGTGGACGGTAACTTCGAGGAGCTTCCTTTCGAGCACGATGCGTTCGATGTGGTTTTTTCCCAGGATTCGTTCCTGCACAGCGGTAACCGCGAGCAGGTGATCGAGGAGGTCAGCCGGGTGCTGAAGCCGGGCGGTCTGTTCATCTTCACGGATCCGATGATGGCGGATGATTGCCCGGATGGTGTTCTGCAGCCGATCCTGGACCGCCTGCACCTGGATACGCTGGGTTCTCCGGCGTTCTACCGGGATGCGTGCAAGCGCAACGGTATGGAAGAGGTGGACTTTGAGAACAATACGCCGCAGCTGCCGCGTCATTACGGTCGGGTTCTGGAGGAGACCGAGCGTCGTGAGCAGGAGCTGGTTGAGCGGGATCTGGTGTCCCAGGCGTACATTGATCGCATGAAGACGGGGCTGAAGAACTGGGTCAACGGGGGTAACAGTGGTTACCTGACCTGGGGGATTTTCCGCTTCAAGAAGCAGTGATCACTGACCAGTTGAACCTGGATTGAAAGCCGGCCTTTCGGGGCCGGCTTTTTTGTGTCTGGCTATCGCCCATTCTATTGAAGACGGGCTCCCAGGGTGGGGGAGGTCTTCCCGGGAATCGCTGTAAATACATCCGTGTACGCTGCTCTTCCGCCATCCATGGCTCCAGAGCTTCCCGGTAAGACCTCCCCCACCCTGCGATCCCTGAGCTTTTCAGGTGACCCGGCCTAGTGAGTTGGGTCTGTGATACGGTCGGTTCGGAGCCGCTGTCGGTGGTCGAACAGCCTGTAACTCCCCGCCGTCACCGCCAGCATGGTGCCGAAGCCGGTGCC
>JBNJEG010000153.1:0-5077 GCA_051745655.1 Pseudomonadota bacterium
AGTCCTCGACCGTGGTCATTGATCCGCCGGACGGACACCTGGGGGACTACCTCGCCACGCTCAGGCGACTGCTGGATGAGCCGGTGAGCCACCTGCTGCCGGGGCACGGACAGATCATGGCCGACCCGGAAGCGGTGTTCGACTATCTGATCACCCACCGCTACCTGCGTGAACGCAAGCTCATTGGGTGCCTGCAGGCGGAGCCGGAGGGCATCGGTACGGATGAGCTGCTGCCCCGGGTGTACGATGACGTACCGGCGGCCATCCATCCGGTGGCCGCGCGGTCACTGGCGGCGCATGTTGAGAAGCTGGCGGACGAGGGGCGACTGGTTCGTTCCGGGGGCAGGGTAAGACTGGCGTCCTGAGGCGGGTCAGTGGCTCAGTCGGCCACGGGCTCCGGGTCATCGGAATCGATCACCACGCAGTCGCGTCCGGATTCCTTGGCCCGGTAAAGCGCATCATCGGCGCGCTTGAGCCAGCTTTCCCAGTTCTCGCCGTCATCGAGCAGGGCGGCACCGAAGGAGGCCGTGACCGGCCCTTCCGGGCTGCGCAGGGTGGAGCGGATCTTCTGGCGCAGCCCCTGCACGACGGCTGTCATCCCGGCGTGGTCAACACCAGGCATCAGCAGCACGAATTCCTCGCCGCCAAACCGGAACAGCTGGTCGCTCTGGCGGGTATTGCGCTCCACCATCCGCGCCAGGTTCACCAGGATCTCATCCCCGAGCGCGTGGCCGTGCTTGTCGTTGATGACCTTGAAGTGGTCCAGGTCGAGCATGACCAGCGCATAGGGGGTCTCGGTGCGGCTGGCGGTGGAGACGGCCAGCTGCAGGGCGTCGTCCATGGAGCGGCGGTTGCGGATGCCAGTCAATGGGTCACGCCGGGCCAGAACCGCCATTTCCTGGCGCTGCTGCTGGTTCCGGATGGCAAAGATGAAGGCGCAGGCGCTGACCACGGTCGCGGTGGTGAAGAAGGCCCAGAGCCCTTCCGAGGACGGGACTGAACTGCCGTAGATCAGGATCGCCAGTACCATCAGCGTATTGAGGATGATGGCAATGACCGGAAGGGTCAGGAAGAAAGTGGCCACCAGCACCGGGTAGCTCCAGAGATGACCGACATCGGGCAGAATCGAGCCGATGACCGCACCGGCCACGCAGCAGAAGATGGCCAGTACGAAGCCGGTGCGCTGCGTATCGCCGGTCATCCAGGCGTAGACGACAGATGCCAGGATGCCGATGGAGATCAGTGAATCGGCGACACCGGCGAGGTAATTCGTTTCCAGGAACCGGTAGACGGCGAATGGGATGATCCCAAACAGAGCCGCAGCTCCCAGCAGCGTGATGATGGAAAGCTGGAAGTCGGTGCGTAGCCGCCGGGTTACGACAGCGAACATGGGCTCGGTCATGGTCGACCCCTGACCGGTTTGTTTTTTTGCATTATAGGCCAAAAACTTGACTCATTGGACCTCAGGGGACTGACCGGAACTATAGGTGTGATTATGATCCTCATCAAGCAGAACCCTGAGGTTTTCCTCAATTGCGAACACATGGGGGTCGTCAATGCCCAGCCGCCTCAGGGCTTTTGCCAGTTCAAGAACATACTCGCTGTTGGGTCCGCTGGGGCCTTTCGATGACCGGATGTGCTGGGCGATGGCCGTTTCCGGTGCCGGCCCCAGGTAGGCCGCATTGTCCTCGCTGGCGATGTAGACCAGCCCTTCCACTTCGTCGCCATCGGCCAGCATCAGCGGGCGGATCAGTCTCAGATAACCGTTTTTCTCCCGCACATCCAGCTGCTCGAACACGTCTGGCGTCACCCGATAGGCCAGCCCCGTGCAGGACGTGCTTTCATCCGCGATCAGGGTGGCGACCCGCCCGGGGTGCTCCGGTGTGCCACGGTGGTCGTGGGAGCCCTGCCAGAAGCGACGCTTCCAGCCCTGGATCGTGGCCGTGCGGGTCTCGATGTAGTCAAAACCGGCCTTGTAGATCAGCGAGCCGTAGCCGAAAAGCCACACGGGGCGGCCGTTGTCAGGCAGCTGGCTGTTGGTGCGGTTCAGGGTGATGGTGTTGGCACTCATGGCATGGGCAGTCTACGGCAATGGCCTCAGAACGGCCACCACCAGTGCCCCTCCTCGTTGTCCGCCGGCGCGCGCTGTTCCTGCTCCTGCTCCGTCTCCACGGGCTGGGTAGGGCCGCCACCCCAGGGCCAGTACCAGGGGGCGGGTTCATACTTGCCCTGGCGCCGGTAATCCGTCTCCTGGTTGTCGGCAACAATGGAGGTGCCTGCCTGGTTGCTGGCCAGAAGCACGCTTTCCATAAAGCGGGTTTCCTCGAGCTCCTCCATGGCGGTCTCCTGGGCGACGAAACGGGCCGCGCCCCGGTCAAGCGGGTGATCATCGGGGAGGCGGGAGTCCGTGGAATCGGTTTCGCTCACCTCGGAATAGCGCAGGAAATAGATCTCGCCGGCTTCCAGATTCAGTTCGGCATCCAGGATATGGGAGAAGGGGGAGCCGATGCCTTCAATGCCAAAGAAGGGGCGGTGCATATCCAGCTCCCGCTTGCCGGGGAGGATCTCCAGCCAGGTGTAGCCGCCACTGCGCAGGTTGACGTAGTGGTGGCCGTCCACATAGAAGCTGGGCGCCATGAGCTCCGCGTCGCCCCAATCCGACTGTGGGCGATAGAGATACAGCAGGGCGTGATCGCTGCTGTCCCAGCGCTCCGAGGGTACGGGGCGGAACCGGTCCCCATCCACATTGCGCAGGAAGGCACCCGCATCGTGACCGATGGACTGGTGAAACGCACAGCCGCCAAGGCTCATCAGGGCAGTCAGCAGTAGAAGGATGCGGGCGCGGGCGTTGATTCCCATGGCATTCACTCGTGGTTCCCTATTCCGGCCAACAAGGTTACCACCTCCATGAGCGTGGATCTGAGAGGTGATGCAAGACTTTGGATTTCAGTGGGAGGGTCGCCGGTGGGGCATGGAGGTACCCCCGGAACGAAAAAGCCCGGCCATAGGGCCGGGCAAATACGGTCATGAAAGGCCTGAAGCATCATGTCAGGCATCTCCATTGTCCTGTGACAGGGCCTGGGCTGCATTGACCTCTACAGCCGGGGGCTGCGTCACGTGGGCCATCAACGATTGCGTGACGGGGTTGGCCGTTTCCGGGCCTGGAAGGGATCGATAGGGTGCTATGGGTTATGTTCTGTTAAGCTTTCGGCGGCACATACGCCGAGCGGAATAACAACAGAACAGCCCGGAACCCGACATGACCGACCAATGGAAACGACCGCGCGTGCTGGTCGCGCTCGCGGTCCTGGCCGTGGCCCTGATCATTCTGCGTGCCTGGGCCAGCACGCAGCCCGCCGAGGAGGCGAGCAGCGACCGGCTGCTCCCCGTCAGTGTCAGTACCCCCGAGTCCGTGGATAGCTTCCCTCAGGTCACCCGCCATACCGGGCTGGTCGAACCCCGCCGTGTCAGCACCCTGGCGTTCCAGCCGGAGGGGCGCGTTGACCGGATCGAGGTCCGGGAGGGCGACGCCGTGGAAGAAGGGCAGGTGCTCGCGGTGCTGGACGATCGCCGGCTCCGGGCCTCGCTCAAGGAAGTCGAAGGCGAAATCGCGGCGACCCAGGCCAACCTGGACCTGGCGCGCCAGGAAGAGGAGCGCCAGCGTAACCTGCGCCGGGACGGTGCCAGTACCCAGCGCGACGTGGACCGGGCCGAGGCGGAGCGACGCCAGCTGGAAGGCCAGCTCCAGGGGCTCCAGGGGCGCCGGGACCGGGTGCAGGCCAACCTGGATGATGCCCGGCTAGAGGCGCCCTTTGACGGCGTTGTGGCCCGCCGGATGGTGGATCGCGGGGATCTGGTCTCCGCCGGGACCGCCGCCTTCCGGGTGCTGGACCCGGACACCCTGGAAGCCCGCATTGGCATGCCGGCGGGCGCGGCGGCGGATTACGCCACCGATGACCGGGTGTCGCTGACCGTCGGTGGCCAGGCACTGGAGGGCACCGTACTCGAACGCCTTCCGGAACTGGACCCGGGCCGGCGCACACGCACCCTGCGCGTGGAGCTGGATACCGGTGCTCCAGTGGTTCCCGGGCAGATCGCCCATCTGCGCCATGCCACCGAGGTGGCGGAAAGCGGCCATGTCCTGCCTGAATCCGCCCTGACCCGCGCCCGTTCCGGCCTCTGGGCGGTGCTGGTGGCGGAAGCAGACGGGGATGCCCATCAGCTCAGGCGCGTGAACGTGGAATGGCTCTACAGTCATGACGGCCGAGTTCTGGTCCGGGGGCCACTGGCGCCGGACATGAAGGTGGTCGACGGCGGCACCCACCGGGTTGTGCCGGGCCAGCGCGTGGCCATTGCCGACGAGGACGCCCAGGGTGATTGAGCGGCTGCTGTTCAACCGCCGCCTGCTGGTGATGGTGGTGGGGCTGCTGATCGTCTCCGGCCTGGCGGCCACCCAGACCCTGCCGCGCCTTGAGGACCCGCGCATCACGGCACGCAACGCGCGCGTGCTCACCACCTTCCCCGGTGCTGACCCGAAGCAGGTCGAGGCACTGCTCACCCGTGTGCTCGAGGATGAAATCCGCACCCTCAAAGAGGTCAAAGTGGTGTCCTCGGCCTCCCGGGAGGGCGTCTCCAGCATCGCCATCGAACTGCAGGAAGAGGTGACGGAGGTGGACCCTGTCTGGAGCCGGGTGCGGGACAAGCTGGCGGATGCCCGCCCGGATCTGCCGGACCAGGCGTCACGCCCCCGGCTGATCGATGACCGCTTCTACGCCTTTTCCATGGTGATGGCACTGACCCGTGAGGATCCGGGCATCAGCCACAACGCCCTGGGGCGCCACGCGGATCGCCTCGAGGAGCGCTTCCGGGCCATGCCGGATACCGACTACACCAACCTGTTCGGCCGGGCCGCCGAGGTCATCCGCCTGCACGCGGACCCGGCGGAACTGGCGCAGCTGGGGCTGTCCGCAGAGGACATGGCCCGGCGCGTGGCAGGGTCCGACGCGCGTCGCCCCGCCGGCGTCCTGGATACTGGCGAGTCACGCCGGGCGGTGACGCTGCGCGGGGATTTTGCGGA
>JBNJEG010000154.1:0-5006 GCA_051745655.1 Pseudomonadota bacterium
CGCCTGCGGCCGCATGCGGTCTCCGTGTTCATCGTGCCGCCGTCGCCGGAAGCACTGCGCGAACGGCTGCACGGGCGTGGCCAGGACAGTGACGAGGTGATCGAGCGCCGTCTCCATGAGGCGGCGGAGGAATGCCGGCATGTGGCGGAATACGACTACCTGGTGGTCAACGACGATTTCGAGCCCGCCCTGGAAGAACTGCTGGTGGTGTTCCGCGCCCAGCGCCAGTGCCTGAGCCGTCAGAGCCAGCGCCACGAGGCGCTGTTGAGGGCACTTTCCCTGGCCGATCAGTGATGGCCAGAACCCCATCACTGGGTTACACTGTGCGATCCCCAGTGACCCAAACACGAACACAGAGGTAATCCATGGCACGCGTCACCGTTGAGGACTGTCTGGACCACGTCGACAACCGCTTCCAACTGGTCATGCTCTCCACCAAGCGGGCCCGCCAGCTTGCCACCTACGGCAGTGAGCCCAAGGTTCCGCCGGAGAACGACAAGCCGACGGTTCTGGCCCTGCGTGAGATCGCGGCCGGCAAGATCAGCTTCGAAACCGTTGAGGCCGACGAGCGGGCCATGCAGGCGCAGGGCAGTGACAGCGCGCCTGCCGCGGCGGCATCGTCCGGCGAGGAAGGCGAAGCTGAGGGCTGAGCCCTCCGGCAGTCATCCGTTAAAAACCGGGCACGACCCGGTTTTTTTGTGTGTATAGACGTTATACTTGGGGAGACAAGCAGAAGGACTGGTGACAGGGCAGGGAACGCGACCCGCTTAATCACGACGTACCGGAGCGCCCGGAAAAGCCGATGTCGACGATCGACGCACTGGCGGAACGCCTGGGGAACTATCTGGATGACCAGAAGGTCAATCAGGTACGCAGGGCCTATTTCTACGCGGAACAGGCTCATGAGGGGCAGTATCGTCGCAGCGGCGAGCGCTACATCAGTCATCCGCTGGCGGTGGCCAACATCCTGGCCCAGCTCAACCTCGACCACCAGAGCCTGATGGCGGCCATGCTCCATGACGTCATCGAGGACACGGGGATTCCCAAGGACGCGCTGATTGAACAGTTCGGGGCACCCGTGGCCGAACTGGTGGACGGCGTCAGCAAGCTCACCCAGATCGAATTCCGCTCCCGCGCCGAAGCCCAGGCGGAAAACTTCCAGAAGATGACCCTGGCCATGGCGCGCGACATCCGCGTGATCCTGGTCAAGCTCGCCGACCGGTTGCACAACATGCGCACCCTCGGGCCCCTGAACCCGGAGAAGCGCCGCCGCATCGCCAACGAAACCCTCGATATCTACGCGCCCATCGCCCATCGCCTTGGCATGCACAGCCTGTGCGTGGAGCTTGAGGACCTGGGTTTCGCGGCCATGTACCCCATGCGCTCCCAGTACATCGCCAAGGCGGTGCGCAAGCTGCGCGGGGACCATCACGAAATCATCGACGAGATCCGGGCCGGCCTCGAGGGCAAGCTGCGTGAGCGCGAGCTGCCCGGGCGCATCATCGGGCGCGAGAAGCACCTGAACTCCATCTACAACAAGATGAAGTTCAAGCACAAATCCTTCGGCGAGATCATGGACGTCTACGCCTTCCGCATCATCACCGAGTCCGTGGACGACTGCTACCGCATCCTCGGCGCCGTGCACAGCCTGTATAAGCCGCTACCCGGGCGCTTCAAGGACTACATCGCCATGCCCAAGGCCAATGGCTACCAGTCCCTGCACACCACGCTCTTCGGCAAGCACGTGAACATCGAGATCCAGATCCGCACCGAGGAAATGGAGAGCGTGGCCAACCACGGCATTGCCGCGCACTGGATGTACAAGAAGGATTCCGAGGTGGGCGAGGTCAACCAGAAGCGGGTGGACCGCTGGCTGGAAGGGCTGATGGAGATGCGCGAGCGGGCGGACGACTCGCTGGAGTTCATCGAGCACGTGAAGGTGGACCTGTTCCCGGACGAGATCTACGTGTTCACGCCCAAGGGGCGGATCATGGAAATGCCGCGAGGGGCGACACCGGTGGACTTCGCCTACGCCATCCATACCGACATCGGCAACGCCTGCGTGGCCTGCCGGGTGGACCGTCAGCTGGCCTCGCTCAGCCAGTCGCTGCAGAGCGGCCAGACGGTGGAGATCATCACCGCTCCGGGCGCACGGCCCAGCCCGGTGTGGCTCAACTACGTGGTCACTGGCAAGGCCCGCTCGAGCATCCGCCATTTCCTCAAGACCCAACAGCGTCGGGAGTCGGTGGATCTTGGGCGGCAGCTGCTCAGCCGTTCCCTCAACAGCCTGGGGGCACGCCTGGATGATCTGGGCGAGGCGCAGGTTCAGCGGGTGCTCAAGCACAACCAGGTGGAGAGTTTCGAGCGGCTGCTGGCAGACATCGGTATCGGTAACCGCATGGCCTACATCGTCGCGCGGCAGCTGGCACCGGGTACCGCTGAGGACAGCGTTGCCGCACCGGCGCTGGAGGACACCCGCGCTGGCCAGACCATGACCATCGCCGGCAGCGAGGGGTCGATCATCCAGTTTGCGGACTGCTGCCAGCCCATTCCGGGCGACCCCATCGTGGGCCGCATGAGTTCCGGGGATGGCATGATGATCCATTCCGAACGCTGCGAGAGCGTGCGCCACCTGGATGCGGATTCGCCCCAGCTGGTCTACCTGAGCTGGGCCAAGAACATCACCGATGACTTCTCCGTGGAACTTCGGGTGGAGACCGCCCGCAAGCGCGGCCTGATCGCAGAGCTGGCCAACACCGTGGCCCTGGCCGAGGCCAACATCGAAGGCATCAACGTGGATGAGTACGACGCCCGCCACAGCGTGGTCATCATGGCCCTGAACGTGAAGGGCCGGAGCCAGCTGGCGCGGATCATGCGTCGCATCCGCAATCTTCGTACGGTGAAGTCGGTAACCCGGGTTCGCCGTTGACAGCGCCCGTCCTGCGGGCGAGCATCAGGACTTTTCGGTACAGACGACAGGAAAGCCGTAACCAATGACCAACAAATCCATCATCCAGACGGATTCCGCGCCGGAAGCGATCGGCCCCTACTCCCAGGCCGTGAAGGCCGGCGACACAGTTTACCTCTCGGGCCAGATTCCGCTGGAGCCGGCGACCATGGAGCTGGTGCCAGGCGGATTCGAGGCTCAGGTGAAACAGGTCTTTGAAAACCTGAAAGCCGTCTGTGAGGCCTCTGGTGGCACCATTCAGGACCTTGTGAAGCTCAACATCTACCTCACGGACATGGGTAACTTCGCCACCGTCAACGAGGTCATGACCACTGTCTTCCGTGAGCCCTACCCGGCGCGCGCCGCCATCGGCGTGGCCGCCCTGCCCAAGGGTGCCCAGGTGGAGATGGATGCCATCATGGTGCTGAAGTAGGGCTCAGACCCGGCTGAGGCAGTCCTTGACCCTGGGGCCGTCACCGCCATAGTGGCGGGCCCAGGCCATGAAAAGTTCCCCACACGCGAGAGCATCCTCCAGCGCATTGTGCGCGGTGGTCTCCGGCAGTCCGTAACGTTCACGGCACCGGTTCAGGCGCAGGACGTTGCCAGGCAGTGTCTGCTCGCGCTGGAACAGCCGCTTTTTCTCCAGAACCAGGGTGTCCGCCGTGGGCTGGAACCAGTCCATGCCGAACTGTTCCCGATAGGCGGCGCGCAGAAACCCCGTGTCCAGTGGCGCATGATGCATGACCGGTAGCCGGTCGGTCATCGCCCTTGCCAGCATGCGCAGGGCAGAGGGCAGATCCACGCCTTCGCTGCGGTCGGCATCCCGGATGTGATGGATGGTGGCGCTGTCACCCACCAGGTTGCGGCTGTCGATCAGCAGGTGGCGGGCGGTGTCCAGCCGGATCCGGCCCTGGTCCACGGCGACCCATCCGAAGCTGATGATGTAGCCGGTCTTCGGGTCCAGGCCGGTGGTTTCCAGGTCAATGGCCAGCCAGTTTACTTCGTCCCAGAGGGCGTTGGTGTCCGGCCAGGGGGAGGCCAGGAGGCGCTCCAGCGCCGGATCCGGGAAGGGGTGGCGTGCATAGCGGCGCCGTGCCCGCTCCCTGCGGGCGCGGGTCAGCCACATCAGCGCATCCCCTGGCGGTAGGCCAACCGCACTGACTTCTGGGCGCCGTCTACCAGCTGGAAGGCATCACGCAGCTGCTCGCGTGCCAGTTTGGGCAGATTGCGCGGGTTGCAGTAGTTGCTCAGCTCCTCGCCCTCGCGGATCTGGTCCGCCTGCACCTGGAGGCGGACCTGCATCAGGAAGCGCAGCGCGTCCTGCAGGTTGCGTGCGTCGTACCGGGTCATGTGCTTGCCGCGGGCCAGTTCATCCAGTCGTTCCAGGGTATTGATGCGGTCAACCCCGGCCGCCAGGGCATGCAGACGCACGATCTCGATGATCGGCAGCAGACCGCGTTTTTTCAGGTTCAGGGTGTCCTTGTGATCGCCGTTGCGCTCCACCACGAAGCGCCGGAATATCCCAATAGGGGGGCTGCCTTCCAGAACGTTTTCCGCCAGTGCCGCCTGGAAGATGGAGTTGGCCCTGACGCGATTCAGCATGTGGGACTGCACCTGACTGGTCAGCTCCGTATCCCCGTAGACCGTACGCAGGTCGAAGGCGATGCTGATCTCCATCACATGGTGGGGGCTGAAACTGCTCACCCAGTTGTCCACCGCCTCGTACCAGCCCGTGAGCCGGCGACGCCAGAAGGGGTTGGTGGCCATGACATTGCCGTTGCAGTAGACGTAACCGCATTCGTCGAGGCCATCGCTGACCTTCGTGGCCAGTTGCTCGAACCAGGCCATGTCCTCGTCGGTGGCCTCGTCCGCAATCACCAGGCCGTTGTCCTGGTCGGCATTGAGAAGCTGTTCGGCCCGCGCCTGGGAACCGAAACACAGCCAGGCGAAGGGCACGGGTGCCGGGCCCAGCTCGTCCAGGGCCATCTCGATCAGGCGGTTGGTCACGGTATCGCTGATGGCCGTGAGGATGTGGCTGACCTGGTCCGCCGGCACTCCG
>JBNJEG010000155.1:0-5002 GCA_051745655.1 Pseudomonadota bacterium
CCGAGTGCGACTTGTTGAAGCCGTAGCCGGCGAATTTCTCCACCAGGTCGAAGATGTTGTCCGCCAGTTCCTTGCTGATGCCGTTGTTCTCACAACCTTCCAGGAACGCTTTCTTCTGCTTCTCCATCTCGGAGGCTTTCTTCTTGCCCATGGCCCGGCGCAGCAGGTCCGCCTGGCCGAGGGAGAAGCCCGCCATGACCTGCGCGATCTGCATCACCTGCTCCTGGTAGAGGATGATGCCGTGGGTGGGCTTGAGCACCGGCTTGAGGCCGTCGTACTGGAAGTCCGGATGCGGGTAGGCCTCGGGCTGGCGGCCGTGCTTGCGGTCGATGAAGTCGTCCACCATGCCCGACTGCAGCGGGCCGGGACGGAACAGCGCCACCAGGGCGATCATGTCCTCCAGGCTGGCCGGTACCAGGCGCCGGATCAGGTCCTTCATGCCCCGGGATTCCAGCTGGAACACCGCCGTGGTCTCGGCTTTCTTGAGCAGCTCGAAGGACTGCGGGTCGTCCAGCGGTATCTCGTCGATGTCGATGTCCGCCTCGCCGCGCTCGCGCCGGCGACGGTTCACCATGGCCAGGGCCCAGTCGATGATGGTCAGGGTCCGCAGGCCGAGGAAGTCGAACTTGACCAGCCCGGCCTCCTCCACGTCGTTCTTGTCGAACTGGGTGACGACGCTGCCGCCGTCTTCTTCACAGTAGAGCGGGGCGAAGTCCGTCAGCTTGGTGGGCGCGATCACCACGCCCCCGGCGTGCTTGCCGGCGTTGCGGCAGATGCCTTCCAGCTTCTTCGCCATCTCCCAGATTTCCTGGGCTTCCTCGTCCTGCTCCAGGAATTCGCGCAGCGGCTCCTCTTCCTCGTGGGCCCGCTCCAGGGTCATGCCCGGGTCAAAGGGAATGAGCTTGGACATGCGGTCGGCCAGACCATAGGACTTGCCCTGTACCCGCGCGACGTCGCGCACTACGGCCTTGGCGGCCATGGTACCGAAGGTGATGATCTGGGAGACGGCGTTCTTGCCGTAGCGCTCGGAGACATAGTGGATGACCCGGTCGCGCCCCTCCATGCAGAAGTCCACGTCGAAGTCCGGCATGGAGACCCGCTCCGGATTGAGGAAGCGCTCGAACAGCAGGTCGTACTGCATCGGGTCGATGTTGGTGATCAGCAGCGCGTAGGCCACCAGTGAGCCCGCGCCTGAGCCGCGCCCCGGCCCCACGGGCACGCCGTTGTCCTTGGCCCACTGGATGAAGTCCATCACGATCAGGAAGTAGCCCGGGAAACCCATCTGGTTGACGATGTTGAGCTCGAAGTTCAGGCGTTCGTAATAGCGCGCCCGCTTCTCCTCGTACTCCGGGTCCGTGCGGTCCAGGATGCGCTCCAGGCGCCATTCCAGGCCTTCCTCCGAGACCTTGCGGAAGTACTCATCCATGGTCATCCCTTCCGGGATGGGGTACTGGGGCAGCGAGATCTCGCCCAGCTTGACCGGAACCGTACACCGGCGCGCAATCTCGATGGTGTTGTCGATCGCCTCCGGGATGTCTTCGAACAGCTCGATCATCTCCTCCTGGGAGCGGAGGTACTGCTGCTCACTGAAGCGCCGCTCCCGGCGGGGATCATCCAGGGTCTTGCTTTCGCCGATGCAGACCCGGGCTTCGTGGGCCTCGAAGTCGTCGGCCTCCAGGAAGTGGACGTCATTGGTGGCCACCACCGGCAACTCCAGCGTCTGGGCCAGGGCCACCTGCCCGTGCAGGCAGTCCTCATCGTAGGGGCGGCCAGTGCGCTGGAGTTCAAAATAGAAGGCACCGGGGAAAAGGCTGGCCCAGTAGCGCGCCCGTTCCTCGGCCAGGCCCTCCTTGCCGGCCAGGATGGCACGGCCGATATCCCCCTCGCGGGCGCCGGAGAGCATGAGCAGCCCTTCCGCACGCTGTTCGATCCAGTCCCGCTCCACGAGCGGAATGCCGGTGGCGAGCCCGTCGGTATAGCCCAGGGAGATGATCTCTGTGAGGTGCCCGAAGCCGGTCTGGTTACGCGCCAACAGGGTTATGCGGAAGGGTTTGTGCGGGTCCTCGGGATTGCGCAGCCAGATGTCCGCGCCGATGATCGGCTTGATACCAGCGCTGGTGGTGCCCTCGTAGAACTTGACCAGCGAGCACATGTTGGACTGCTCGGTCAGCCCGATGGCGGGCATGCCCATCTCCGCCGCGCGCTCGATCAGTGGCTTGATCCGGATCAGGCCATCGACCAGGGAGTATTCCGAATGGATACGAAGATGAACGAATGTGCGCGACACAGGGCTACTCCATGACCTCGACCAGTTCCTCCTCGGTCTGCTCCCCGAAGCGGGCTTCGACCACCTCGCCTTCCGGGTTGATCACAAAGGTAGCAGGTAATGAGACCGGGTGCTCCCAGCCGTAGTGGGCCTGGGGATCGTCGGTAACGACCGTGAAATCAATGCCCATGTCGTCCATGAGTGTGCGCAGTGCATCACCTTCGACTTCGTCGAAATTCACCCCGATGACGCTCACCCCGTCGCGCTGGTCCAGGGCGTTGAGCTCCGGAATTTCTTCGTAACAGGGTTCGCACCATTCAGCCCAGTAGTTGACGAAGACCCACTGGCCCTCCAGTTCGCTGGTGCGCACCACCTCGCCCTCAGCGGAGGCGAAATCGGCGCTGCCACCAAGGCTGTCGGGCATACCGTCACAGCCCGCGAGCGCGAGTATCAGCACGACGACTGTCGCGCGCATGAGATGAATCACCGCCAACCTCCTGATAGAGTAACGGGCAAAGCCGGGTCAAACATTGTAACGGCAAAACCGGCCTCCGTAATCCATGCCCGCTCAGGTGAATCGCCCGTAATGACCGAAACCGCGCGCCACTACTCCGACCTTCCCCTGGCCCACTGGGTCGGCCTCGTCAGTTTTTTTGCCCTCATGGCCATACTGGCCCTGACCACGTTCTGGCCGGAACCGGTGGAGGGCCCCTCGAAGACCGTCATCCTGATGATCAAGCTGGTGCCGCTGCTTATTTTCGTGCCGGGGCTGCTCAGGGGCCGCAATCTCACCTACATCTGGGCCTGCTTCATGATGATGATCTACTTCGCGCCGTTGTCGGTAAGCTCCTACCTTTATGGGTGGCCGATGAGCAGCGTTATACCAATGGTGCTGACGTTGGTTTTCTTTGTGGCGGCGCTGTTCAAGCTCCGCCAGGACCCGCGCAACCCAGGCATCAGCACGGGCTGACCCTTTATGGCCAGAGCACCGAAACCCGAACGGGACCAACCGCTGAACCTGCACCAGATATGTGAGGCGCTCGTTCAGGACGAACGCATCACTGAAGAAGAAGCCCGCGAGGTGCGCAACGCCAACCTGGGCTCCGATGCCCAGAGGCACCCGTTGGAGATGCTGGCCGACGCCCAGCTTCAGGATGCCACCAGCGGCAAACTGCTGGACCTGGACAGACTCACTGAATGGCTGGCCCACTGGTCAGGGCTGGATTACGTGCACATCGATCCGCTCAAGGTGGACGTGCCCTCGGTCGCGGACGTGATGTCCTATGCCTACGCCCAGCGCAACGGCATCCTCGCGGTGAAGGTCACCCGGGATGAGGTTCAGGTCGCCACGGCCCAGCCTTTCCAGCGGGAATGGATCAGAAACCTGGAGCACATCACCCGCCGGACGGTAACGCCGGTGGTAGCCAACCCGGCCTCAATCCGCCGCTTCACGGTGGAGTTCTACCAGCTGGCCAACTCCGTCAGCAAAGCCGGCGGCGAGGATGCCAGCAAGCACGTTCAGAGCTTCGAGCAGCTGCTCGACCTGGGTGACGGCAAGGCGGACGCCAATGACCAGCATGTGGTCAGCATTGTGGACTGGCTGCTGCACTACGCCTTTGAACAGCGCGCCAGCGACATACACATCGAACCGCGCCGGGAGATGTCCCAGGTCCGGTTCCGCATCGACGGCGTCCTGCACACCGTCTATGAATTCCCGATCAACGTGGGCATTGCCGTGCTCAGCCGGCTCAAGATCCTGGGGCGGCTGAACGTGGCCGAAAAACGCCGCCCCCAGGACGGGCGTATCAAGACCCGCAAACCGGATGAAAGCGAGGTGGAGCTGCGCATCGCCACCATGCCCACTGCCTTCGGGGAGAAGATGGTGTTGCGGATCTTCGACCCCGAAGTGCTGCTCAAACCATTTGAACAGATGGGTTTCTCCCGCGACGACCGCGAGCGCTGGAAGCGCATTACCGACAACCCCTACGGGATCATTCTGGTCACCGGCCCCACCGGTTCCGGCAAGACCACCACTCTCTATTCCACGCTGCGGCAGATGGCCTCGGACGATGTGAACATCTGCACCATCGAGGACCCCATCGAGATGGTGGAACCGGCGTTCAACCAGATGCAGGTACAGCACGGCATCGACCTGACCTTCGCCCACGGCGTGCGCGCCCTGCTGCGCCAGGACCCGGACATCATCATGATTGGCGAGATCCGCGACCAGGAAACCGCGGACATGGCGGTACAGGCCGCGCTGACCGGCCACCTGGTGCTTTCCACCCTGCACACCAACGACGCCCCCAGCGCCATCACCCGGCTGCTGGAGCTGGGACTGCCCAGCTACCTGATCCGGGCCACCGTGATCGGCGTCATGGCCCAGCGGCTGGTGCGGACGCTCTGTTCGGAATGCAAGACGGAAGGCAGCATCGACCCGGAAGCCTGGCGCTCCCTCACAAAGCCCTGGAAAGCGCCCACTCCGGAGCGCCCCTGCGAACCCGTTGGCTGCCTGCAGTGCCGGAACACAGGGTACCTTGGGCGCTCGGGCGTTTACGAAATCATGCCCATTGACGGATCGGTTGAAGAGTTGATCACCGCTGACTGCGACGTGAACCAGCTGCGGCGGGAAGCCTATCGACAGGGGATGATGTCACTGCGCCTGTCCGGCGCCCAGAAGGTGGCCGCGGGGCTGACCACCGTGGAAGAGGTGATGCGGGTCACCCCGGAAAGCCA
>JBNJEG010000156.1:0-4948 GCA_051745655.1 Pseudomonadota bacterium
AACGGTAAGTGCATGATGACCATCGGGCTCACAGGTACCCGGGCCCAATGCCGTACCGGCAAGCGCGAGCTGAAGCGGATCAGCCGTCGCCAGAATGGCGTCTATACCGGCACCTACCTGGGCAGGAAGTGGGAACAGAAGCGCTTCACCATGCCCTACCTGCGCGAGACGCTCTGGGAGCAGGGCTACGCCGTGGATACCCTGGAAACCGCCACGGACTGGGACAACGTGGATGACCTGATGAGCCGCATCGAGACCACCCTGCGCCAGGGGCTTGAGGCCGAAGGGGAGCCGGTGCATGTCTTCACGCATCTCTCCCATGTCTACGCTCAGGGCTGCAGCATCTACACCACCTACGTCTTCCGGTGCGCGGAGACCTATGAGGCCACCCATGAACGCTGGGCCCGGCTCAAGCAGGCCGCCTCGGAGGCCATCGTTAACAACCGGGGAACCATCAGCCACCAGCACGGGGTCGGGAAGGACCATGCGCCCTACCTGCCCACCGAGAAGGGGCCTGTGACCATTGGGCTGCTGCATGCCATGAGCCGCCACATGGACCCGGACCGGCGCCTCGCCCCGGGCGTATTGCTGCAGCATGAACCGGAGGAGCAGGCATGACGGACGCGAGCAGTATCCGCGAAGAGCGTAGTGACACGGCCGCTTTGCTGGGCCGGGACGAACCCTGGGACATGGTGATCATCGGCGGCGGCATTACTGGCGCCGGTATTCTGCGTGAGGCCGCCCGTGAGGGCTACCGCGCGTTGCTGGTGGAACAGCGTGACTTCGCCTGGGGCACCTCCAGCCGTTCCTCCAAGATGGTTCACGGCGGTCTGCGCTACCTGGCCAGCGGGGATTACCGGCTCACGCGGGATGCGGTGCACGAACGCGAGCGCATGATGAACGAGGCGCCCGGGCTGGTGGATAACCTCTACTACATCATGCCGCACTTCAATCGCCAGTTCCCTGGCCCGGGCCTGTTCGGTCTGCTGCTCCGGGTCTACGACTTCCTGGCCCAGCGCCGCACACGCCGGTTCTTTCCCGGTGAGTCCGTCCTGCGTTGGGTCCCGGGGCTGCGCCGCAAGGGCCTGCGGGGTGGCACCCGCTTTTCGGACGCGGTGACCGATGACGCCCGCCTGGTGCTGCGCATCCTGCAGGAGGCCACGGCCGCCGGGGGCAGGGCGCTCAACTACGTGCGCGCCGAATCCGTCACACCCGCGGGTGATGGCGGCGAGGGGCGCGTGGCGGTCCATGATGAGCTTGCAGGCACCCACTATGACCTCCGTGCCCGCTACATCGTGCACGCCACTGGGGCCTGGACGGATCGGCTGCGCGGCCAGCTCGGGGCGGAGCAGCGCATCCGCCCGCTGCGCGGCAGTCACCTGGTTTTCCCGTTCTGGAAGCTGCCGGTCTCGGTGAGTCTTTCTCTCATCCACCCCCGGGATCGTCGCCCCATGTTCGTCTATCCCTGGGAGGGGGTGACCGTGGTTGGCACCACGGATCTTGACCATGACGAGGATCTCCAGAAGGAGGCGGTGCTCAGCCGGGACGAAATGGAATACCTGCTGGAGGCGGTGCATGACGCCTTCCCGGACGCGCACCTGGATGAGGCCGACCTGATCAGCACCTGGTCCGGCGTGCGCCCCGTGGTCTCGGATGGCGGTGGCCGCAAGAAGAATCCCTCCAGTGAAAAGCGCGAGCATGTGATCTGGAACGATCAGGGCGTGATCAGTGTTGCTGGGGGCAAGCTGACCACTTTCCGCCTGATCGCGCTGCAGGTGCTGGAGCATCTGCGCACCGATGAGGGCATCCGCCGTGAAAAGGAGGACCGGGTCTTCGCGCCGGCACCGGCCACGGCAAGGCCAGGCGGGGTGACCGCCTGGCAGTGGCGCCGTCTGTGCGGCCATTACGGCAGCCGTGTAATGGAAGTGATCGAGGCCGGGCCACTGGTGCCCATCGGCCACACGGATACGCTCATGGCGGAACTCGTCTGGAGCTGTCGGCACGAACAGATCGGTCACCTGGATGACCTGCTGCTGCGCCGCACCCGCCTGGGGCTGCTGTTGCCGGAGGGCGGTGCTCCCTGGCTGGAAGCCATTCGCGAGTACTGCCAGCCGGTGCTTGGCTGGGATGACGACCGCTGGCAACAGGAGTGCATACGCTACCGGGAGCTCTGGCGCGCAAGCTATTACCTGCCACCGGAGCCCGGGGCATGAGCACCGAGCCACTCATTCTGGCCATAGACAATGGCACCCAGAGCACCCGGGCGCTGCTGTTCAACGCGAGAGGTGAGCTGGTGGGGAAGGGCCGGGACGAGATCGAAGCCTACCGCTCCCCGGAACCGGGGTGGGCCGAGCAGGATCCTGAGTATTACTGGTTGAGCATCGGGCGCGCCTGCACCGAACTCTGGGCGAGTTCCGGGGTTTCCCCGGAAGCGGTTACGGGTGTTGCCCTGACCACCCAGCGCGGCACCGTTGTGAACCTGGACGCGCACGGCGAGCCCCTGCGCCCGGCGATCATCTGGCTGGATCAGCGCCGGGCGCCCGGGCCCGTCCGGGTACCGCCTCTGTGGCGGTTCCTGTTCGGCGCGCTCGGCCTCTCGGAAACCATCCAGAAACTGGGCGAACAGACCCAGGCCAACTGGATTGCCCATAACCAGCCGGATGTCTGGGCGCGGACCAAGCGTTTCCTTTTGCTCTCGGGCTATCTGAACTGGCGCCTGACCGGGCGGTTTGTGGATTCCACGGGCAGCCAGGTGGGCTACCTGCCGTTCGACTACAAGCGCCATGACTGGTGCCGGCCGAATGACTTCAAGTGGCAGCTGATGGCTGTGAAGCGCGCCATGCTGCCGGAGCTGGTTCAGCCCGGTGGGCACATGGGTGCGCTGACAACGGAGGCGGCGGAGCATCTGGGCCTGCCCTCCGGGGTACCGGTGCTGGCTGCCGCCTCCGATAAGGCCTGCGAAATCCTTGGTTCCGGCGGGCTGACGCCGGAGACGGCCTGCATGAGTTACGGCACCACCGCCACTATCAACACCACCAATACCCGCTACGTGGAGCCCACCCGCTTCCTGCCGCCGTACCCCTCGGCGGTGCCGGGGCGCTATTCCGGGGAGGTAATGATCTACCGGGGCTTCTGGATGGTGAGCTGGTTCAAGCGCCAGTTCGGCCAGCGCGAGCAGGCCATTGCTGAGGAACGCGGTATTGCCCCGGAAGCGCTCTTTGATGAGCTGGTGCGTGAGGTTCCGCCCGGTTCCATGGGCCTGATGCTCCAGCCCTACTGGTCACCCGGGGTTCGCCAGCCGGGGCCGGAGGCCAAGGGGGCGATCATCGGTTTCGGGGATGTGCACACGCGGGCCCACATCTACCGGGCCATCCTGGAGGGGTTGGCCTACGCGTTGCGCGAGGGCAGGGAGCGGCTGGAAAAGCGTAACCGGGTGCCAGTGCGGCGCCTGCGGGTAGCCGGTGGAGGTTCCCAGAGTGATGAAGCCATGCGGTTGACGGCGGATATCTTCGGTCTGCCGGCGGAACGGCCGCACACCTATGAGACGTCCGGGCTCGGGGCAGCGATCAATGCGGCGGTCGGGCTTGGCTGGTATGCGGACTACGATTCGGCGGTGGCAGCCATGACCCGTGTGGGGGATCGGTTTGAGCCGGACCCGGCGCGCCAGGCGTTGTATGACCGGCTGTACCGGGAGGTGTATCAGCGGATGTATTCGAGGTTGTCGCCGCTGTATCACCGTATCCGCGCTATTACCGGGTACCCGGAATAAAAAAAGGCGGACCATGGGTCCGCCTGAAGAAGAAGTCGTAAGGGAAGAATGAAAAGCCTGAAAAATTCATAATCCCTTGGATCCAACAGTGACCCGGTTACTGGCGAAAGGACTGCGTTCTCTTCCGCCCCGGGGGATACTGCTCAAATCCACGCTTTCAGTATGTTCATGGACCCGCCCCGCGTCTGTTGGTCGATCGTGAGTCTGGGTAACAGAATGTGATCGGCCTCACACATTGTTGACCATCGGAGCATAGAGGCCGGGCGCGTCCGTCAATGCCGTCTAAGGCCCCGCCGTTCAAACTGTGATCAATGTAACAAAAAGTTACCTGTAAATTCAGTTTGTAACGAGGATGCAGGACGCATGAGTCGGATCGGTACAAAGTTGGTTGTCGCGGCCCTGGGCGCAACGGTTGGTATGAGTGCGGGGGCCGAGGAAGTCGAGGCTCGCTGGGATGACTGGTCAGCTTCAGTGATGGGGATGTACGTCGACCCCGACAATGACCGGTTCGATAACGATGAAGGAACGGGTGGCCGTCTTGGTTTCGGTCATCCCCTGGGGGACAGTTTCACGGTAGAGCTGTCCGGCATGGGCAACAACCTCACACGTGGCCAGCGCAACGGTGATGACTGGCAATACCAACTCGGTGTTGATGGCATCTTCTGGCTGCACGATGGCGCGGTCTCGCCCTACCTGCTGGCGGGTGGCGGGGCTTCCTACCTGGATCACGCAACCGGTTCGGACACCGCCCCCTATGCCAACGCCGGCGTCGGCGTGAAGGTGCCTCTATGGGAAGACCGCCTGTCTCTGCGCGCGGAAGCCCGGTATACGGCGGATTGGGCGGATGATGCCGGCGGTAATGCGGAGTTCGGCGACAGCCGCTTCCTGATCGGGGTTTCCATTCCCCTCTTTGGTCCGCCGGAGACCCCGGAGCCGGAGGTCCGGACAGAGACAAAGGTCATCGAGCGCGAAAAGGTTGTCGAGAAAATTCCCGACATGCAGCCGTTGGATGGCGTCACCTTCGAGTTTGATTCCGCAACGCTGACCCCGAATGGCGAGACGGTTCTGGACCGGATCGCTCGGGACCTTGAATACCACGATCACGTCACCGTCGAGATCCGGGGGCACACAGACAGTGTTGGCTCCGAGGAATACAACCGGAAGCTCTCCAAGGACCGG
>JBNJEG010000157.1:0-4931 GCA_051745655.1 Pseudomonadota bacterium
CACGACTCTGCCTACAATGAAATGGTCGGACTCGATGACACGGGCATTGACCCACTCCGGATCCCAACCGGGAGGCATCGCTGATGCTCGCCATACGCCCGCTTGCCATGACGTTTGGACTGGCTGGCCTGACCCCGTTCATGGCTGCCCTCGCCCTCATGATCTTCTCATCAGACTATGGCGGCTTTGCTACCCAGCTTTTCTACCTCTACAGCGCCGGCATCCTGGCGTTTCTCAGTGGGGTCTACTGGCCTGTCAGCATGCAGATTGGCGAACACAGCTACCCGCTGTCGCCCATCCATGCCATGTTCCTGAGCCAGGTCTTCTTTGTGTCGGCGGGACTGACACTGCTCCTCGACTGGCCAATGCAGGCATTGATTTTCCCGGTTCTGTATATCCTGCTGTGCGTGACGGACTGGTTCGCGATGGCGGGTTACTGGCCCAGATGGTATCTGAACCTCAGGCTGATGCTTACGACTGGTGTGGTGGCCTGCCAGGTGGCTGCAGCCACCTGGCTCTATCTTGTGGCATGATGCTGGCGGTCAGTTCCCGGCCACATCCGCGAAGAGAGTGGCGTGCTCGCGAAGCTTGCGCAGGGCCCCCTTCTCAATCTGACGGACTCGTTCACGGCTGATTCCCAGCTGCTCGGAGATCACCTGGAGGGTCTCGGGCTCATCCCGGTTGATCCCGAAGCGCCGGCCAAGGATGTCTGCCTCGCGTTCGCGCAGCAGGTGGAACAGATCCTTCAGCAGGCGCGCCTGATCCCGCTCCTCCAGTGGCCCTTCCCCAGGGTCCTCGTTCTCGTCGGCGAGCGTATCCCCAAGCTCAAGGTCGCCCTCGCTGGAAATCGGCGTCGCCGTAGAGACCTCCGGTCGAGCAAAGCCCAACAGCTCATCGACGCGTGCCGGGGTCGTCTCCGCTGCTTCCGCCAGCTCATAGCGATCCGGCTGTTCACCGGTCTCACGCTGGAGGCGGGCCTCGACAGCCTGCAACCGGCGGATCTCGTCGACCACATGATCCGGCGTGCGAACCACCCGGCGACCACGTTTGATGGCGCGCTTCACTTCCTCCGAGATCCACCAGTAAGCGTAGGTGGAAAACTTGAAGCCACGGGTCGGATCGAAGCGTTCCACGGCCTTGATCAGGCCCAGGTTCGCCTCCTGGATCAGATCCGGTAACGGCAGGCCGCGCCCCTGCTGGCCGCGGGCAATGTACACCGCCAGCCGCAGGTTGCTCTGGATGAGTTCACGCCGCCAGCGCCTCAGGTCCGCCAGATGCTGACGTGCCTGGTCATTCAGCGAACCGGTATGGGGCTCCACCAGAGCCAATACTTCACGGATGGTCACGGCCTCAGGTGCCTGTTCCGCGATTTCCGAGAGCAGCCCCCGCAGGGTCTGTTCCAGTGACGTGCCCAGATCCCGTTCCGCCTCCTTGCCCAGAAGCGAGAAGCGATGGGCATCCCGGAAATAGTGACCGACGACGGAGGCTGGCTCCTGATCGTCCAGCACTTCCGGCTCGGTTGACGCCGGTTCCTTCCAGTTCTCCGTCGTTTCAGCCCTGACGTCGTCAACCAGTTCACGGTCACGCTGCTCCATTGGGTCCAACAGCGTATCCATAGCAATCACCCTGGTTGATGGTTGAGTCGCGGCAATCCTTAAGGATTCCCTGTCTATATATACTGTATGCGGTCACTTATGGATGACTCAATGCACCCGCAAGTGTTACAGAGCGGAGGGGTGTGAGCCCCTGTCAGCCAGGGGCTCAAACGCAATAGCGGCGTACCATCACAGCCATTGAGACGGCCAATCAGGCCGCAACAATGGCGTACTCGTGCTTGTGGGGCTCAATCAACTTGCCGTGCAGCGTGGCAATGGCGCGCTCATAGTCACTTTCCTCCACCACGAACTGCATGTCCACCTGGCGCATGCACTGGTGCATGGCCAGCACCGGGATTTCCGCTTCCTGGAGGGCGTTAACGGCCGTGGCCAGCAGCCCAGGCACCTGCATGTCACTGCCAATGGCCGAGACCATGGCGACCTTGCGGGTGGAGATCTCCGCCGACGGGAACACCTCTTCCAGCGCCTTCACCAGCCGCTTCACGTTACGCAGCGAGGTATCCACATAGTGCGTAATGGTGTTGGCGTTGGTGTCCTTGCTGATGAAGTGCACCTTGAAGCGCGACAGGATCTCCAGGAACTTGCGGTCCGCCCCCGGCTCACCGAGCATGTCCTGATCGAACACCTCGATGCCGAAGACGTGCCGCATACCCGCCACGATCTCCACCTGCGGCTTCTCACTCACGTAGTCGCGGGTGATCAGCGTGCCCGTGTGCTCGGGCTCGAAGGTGTTCTTCAGCCGCAACGGAATGTCCGCCTGACGCATGCCCTTGGCCGCGCGAGGGTGGATCGCCTCCATGCCGAGGTTGGCCAGCTGGTCGGCCACGTCGTAGTTGGTGCGGCCCAGCGGCACCACCTTCTCCGCGTCCACGATCTTGGGGTCGGCGGAACTGAGGTGGTATTCCTTGTGAATCACTGCTTCCCGAGCCTCGGTCATGCAGGCAATCCGGGAGAAGGTCATCTCGCTGTAACCACGGTCAAAGGTGCGCATCAGCCCTTCCTGGCACTGGGCGTAACCGGTGACGATGGCCAGCTCCCGGCTCAGGTCGATCTTGTCGAAGGCCTGGGCGACTTTCTCGTCCAGGGGCAGGGTCTCGGTGTCGCGCCAGCCGGTAAGGTCCACCAGGCGCGCGTTGTAGCCTTCGTTCTGCAGCAGCAGCGTGGTGTTGAAAGCGCTGTGGGCCTCGCCGATGCCCGCGAGCATCTCGCGCACCGTCAGCAGATGGTCCTCAAGCTGGAAGTGGCCATAGGAGCACAGGCGCTGGAGGTCCAGAAGACAGTTGCGCACGCCCTCGATACGTTCGGCGATGAACTGGTCCGCCTGCTGGCTGAGAAGCTCGTCTCCGAACAGTTCCTCGTTGATCTCGCAGAGGAATTTCGAAAGCTTGGTGAGTTCATCACCCCAGGCCCAGTCCGAGTCCGACTGGGAGAACAGGGCGTAGACGCCGGCGTCACCAGTCTTCTTGTGCTCCAGCAGCCGGTCTGTCACGCCACCGTAGGCGGAAACCACGAAGATGCGGTTGTAGACGTCGCCTTCCTCGCGGTTGGCGAGAATGATGTTGTCGCGAACGGCGGTATAATCCGACATGGACGTACCACCGATTTTTTCTACCGTATGTTCTGCCATAGTACCGTTCTTACGTTGATTCTGACTTTGCGCCGCAGTGCCGACCGGTTTTCCTGCCCACCAGTATAGTCGGCACCGTGCCCGTATGCTGTTTCAGTGCGCGCTCACGTCGAAGGGACCGATCCGCAGCAGGATCTCGGAATCGTGCTGCCCGCCGAAGTGGGCGTCACTGTCGAAGAAGGTTTCACGCTGCGTTTCCGCTCCCAGATCCCGTGCGAAGGACAAAAACAGGCCCCAGGAGGCTTCGTTGTCCTCGGTGATGGTGGTGTCCATGAAGCGCACGTTGCGGCAGGCCGGGCGTTCTGCAACAAAACGCAGCATGCGCTTGCCCAGGCCGGTACCGCGGGCCTTCTCATGCACCGCCACCTGCCAGACGAAGACGGTGTCCGGCTTCGTGGGCGGAATATACGCGGAAATGAAGCCCACCAGCTCACCGTCGAGTTCAGCAGCGACGCCGGTCTCCGCGAAGTGGGAGCACTGGAGGAGATTGCAGTAGATGGAATTGGGGTCGAGAGGCGGACATTCGGCAATCAGCCGGTGTAACCGGTAGCCGTCCGTGTCCTTCGGTTGCCTGAGTTCGATTGCCTCCGCCCTGGAGGTCTCACTGGTCATTCGGTCTGAGTTCACCCAACCATCGGAGCTGTGCCCGCTGTTCTGACTGAGTGCCTTTGCCGTTGATTTTAAGGGCTTTTTCTAGGCCCTTTATGGGATAATACCTAGTCTATTATAAAGGCTGGCTGGTGAAAATGGAACCAGCCAGCCTGCTGGCCTATCCCAGGCGCCGCCTGTGATACCGCCCCAGCCACTGGATCACCTTCTGCGGCGCATGGGCTTTCTTCCATTCACCCGCCGCGAACTTCACGCTCTCGTTCCAGGTCGGGTAGGGGTGAATGGTGCCCAGGATCTTGTTCAGGCCGATGCCGTGCTTCATGGCCAGGATGAACTCGGTGAGCAGTTCACCGCCGTGTTCTCCGGCCACGGTCGCGCCCAGGATCCTGTCCTTGCCGCGCCGCGTGATGACCTTGATGAAGCCATGGTCTTCGCTCTCGGCAATGGCGCGGTCCAGGTCATCCAGGCCATAGGTGGTGACCTCGTAATCGATACCCTGCTCCCGGGCCTCCGCCTCATTGAGGCCGACCCGGCCCACCTCCGGTGAGGTGAAGGTGACCCAGGGCGTCACCGAGTAATCCACGCTGAAGCGCTTGAACTGGCCGAAGAGTGCGTTCACCGCCGCGTGCCAGGCCTGGTGCGCGGCCATGTGGGTGAACTGGTAGGGCCCAGCCACGTCGCCGCAGGCGAAGATGTTGGGGTAGACGACACTCAGGTCCTCACTGGTGGGCACCGTGCCCTGGGGACCGAGCTCGATGTTCAGGGCCTCAAGGCCCAGGCCTTCGGTATTGCCCTTGCGGCCCACGGCCACCAGGACCCGGTCAAACGGGATCCGCACCGTCTCGCCGCCATGCTCGCAGTAGACCACGCGCTCGCCGTCCTCGACCGCGAAGCGGCTGGCCTTGTGACCGAGCCGGACGTCCACGCCTTCCTCGCGGAAGCGGTTGAGGACCAGTTCCGAGACGTCAGTATCCTCACGCGGCAGGAGCCGGTCCCCCTGTTCAATCTGCGTGACCGTCGTACCCAGCCGCGCAAACGCCTGGCTGAGTTCGGAGCCAATGGGGCCGCCCCCGAGCACC
>JBNJEG010000158.1:0-4925 GCA_051745655.1 Pseudomonadota bacterium
TCAAGCTGACGGGGATGCCGGTCCAGTACACAGATGGTGCCGAGTGCGTATCCGTCCTCGTTAACCAGAGGGACACCGGCGTAGAAACGAACCCCGTGATCCTGGGTCCAGGGGTTGTCATGGAAACGCTCATCCTCACTGGCGTCCCGGACCTCGAAGACATCCGGCTGGACAATGGCATGGCCGCAGAAGGAAGAGGAACGCTCCGGGATGAAATGCTCGCGATTCACACCGAGAGCGGCCTTAAACAGCTGCTGGTCCTGGTCAAGCAGGTTCACCATGGCCATCTCGGTGCCGCACACCTCGGCGGCCACGGCCACAATATCCTCGAACCACTCCTCAGTGCCCTCAGTGAGAAGCTCATACTCCTCCAGGGCCGCCTGGCGCTGTGGCTCGTCTTCCGGGATCGGTGCTTCTTTCATGACAGGAGATGACGCTGGAAGAAGGCCAGCTGATCGGACGATGAGCGCTGAAAGCCTTCACCAACATAAATATCAAAATGACCGAGGTCATCGTAACGATGGAGTTCCGCCCTGCCGCCCGCCCGGCTGGCTACTTTCTCCGCAGCCTCGGGCGGTGCCACTGAATCACGGCCACAGACCAGGATCAGCACCGGACAGGGCACCCGCCGGGCATAACGCAGGGGCCGGTACAACGGCAGCTGAAGGGCCAACCGGGCCGCCAGCTCGTTGCGCCAGTCCGCCGGTGCGATGGCGCGATACCCATCGTAGGCATCCTCGGTTGCCATGGCCGCGGTCTCTCCCGGATGCCCCACGATGGGCGCATAAAGCGGTGCACCGCCCACCAGCGCGCGCGCCTGATCCCGCAGCGCCAGACCACTCAGGCGCAGAATACCGCCGATGCCGGCGTACTCCACCACGTTCATAACCGCTGCAAGACCGTCCATCATCGGTCCCTGGGCCGAGACCGCCGCTACCCCGCCATCACGGGCGGCAGCCACGATCACATGGCCGCCGGAGAACGACGAGCCCCAGAGCGCGATCCGCCGGGGATCAATGCCCGTCTGATGGCGTGCGAAATCAATGGCCCCCTGCCAGTCCGCCAGCTGGCGCCGGACGGAAACCAGCTGGCGCGGCTCCCCTTCGCTGGCCCCGAAGTGCCGGTAATCAAACAGCAATACTGCAAAGCCCGCCTCCGCAAAGGTACGGGCGTAGGGCACGAGCCCGGCATTGCGGGTACCGCCCAGACCATGGGCCATCACGATGCAGGGGCACGGCGAGCGCGCCGGCATCTGGGGCTCAAACCACCAGCCGGCCAGCGCCTCGCCATCAACACGGAATCGAACCTCCGTGGGTTCCTGACTCATCAGCCTCTCCCTTCCGGGGTTGCCTTACCGCATCAGATTGGGCAGGAACAGCGCAATCTGCGGGAAGATGATCAACAGTGCCGTAGACAGCAGGAGAATCATTACGAACGGCGGTGTCCCCCGGATGACCTCAAGATAGGGTCGCCGGAAAATCGCCACCGCCGTGAAGATGTCACAGCCAAACGGTGGCGTCGCCGACCCTATGGCCGCCTGCAGCACTACGAGCGTGCCCACGTGGACTGGATCCAGACCGGCAGAGGCAATGGCCGGCGAGAAGATCGGCGTCAGTACCAGGATCACCACGATCGGATCCACGAACATACAGCCCACAAAGTACGCCACCGCAATCAGGATCAGAAGCTGATAGGGGTGCTGGGAGGCCTCGGCCAGCATGTCCCCCAGCAACAGGCTGGGAATCTGGGCAAAGGAGATCATCCAGGAGAATGCCATCCCGGCTGCGACCAGGATAAAGACCACGGCAGTGATCATGCCGGTCGACAGAGCAATCTCCGGAAGCTGGGAAGGCCGGACCTGACGGTACAGCACCATCTCCAGGAAAAGCGCATAGGCCACGGACATCGAGGCCGCCTCGGTGGGGCTGAAGGTACCGGTGTAGATACCACCGATGATGATCACCGGAAAGCCGGTCGCCAGGCTGGCCCGTTTCAGGGCCACGAGCCGCTCCGGCCAGCTGGCCTTGGGCAGCACCGGAATGCCCTTCCATACCGAGATGCCGTAACAGTAGATCGCAAAGAGCGCCAGGATCATAAGCCCGGGCCCGATGCCGGCAATAAACAGTGCCCCGACCGAAGTCCCGGAAACGACCCCGTAGATGATCATGCCAATGGAGGGTGGAATCAGCAGGGCAATATCACTGGCGTTGATGATCAACGCAATGGAGAACCGATCCGTATAGCCGGCCTCGATCAGCTTGGGCCGCAGTGGCCGCCCCATCGCCACCACGGTGGCCTGGGTGGAACCGGATACCGCCCCGAACAGCGTACAGGAAACCGCCGTGGTGACCGGCAGTCCGCCCCGGATGTGGCCGACGAACTTGCTGACCAGATCCAGTAGTCGGTTTGCCGTGTGCCCCTTGATCATGACGTCGGCGGCCAGAATGAACATGGGGACCGCCACCAGCACAGTCTGCTCCACGCCACCGATCATCTGCTGGATCAGTGTGGACTCGTTGAGCCCGGAGAACTTGGCCGCCATCAACAGCAACGCGCCAGCGGTCAGGGGCACCATCATGGGGTAGCCCATCAGCAGCAGCACGATCATCACGACACCGACCAGCAACGCCGCATCCGGCGTGCTCATAGAGGCGAGGTTGAGCCACTCAATCAATTCAGCCACGGTTCCGATCCTCCTCGCCATCCGTATCCTGGACTTCAGGGTCTTCGAGGGTCATCCCCGGATCAACGCCCTCTTCCTCGTATTCGTCCTTCTGATACCAGGACAGGAAATTGTCGGGGCTGATCAGGTTACGTACACCCGCCAGGAAAAACTGGATACCACCGAACAGAAAGCCCAGGGGCACCACCATGTAATTGAGGTAGACCGGGAAGCCGGTCGAGGAGGTAACGCGGCATTGGCCGCTTCGAGCCTCGACCATCCCGATGAACAGCTCGAACACGCCCCAGGCCAGAAGTGCAAGCACCAGCAGCCCCGCGACGAGCATCCCCTGGCGCTGCATCCCCTCAAAACGGGCCAGCAGTCGCCCTCCCCCTTCGCTTAACAGCCGGATCACATGCCCTCCAAGGGCAAAGCCCACCAGCGTGACCAGTATGCCGGCCGCCAGGGGCATGGTCCCCAGGGGAATGGAAAAGAGTCCAAGGTCGATCCCGTCGGGCAGTATCCGGCAGGTACGTTGCGCCGAGTTCGCGTAATTCCAGGCGAAGTCCGCCAGCGAGAAGAGCAGCCAGGCCGTGGTGAAGCTCACGAAAATGAGCAGGATTTTCTGGCCGAGATGGGGCAGCAGGTCATGGATTGCGGACACCCGGATATGGCGGGCATGGCGCGCCCCGATACCAATCCCGAGGAAGGTGACCATCACCAGCAGCATCTGCGCGACGTCATTGGCGAACTGGAAACTGAACCCGAACAGGTTACGGGCAATCACGTTGCCAACGGTTACCGTTGCCATTCCCGCCACGCAGGCAATAAGCGCACTGCGTTCAAACCAGTCCAGACCCGAGTCGATCCAGTCGAAAGGCGCCTTAAGGGCGTTTCGCCAGCCACCACCGTGGCGGGCTTGTGATTGGTCCGTCATGGAACACTCCGCAGGCCGCTCATACGTAACCATAGTCTGAGGATCAGGGGTTCGGCAATACTGAGTTGAATCAATGCCGGAAATTGGTGTTTAACGCTTTAGCTTCTGTAAAGATGTGTTATGTTTAATGTGGATCAACAAGAAAATCCAACAGAGGGAGACAGGGTATGAACCAACCTCGCCAATGGCTTACGGGCCTGGTACTGCTGCTTGCCATGGCATTTCTCTATGGCTGCTCCGACGGTGGCGATGACACCTCCAGCGACGAGGGAGAACAGTCGCAGGAGGAAACGGATCGTGACGAGGAACTGGCTGAAAAGCGTGAGCCCGACACCTGGCGTTTTGCGCTGGAAGAAGTGGAAGGCAGCGTTCAGGATGCCTACGCACAGGAATTCAAGAGCCGCATCGAAGAGCGCACGGACGGCGAGGTAACGGTTGAGGTCTATCCCTACGGGACTCTCGGGACCTCCTCCCAGCTGACCGAGCTGCTCCAGAACGGCGCGGTTGAAATTGCGTTCGCATCGCCCGGCCACCTGGCCGACGCCATTCCGGAAGTGGGCATCTTCACGCTGCACTTTGTGCTCTCCGAGAACCCGGATGTGAACCGTGAGGTGCTTTCCGATCCGGAGGTCTACGGCCTGTTCCAGCCCCTGTACAACGAACAGGACCTGCGCCTGCTGGGCATCATCCCGGAAGGCTGGATGGTCTGGAGTGGTGACAAGGCGCTGCGCAGCCCGGACGATTTTGAAGACTTCAAGATCCGTACCATGACCTCGCCGATCCTGGTGGAATCCTACAAGGCCTACGGGGCCGACCCGACACCGACCCCCTACTCCGAGGTCTACAGTGGCCTGCAGCTGGGTCAGATCGACGGTCAGGTGAACCCCATCTTCGCCATCGAGGAAATGAGCTTCTACGAGGAGCAGGACGTACTGACTTCCGCTCGCCACGCGCAGTTCATCGCAACACTGGCCACCGGCAACAACTGGTTCGAAAATCTGCCGGAAGAGCGCCAGGAGCTGATCGAAGACGTGCGTGACAACATGGTCTCCTGGATCGACGAGAAGCAGCGCGAGTACAACGAGGAGCGCCTTGAGGTCATCCTCGACGAAGGCGGCACGGAATGGGTTGAGCTGTCCGAGGAAGAGCGCGATGTCTTCCGCGAGGCCAGCAAGGATGTGCGCCAGATCTATCTGGAAAACGCTGGCGAGAAAGGCCAGGAAATCCTCGACACCATTCTGGAAAAGATCGAGAAAGCTGAAGAGGAAATGGAATCCGAAGACAGCTGATCCGTCTTTCCATAGGCAACATAAAGCCCGGCTCCGG
>JBNJEG010000159.1:0-4858 GCA_051745655.1 Pseudomonadota bacterium
GGGGCGGTGATCTCGATGCTCTGGTAGCCCTGCGCTTTGTCGGATTCGTCCCCGTCGTCTTCGCGGGCATCAGGCCTTGAGCGTTCCTGGCGCTGAGTTGGTTCGGAGAGGTTTACCTCCGGCAGGGATTCCAGTTCCATGGCTTCACTGTCGTCTTCCTGGGGCTCATCGGAGAAGGTGACGTTGCCGTTCTCGTCAACATGACGGTAGATCTCGCTGGCCGTAGCTGTACCAAGAGGCAGCATGAGCATGAAAACCAGTGCCGTGGTCACGGCGGGAGCGGATCTGGGCACGGAACCTCCAGAGTCGTGACAGTCAGAAACCTTACCCGATTATTGGAGCAGCGGCTTTTCAATGCAACAAAAAACCCGGCGCGGGTTGCCCCGGCCGGGTTGTGACAGGTACTGAGGCCGCGTTTAGACGGAGTAGTACATGTCGAATTCCACCGGATGGGTGGTCATGTTGTAGCGGGTTACGTCCTCACGCTTGAGCTCGAGGAAGCCCTCGATCATGTCTTCGGTGAAGACGCCGCCACGGGTCAGGAACTCGTGGTCCGCTTCCAGCGCGTCCAGCGCTTCCTGGAAGGTTTCCGCCACGGTCGGGATCTCCAGCGCTTCTTCCTTCGGCAGGTCGTACAGGTCCTTGTCCATGGCTTCGCCGGGGTGGATCTTGTTCTGGATGCCGTCCAGACCCGCCATTACCAGTGCGGAGAACGCGAGGTAGGGGTTGGCGGAGGCGTCCGGGAAGCGCACCTCAATCCGGCGTGCCTTCGGATTGTTGGTGTACGGAATCCGGATGGACGCGGAGCGGTTGCGCGCGGAATAGGCGAGCATGACCGGTGCCTCGAAGCCTGGTACCAGACGCTTGTAGGAGTTGGTCGAGGAGTTGGTGAAGGCGTTGATGGCCTTGGCGTGCTTGATGATGCCGCCGATGTAGTACAGGGCGGTCTCGCTCAGGCCAGCGTAGCTGTCGCCGGAGAACAGGTTCTTGCCGTCCTGGCTCAGGGACATGTGTACGTGCATGCCGGAGCCATTGTCGCCAACCACCGGCTTGGGCATGAAGGTCGCGGTCTTGCCGTAAGCGTGAGCAACGTTGTGCACGCAGTACTTCAGGACCTGGACTTCATCCGCCTTGCGGGTCAGCGTGTTGGGGCCGACACCAATCTCGCACTGGCCGGCGGTACCCACTTCGTGGTGGTGTACTTCAATTTCCAGATTCATCGCTTCCATGGCTGCACACATCGCGCCACGCAGGTCGTGCAGCGAATCCACCGGGGGTACCGGGAAGTAGCCGCCTTTCACGCCCGGGCGGTGACCGATGTTGTTGCGGTCAAAGTCCTCGCCGGAAACCCAGGCGGCTTCCTCGGAGTGGATTTCGTACATGGCGGAATCCATGTCGACCTTCCACTTGGCGGAATCGAAAACGAAGAACTCGGGCTCGGGGCCGAACAGAGCAGAGTCGGCAATGCCGGCGGACTTCATGTAGTCCTCTGCGCGGCGTGCCACGGAGCGCGGATCACGCTCATAACCCTGCATGGTGGCCGGCTCGACCACGTCGCAGGTGATGTTGAGCGTGGGCTCTTCGGCGAACGGATCCAGGGTCACGGCTTCGTCGTCGGGCATCAGGATCATGTCGGACTCATTGATGCCTTTCCAGCCGTTGATGGAGGAACCATCGAACATCTTGCCGTCGGTGAAGAAATCATCATCGATTTCGCTGGTCGGCATGGTGACGTGCATTTCCTTACCGCGGCTGTCAGTGAATCGCAGGTCGACCCACTTGATGTCGTGTTCCTGGATCAGCTTCGTCGTGTTCTTGGACATGTCAGAACTCCATCTGTGGTTCATTTTGAGTAGAGCAGAGAGTGCTCGCGGCTCTGGCCCTGTGCACCGTGGTGGGGCCGTTTCAATTGCCTGCCTCCCATTAAGCAAAAGCTTTGCCAATTACCGGGAGTGCCCTTTATTGGCGTCAAAACAAGGGCTTGGTTTCATGTTGGTGCGTTGAATCAGGCAAATTGTGCACTAATGTTGTGCGTTTAAGAGTAAGGCTGACCTGATATTGTGCATATTTTGTCTGTAGGAGCGAGCTTTGCTCGCGAAGAGATGGATCGCTTGCAGGGCAAGCTCCTACCGGGAAATGTCACAGTTACCTGCAGAAGCAGAAACGAATCCGTCACCCTCATGGAATAAATCGCCCTGTTCCTGTATACTCCGCGACCTTCGGTTGGGGCAGACCCGAGCCGGTCCCCATTCTCACCGCCCTTCATTCGAAATACCAGTGATTCAGAGGCCCATTTCGTGATTGAGAACCTTCGCAACATCGCCATTATTGCACACGTTGACCACGGCAAGACCACGCTGGTCGACCAGCTGCTGCAGCAATCCGGGACCCTGGATCGCAAGTCATCGGACACCGACCGCATCATGGACTCCGATGATCAGGAGAAGGAGAGGGGCATCACCATCCTCTCCAAGAACACTGCGATCAACTGGGGCGAATACCGCATCAACATCGTCGATACGCCCGGTCACGCTGACTTCGGCGGCGAGGTGGAGCGGGTCATGTCCATGGTTGACTCGGTCCTGCTGCTGGTCGACGCCGTGGACGGGCCCATGCCCCAGACCCGGTTCGTGACCCAGAAGGCCTTCGCCCAGGGGCTCAACCCCATTGTTGTGGTGAACAAGGTGGACCGTGAAGGCGCCCGGCCGGACTGGGTGATCAACGAAGTCTTTGACCTGTTCGACGCCCTTGGGGCGACTGAGGACCAGCTGGACTTCCCGGTGGTCTACGCTTCCGCCCTCAACGGCATTGCCGGTGAGGATCCGGATGCCCTGGAAGACGACATGGAGTCGCTCTTCAAGATGATCGTCAATCAGGTTCCGGCACCGACCGTGGATCCGGACGCGTCCCTGCAGATGCAGGTCTCCTCGCTCGACTATGATCCCTATGTGGGCGTATTGGGTGTGGGCCGCATCAAGGGCGGCCAGATGAAGCCCGGCCAGCAGGTGACCGTGATCAACCGCGAGGGTGAGCAGCGCAACGCCAAGCTGCTGGAAGTGAAAGGCTTTCTCGGTCTGACCCGCGTGAACGTGGATGAAGCCAATGCCGGCGACATTGTCTGCATCTCCGGCATCAGCAACCTGCGCATCTCGGATACGATCTGCAGCCGCGAGGCCCCCGAGGCCATGCCCGCGCTCACCGTGGACGAGCCGACCGTCAGCATGACGTTCCAGGTGAACGACTCGCCCTTCGCCGGCCAGGACGGCAAGTACGTCACCAGCCGCCAGATCAAGGAGCGCCTTGAGCAGGAACTGCTGCACAACGTGGCCCTGCGGGTCGAGCAGGGTGATGCGGCCGAGAAGTTCTCTGTCTCTGGCCGTGGTGAGCTGCACCTGTCGGTGCTGATCGAGAACATGCGCCGTGAAGGCTTTGAGCTCGGTGTGTCGCGCCCCGAAGTGGTTCAGCGCGAGAAAGATGGCGCCAAGGAAGAACCCTACGAGCAGGTGGTCGTGGACATCGAGGAGCAGCACCAGGGCTCCGTAATGGAGGAAATGGGCAACCGTCGCGCCGAGATGCAGAACATGGTTCCGGATGGCCGCGGCCGCGTACGGATTGATTTCGTCATGCCGGCACGGGGCCTGATCGGCTTCCGCTCCCAGTTCCTGACCCTGACCCAGGGCTCGGGCATCCTGACCCACGTGTTCGACCACTGGGGCCCGGTGAAGGGCGGCATGGCCGAGCACCGCCACAACGGCGCGATTGTTTCCATGGTCAAGGGCACGACCACTGCCTACTCCCTGTTCACGCTGCAGGATCGTGGCCGCCTGATGGTGGGCCCGGGCGCCGAGGTTTACGAGGGCATGATCATCGGCATCCATGCCAGGGAGAATGACCTGACCGTGAACCCCACCAAGGGCAAGCAGCTGACCAACGTGCGCGCCGCCGGCACGGACGAGAACCTGGTGCTGACGCCGCCGATCGAGATGACCCTCGAGAACGCGCTTGAGTTCATCGATGACGATGAACTGGTGGAAGTGACGCCCAACGGCCTGCGGGTCCGCAAGAAGCTGCTGACCGAGGTTGAGCGCAAGCGCGCCGGCAAGAAATAGGTTGGCCGCAGTGGCCGCCAGACTCTAGACTTCAGGAAAATATGAATCCTGAAGCACTGGTGGCCGCTGTTCATGCTGACCCTTTACCCGGAAATTGCGCCCTACAGAACCCATCGACTGGATGTGGGGGATGGCCACAGCCTCTACCTGGAGGAGTCCGGGCATCCCGACGGCATCCCGGTTCTGGTGGTTCACGGGGGGCCCGGGGCAGGCAGTGATGGCACCGCCCGCCGCTTCTTTGATGCGGAACGCTACCGCATTATCCTCTTCGACCAGCGCGGTTCCGGCCGCTCCACCCCCTTCGCGTCAGTGGATCACAACACCACAGATCACCTGGTTGCGGACATGGAGCGGATCCGGACGTTTCTCGGAATCGAGCAGTGGCTGCTGTTCGGCGGCTCCTGGGGCGCAACACTCAGCCTGCTTTACGCCCAATCCCACCCGGAACGGGTGCTCGGGCTGATCCTGAGAGGCATCTTCCTCTGCCGCGAACGTGACATCCGCTGGTTTCTTCAGGACGGCGCAAGTCGGATTTTTCCGGACTACTGGGAGGATTTCATCGCCCTTATTCCGGAGAGCGAACGGGATGACCTCATCCGGGCCTATCATCGCCTTCTGCACAGCGACAATGAGCTGGAGCGCCTGCAGGCGGCCCGCACCTGGGCAATCTGGGAGGGCCGCTGCGCCACGCTGCATCCGAACCCCGCCGCGGTGGAGCGCTTCGGGCACGCGCACCTTGCGCTTTCCCT
>JBNJEG010000160.1:0-4839 GCA_051745655.1 Pseudomonadota bacterium
GGAAAATGGTGTATAAACGGGTGTGATACAGCCATCAAACCATGGCCATTTTTTAACGTAGAATGGTACAGGGAAATAACCAATGTTTCCTGGTCTCCACTCTGGCCGGACGGGACAATGCGCAGCAGTTATTCAAGGCGCCCGGGCACCGAGCCCGGCTCGGCAGTACGTCTGGCGGCACCCCTGCTCATGGCACTGGTGCTCGCGGCCTGCTCACAGCCAACCACCCTGGACCGTATCAACCAGGAGGGCGTCCTTCATGTGGTGATGCCCCCGGCGTCCACGGTCTACTACGAGGAAAACGGTGATCCCTCAGGGTTCGAACACGAACTGGTTCGCCAGTTCGCCGACTCCCTTGGGGTTGAACTGCGCGTCGAAGTGGTTGAAAGCCTGCCCGAGCTGTATCGACGCCTGGATGAACACCACACGCATCTTGCCCCTGCCGGACTGGCGGTAACACCGGACCTCGCCAGCCGTTACCGGGTCGGGCCAGTCTACGCCCGCAGCCGCCCAGTGGTTGTTTACAACGCGGATATCGAAAGGCCCCGGACCCCATCGGATCTGGTTGGCCGCAATATCGCAGTACGCGCCGGCAGCGCCGGCGATCAGCAGCTTGAAACCCTCCCGGAGACGTTGCCAGAACTGGAATGGCGCGCACACGGCGAACGGGAGCCCACGGAACTGCTGCACCAGGTTGATCAGGGCGAGCTGGACATTACCGTGATCAACAGTCGCGAACTGGAGAACAATCAGGTCTTCTTTTCCAATGTCCGGGAAGGCTTTGCGCTCAGCAATCCACGGCCTGTCGGCTGGCTCCTCCCAAGAATGGGCGATGGATCACTTATGCAGGCCGCGCGGACGTTCTTCCGCAAAATCCGCACCGACGGCACACTGGCGCAACTTGAGGAACGCTTCTTCGGGCACCTGAATCGACTGGACTATGTCGGGGCCCGCACTTTCACGACCCATCTCGAGAACCGGCTGCCCCGCTACCGCGACACCTTCCTTGCCGCTTCACAGGCCCACGACCTGGACTGGCGCCTGCTCGCGGCCATCGGCTACCAGGAGTCCCACTGGGAACCACGCGCGGTCTCTCCCACCGGGGTGCGGGGGCTGATGATGCTCACCCAGGACACAGCCGCCTATCTTGGCGTCAAGAACCGGCTTGACCCCGAGTCCTCAATCTGGGGTGGCGCCCGTTACTTCCGGATCCTGCTTGACCGCATTCCCCAGAATATCACCGAACCTGACCGCACCTGGTTTGCCCTGGCCGCTTACAACGTCGGCTATGGCCACCTTCAGGATGCCCGACGGCTCGCGGAGGATGACGGCAGCAATCCCGACCGCTGGCTGGATGTTAAGGAATACCTTCCGCTGCTGGCACAGCGCCAGTATTACACCCAGACCCGTTATGGCTATGCCCGTGGCTATGAACCGGTGCTCTACACCCAGAACATCCGCCGTTACTACGATGTCCTGAAGTGGATGTTTCCCGAGGAAGCCGGCTCCATGTCAGTAAGCGAAAACGGCCTCGAATCGCCCCTGGCGGAAACCGAGCAACAGAGGACGCAAAGCCGGTCTGGAGGCAAAGAGGGAAAGGCCCGCCCGCCCAGGCTGCGCCGGGCAACGCCCCTGCTCTAGGGCTGCTGGGAAGGCGCGCGTCAGCCCGCTGGAAAATCCTCGTCCGGCGCCATGACCAGCGCTTTTTCAATCTGTGAGCGGCTGTAGCCGCGTTGGGCCAGGAAGCGCCCCTGGCGCCCCTTCTCTTTCCAGTCGCTGGGCGCCGCCGCGCCAAAACGCCGTTCACGCTGCTCCGCCGCCATACTGACCCAGTCGTCTTCGGCCAGTGCCGTCAATGCCTCGCTATCACCCTGGACGCCTCTCTGCTCCAGCTCGGCACGAATCCGCAGCGGCCCGTACCCCGCCTCAATCCGCTGTCGACTGAAGGATTCGGCAAAGCGCGCATCGCTCTGCCATGCCTCCGAGGCCAGCTCGTCCAGGGCCTCCGCCAGCGCCTCCAGCTCGTCAGTGGCCCTTTCAAGCTTGCGCCAGAGTTCCGTCCGACTGTGTTCACGCCGGGCGAGGAGCTTCATCGCCCGTTCTTTCAGGTATTGCCTTTCATCACCCATGCCAACGCCTGTCATCCAATAGGCTGACGCCATCACTGTGTGCTAATTTTAACACCCTGATTCCATTCACTCGCCCAGCATAATGGGTGAGCTCTTACGGCAGACAGGACAACAATCATGGCCGGTTTTCTGAAACAATTCTTCAAACCCAGACAGCCCGCTTCCGAGACCGGGCAGCAACAAGCCCCGGAACCCAGGGCCCCAAAGCCGGAACGCCCCGCGCCGGACCCGGATGTCGTCGCCAGAGCCACCACCACCGAAGCGCTGGAGCAACTCGCCACCGAGGGCGAAACCGCCGCCATCCGCCGAGAGGCCGTCGATCGCCTGGAGGATACAGAGGCGCTGGAACGTGCCAGCCGGGGCCTTAAAGGGCGTGACAAGGGCGCCTTCCAGGCCGCGCGGCGCAAACTGCGCGAGCAGCGTGAACAGGCGGAAGCGGAACAGGCCCGCCAATCCCAGATCGAACGCGTGCTTGCAGACATTGAGGAACTCGCGGCTACCCAGGACACCAAGCTCTACCAGGCCCGGCTTGATACCCTGACCAGCCGCTGGAGCAGCGTCAGCGATGATGCGGGCAGTGCCCAACAGGAACGATTCGAGTCCGGCCTGTCGCGCTGTCGCGAACGGGCGCACGCCATCGCCGAGGAGGAAGCTCAGGCGCGCGCCGAGCAGGAGCAGGCTCAGGAACAGCAGAGCGCAGTTGAAACCCTGGCGGCCACCGCCGAGCAACTTGCTTCGGCCTGGCCCGAGGAAGGGGCCAGCCTGTCCTCCCTCGATGCCATGATCAAAACGCAACGCAACCGCTGGGAACAGGCCACCACTGGGCAGGCAGCAAATACCGAACTTAAGGCGCGCTTCGATCGGCTGATGGCACAGCTTGAGGCCTACCACCAGGCACTAAGCCTCTGGCAGCAGCAGGAAGCTACGCTGGAGCAGGCCCTGCAGGAGCAGGATTCGGATACTCTCGCCGCTGCGCTGAAAGCGATAGGCTGGCCGGAAGGTTTCGCTGCCCCGCCGACAATCAACCGTGCGCGCAAACAACAGAACAGTCAGGCTGCACCCACCCAGGAGGCCTCTGGGGAAGGCCATACCGCGGACACGGCCGAACTCGGCCGCACCCTCGACGCCCTTGAACAGAGCCTGGAACAACATCAGCTCAAGCCCTCCCGGGAGCATTTCCGCAGCGCCCAGAAGCTTCAGGACCAGCTGCCGGAAAAGGACGCCCGCCAGCACCAGGCCCGGATCACCCGGCTCGGTCGTCAACTCCAGGAGCTGCGGGACTGGCTCGGCTTTGCCGCCAGGCCCAAACTGGAGTCCCTGTGCGAGCAGATGGAATACCTTGTAGACCAGCCCATGGAGCCCGAGGCCAAGGCCGAGCACATCCACGATCTGCAGCAGCAGTGGTACGACCTGGGCGGCACTCCCGACCAGCAGCTCTGGCAGCGCTTCAAGGACGCCACCGACAGGGCCTACGAACCCTGCCACGAATACTTCTCCGAGAAGAAACGCCTCAAGAACGCCAACCTTGAGAGGCGCGAGTACATCGTCGGGCAGCTTCAGGAATTCGTGGACAACCTCGACTGGACCAGCTGCGACTACAAGGCCGTGGACCGCATCCAGCGTACCGCCCGGCGCGAATGGAGCGACGCCAAGCCCGTCGACTACCGCGCCAACCGCCCACTCCAGAAGCAGTTTGACCGTTTAATCAAGACTCTGAATGCGGGTCTTGAGACAGAGCGCGAACGTAACGATGCCCTGAAACGCGACGTGGTCGAACGCGCCGAGGCCCTGGTTGAGCACGAACCGCTGCGCGAGGCCACCGAGGGCGCCAAGGCCCTGCAGAAGGAATGGGAGGCCATCGGCATCACCCACCAGCAGGAAGACCGCCGCCTCTGGAAGGCCTTCCGAAGTGCCTGCGACCGGATCTTTGCGCGCCTGAGTGAAGCACGCGAGGCCCGCGACGAAGCGTTCAATGCAGCCGCCGAGGACGCCGAGAAGCTCATCCACCAGCTCCAGAATGTGGATCCGGCCGAAACGGCCCCGAACGAGCTGGAACAGTTCCGCAAAGCCTTCCGGGCCCTGGAGCTGCCTCGCGACCGCGCCGGCGCCCTCGCCGACCGTTTCAACAAAGCCATGGACGGCGTCCAGGAGCAGCAAATGAGCGCCCTGCGTGCCAAACGTTACCAGCAGTGGCTTGCTGCCCTGGACAAGCATCAGTCCGGCGAAACGCCCGGCCCGGAGAGTTTCCGCCACCCGCCCATGCCGATGGAACAGGCGACCCAGGAGACCGACACACCCAGCCAGGCGCGAGCTCTGTGCATACGTGTCGAGATCGTATCCGGCGCCGCGACGCCACCGGAGGACCAGGCCCAGCGCATGGCGCTGCAGGTCAGCCGGCTCAATGAGGGGATGAAGAGTGAGCAGAGTCTGGAGTCCCAGGAGGATGAGCTGGACAGTCTGCTGGCGACCTGGTGCGAGCTGGAGGCCGCAGATGGTCTGACTCCGGAGCATTACCAGCGGCTGAGAGAGGCCCTGAAGCACTGGTACCTGCGCAGCGAGGATGACGCGGCCTCTGCTCAGGAGTGAGCGCATCCGCCAATGGTTTTGATGGGTGGCGCCATTAACCCCGGGAAGGTGCGCCGCTATCGTGCCTTTGGACTTTGACACAAGCATGAGAGCGGATTGCTGGGTGGAGAGGTGGGGAGTGCTT
>JBNJEG010000161.1:0-4837 GCA_051745655.1 Pseudomonadota bacterium
AGCCATGGCCTGCGCCGGGTGGCGGCCAGCGGCGGCGGCAGCTCCGGCGCCTGGAACGGGCACGTCAGTGCCTGGCGCATGGATTACGACGGCTACCGCGACCAGAGCCGAACCGAAAAGCGGATGGTCAATGGCAAGGCGGGTTACCAGCTGGGGCCGGGAAGGCGACTGGAGACGGTCTTTACCGCCTATGACCAGCCTACCGGCGAGGACCCCGGGGGTCTGACACGCGCGGAGGTCCGCGAGGATCGCCGCCAGGCCAACACGCAGTCGGAGGCACTGGATGCTGGCCAGAGCGTCGACCAGCAGCGGCTCGGGCTGATCTACAGTGACACCCGGAGCCTGCCCGGCGAGCTGCAGCTGACCACCTTCTACACCCGGCGGGACTTCAGGCAGCAGCTGCCGTTTCCGGGGCCCAGCCTGCTGGGCTATGAACGGGATTTCTACGGGGTCTCCGCCGAATACCGGGACCAGGCCAGTGTTGCTGGCCATACGCTGGACTGGACCCTGGGAACGGCGTTCCGCGAGCAGCGCGATGACCGGGCCCGTTTCCTGGTGGATGGCAGCGGTGAGCGGGGCGAGCGGATTCAGGATGCACTGGAGAAAGCCACCAGCACCGGGGTCTATGGGCAGACGGATCTGGCGATTACGGATGATGTCAGCCTGATGTTGGGTGGGCGCTACGACCGGGTCCGGTTCCGGATTGAGGACCGTCGGGGTGGCGGCCAAGCCAGTGGCAGTCGCCGCTACGACGAGTTCAGCCTGAGCCTGGGCCCCACTTGGGAATTCCGTCCCCGGCACCGACTGTATGCAAACGTTGGAACGGCGTTTGAGACCCCCACCTTCACGGAATTCTATGACCCCACGGAACCGGACCAGGGCTTTGACCCGGATGTCGGGCCCCAGGAATCGGTCAATGCGGAACTGGGCCTAAAGGGTGTACTGGCGGAGCGCGCCCGTTATGAACTGGCGGTTTTCCGGGTCCTGACCGAGGATGAGATCGTCCTGGATGAAGGCGATGGAACCCCGGCGGACACCTACCGCAATGCCGGCGAGACCCGCCGTGATGGCGTGGAGCTGGGCATGGACGTCTTCGCTACGGACAGGCTGACCCTGACCGGCGCCTACACCTGGTCGGATTTCCGGTTCCGTGACCGTTCCGGAGGACTGCGGGGCAACCGCCTGCCAGGGCTGCCTGAACACAACCTGTTCCTTGAGGCTGCATGGGAGGAGGGCCCCTGGATGGCGGCCCTCGAGACCGAGGCCGTCAGCGACGTCTACACCACTGATACCAACACTGAGTCTGCCAGCGGCTATGGCCTGGTCCACCTGCGCGGGCAGTACGCACTGACCGGCGGCGCATCGGAACTGACCCTTGGGGGTGGCATCCAGAACCTGTTCGACCGCGACTATTTCAGCAACATCCGCGTCAACGCCAATGGCGGTGCTTTCTATGAACCCGCCCCCGGACGTACCATTCATGCCAGTGTTTCGCTGACCTTCTAGGCACCGCCATGGACGCACAAGCCCGCGCGCCACGCCGTGAGATCTTCGGCTGGGCCATGTTCGACTTCGCCAACCAGGCCTATACGCTGCTGATCATCACGGTGGTGTTCGGGGATCTGTTCACCCGCGTGATTGTCGGTGATGGGCCGGACTACCGGCTGGGCAACTTCCTGTGGAGCCTGGCGCTGGCCGTGAGCTACGCCCTGGTGGTGGTGGCGAACCCGGTCTGTGGCGCCATCATGGATTACACCCGCTCGCGCAAGCGCTTCCTGTTCGCCAGCTACCTGCTGACGGTCGGTGCCACGGGCCTGCTGTACTTCGTGGAACCCGGCTGGATCACCATCGCCATGGTGCTGATCATCGTCTCCAACTTCGCCTATGCCATCGGTGAAGGCTTCATCTCCAGTTTTCTGCCGGACCTGGGCCCGCGCGAGGCGCTGGGATGGATCTCGGGGTTGGGCTGGAGCCTGGGTTACATCGGTGGGCTGGTCGCCACGGCCTTCACGCTGGCTTTCCTGGGGGATGTCACGGCGGAAAACTACGACACCATCCGCTGGGTGGGGCCTTTTGCGGCGGTGTTCTTCCTGCTGGCCGCGATTCCCACCTTTGTCTGGGTCCGCGAAAGGGGCGAGGCCAGGGTTGTGCCGGAGGGCTGGTCGCTGACCCGGCTGGGCATCAACCGGCTCCTGGCCACGGGCCGTGCGGTGAACGAGTTCCGGGATCTGCGCTGGCTGCTGGTCTCGATTTTCTTCTCCATGGCCGGGATCTACATCATCGTCAGCTTCTCGTTCATCTACGGTTCCCAGGTGATCGGCTGGGATGAGGCTACGCGCACGCTGATGTTCATTACGGTCCAGATCACCGCCGCCATCGGTGCGCTGCTGTTCGGCTGGCTCCAGGGGCACTGGGGTGCGCGCCGGACCTACCTCATCACCCTATGGCTATGGGTAGTCGCCATACTGGCGATCTGGCAGACCCCGAATATGACCCTGCTGTTGGAACAGGCGGCCGGGCTCGCCTTTGAGGCTCAGGAGGTGTTCCTGGTGGCGGGTGTGCTGGCCGGGCTCAGCCTGGGCTCCGCCCAGTCCGCCGGCAGGGCCCTGGTGGGCGTGCTCACGCCCACGGGCAAGGCCGCCGAGTTCTTCGGCTTCTGGGGCACCGCCTCCAAGCTGGCGGCCATTGTCGGGATCCTGGGGCTGGGGCTGATCCAGTGGGCGCTGGGGCTGGCCGACGCCATCCTGTTCTGCCTGGCGCTGTTCGTGCTGGCCATGGTCACAGTACTGCCGGTGAATGAGCGGCGCGGCCAGACGGCCGCGGAAGAGTGGCAGGAGCCGTTGGATAACGCCGGGGCTGGCGGGGGGAGCCGGACGTGAGCCCATGGGCGCTGGCGCTGGTTGTTCTGGTGCTGGTGATGGCCGCGTCCATCCTGTGGTCAACGCTGCGCACAGGCATGCCGCCGATGCCCAGCCTGGGCCGGGCGCCCAAAGCGATGCTGGCGTTGATGCCGGAGGGGCTGGATGGCGCCATCGTGGATATGGGCTCGGGCTGGGGCACGCTTGCCATACGCTTTGCACGGCGCTTGCCGCAGACACAGGTGGTCGGCTACGAGGTGTCGTTCTTTCCCTGGCTGGTTTCGGTGTTACTGGCGCGGCTGATGCGGCTGGAGAATCTGCGCTTTTACCGGCGGGATTTCCGGGAGGCGGACCTGGATGGGGTAGTCGTGCTGTTGTGCTATCTGATGCCGGAGGGCATGCAGGCGGTGCAGCAGCGGCTGGAGCGCGATCCGGGGTCGGTGCGCTGGGTGATCAGCCACTGCTTCGCCCTGCGTGGGCGTGAGCCGGAGACGGTCAGGGAGCTACCGGATCTCTACGCCACGCGGATCTATCGTTACCGTTACCAGTAACGCCCGCCGGTGGCGATGACCACCACGATCAGGCCGATGGCCAGGTTGATGGCCACGAACATACGGATCTGGCCAACCCGGCGCTTGCCTTCCTCGATGTCGCCACTGTCCACGGCCTGCTTGAGGCGCTTGTAGGGGGCGAAGAAGATGTGCAGGAACAGCAGCATCATCAGCAGGCCGAGCCCGTGCATCGCGTGGATGTGCCAGTTGACGTTGCCCATGCCGCCGTAGAGGTGGATCAGCCCGTAACCTGTGACCAGCAGGATACCAACCGCGGCCCAGACCCAGCGGAAGAACAGCGACAGGGTGTGGCACCACAACAGGGGCCGCTGGGAGGGGTCCACCACCCGTACCACGGCGGGGCGCATGGCCATATAGGCGAAGAACATGCCGCCCACCCAGATGACGGCGGCGAGGGCATGCAGCGATAGGGACAGTCCAGTCATTGCGTGGTCTCCATTGAATCCTTGTGTGTGTTCTCTGTGACGGCCGTTTCGCTCTGGCGCTCCTTGAGCGCCTGAACCTGCTCGCGTTCATAGCGCTTGGCGGCACCGGCAACGCTGCCGCTGTTGCCGGTGCGCAGCCACCGCCGTACGCGGCCGGCATCGCCCAGCGGTGTGTGCTTGCCGAAGGCATTGAGAAACACCATGCCCACTGGGCGGTCGTCCACCTCAGTCACCATCATCAGGCAGCGCCCGGCGTCGTTCAGGTACCCGGTCTTGGTCAGGCGTATCGGCCAGCCCTGCCGGTGCACCAGCGTGTTGGTATTGCCGTAGCGCAACTGATAACGGGGGCTGCGGAAGTGCACTGTATGGTAACGCGTGGTCGAGAGCTCGCGTAGGGTCTCATTTTTCCAGGCGGCGCGCATCAGCCGCGTGAGGTCTGCCGCGGTGGACTGGTTTTCCGAGGACAGACCGGCGGGGTCCGCAAACTGGGTGTTGTTCATTCCGAGCAGAGTCGCTTTGCGGTTCATGGCCTCGATGAAAGCGTCATAACCGCCCGGGTGATGACGGGCCAGCTGGTGCGCCGCCAGGTTCTCGGAGGCCATCAGCGCGATGCGCAACAGGTCCCGGCGCGTGGCTTCCGAGCCAATGCGGATACGCGAGTAGGCATTGACCGGTGCCGGGCGGTCCCGCTCCAGGATGGGGAGGTATTCGTCCATCGGCTGATCGGATTCCAGCACGACCAGGGCGGTCATCACCTTGGTGACCGAAGCGATGGGTACGGGGGTCTGGTCGTGTTTGCCGTGGACGATTGAGCCGGTTTCCAGGTCGACCACGGCGGCGTGTACGGAGGCGACATTCAGGTTGCCGGTATCCAGACCCTCTGTCAGCGGTGATGCGCCGGCGCACGGGGCGAGCACGATGAGCAGGCAGAACAGCACTTTCAGCCCGTGTCTTGCCATGGATGCCTCCCCTGAATGAAAGC
>JBNJEG010000162.1:0-4777 GCA_051745655.1 Pseudomonadota bacterium
GCTCCATCGAGAGCCTGCGTGATGAGATGCGCGACAGCGACGAGGCCGTCGCTGAACTGGCACAGCAGGCCTCACGCCTGATGGAGCTGGCCGAGCAGACCAACGCCGAGTTCGCGCTCAACAGTTCCGAGAGTTACCACCGCGCCTTCTACGAGGCCGCCAAGGACGGTGCAGCCCGGGTCGGGCGCTGCTTTGAGACGGCGCTGGAACGGGGGGAACTGACCCAGGATCAGCTGTTCAGCCGTGACCGGACGCCCATCCCGGAGACCGAGCCCCAGAAATACCACAGTCCTTTCGATGCCTTTACCGACAAACACCTGCCCGCCATCCAGGAACCGGTGGTGGCGTCGCTGGAGCCGCTGGTGTTTGCCATCACCACGGCGCCGGACGGCTATGTCCCCACCCACAATAATGTCTTCGCCCATGAACCCACCGGGGATCCGTCTGTGGATCTGGTGAAGAGCCGCAGCAAGCGTCTGTTCAATGACCGTACGGGCGGCCGTTGCGGCAATCACACCCGGGATATGCTGCTGCAGACCTATCGACGGGATACGGGCGAGATCATGCACGACCTCTCGGTGCCGATCTACGTGAACGGCAGGCACTGGGGTGGCTTCCGGCTGGGTTACCGGCCCGCCCAGCACTGAGTCAGGCGGTAAGCGCCACGAATGTATTGCCCATGATTCCCAATCGTGGCAGTTTCCGGATTCCGTCCAACGCAATCCGGCAGGTCGCTGCATGCTCTGTTTCGCCTATGGTTCGAACATGTCCATCCGCCGGCTTCAGGCTCGGGTCCCGGAATCGCGCTTCCGGAGTGTCGCCTGGCTCCGCCATCACCGGCTGGTCTTCCACAAACGCAGCCTGGAGGATCACTCGGCGAAGTGCGATGCCCTCCATACCGGCGACCCCGATGACTGGGTTGTGGGCGTGGTGTACGACATCCCCGAAGCTGACAAACCGGTCCTGGATCGTATCGAAGGCCTCGGCAAAGGTTATGACGAGGCCCTGATCCAGCCGCAAACTCCGGACGGTGACACGCTCGAGGCGCGGATGTACGCCGCCACGGATGTGGACCCCTCACTGACGCCTTACAGCTGGTACCGCGCCCATGTGCTCATCGGTGCCTGGGAGAATGGGTTCCCGGAGGACTATGTTGAACGCATCCTGCAGACACCGGTCCAGCAGGACCCGGATGCCGCTCGCCAGGAGAGTGAACTCGCCATCTACCCCGGGCACGTCCTGCGCTACGGGGCGGTGACATGACCCAGGCAACCCCTTCCACCCGCTGGTTGGACCGGATCGAACGCGCGGGGAATGCTCTGCCGCACCCGGTGACCCTGTTCGCCATGGCACTGGGGCTGGTCATGGTGCTGGCCCAGGTGGCCGCCTGGGCGGGCTGGTCCGTGCGCAAGCCCGCAGGTGCCAGTGACGAGGGTGAACTGGTCCAGGCGCGGGGGCTGCTCGAGAGCGACGGCCTATGGTGGCTGCTCTCGCACCTGGTGGAGAACTTCATGCAGTTCCCGCCGTTGGGCCTGGTGCTGGTGGCCATGCTCGGCATCGGCGTGGCGGAGCGCTCCGGCCTGCTGCCTGCCCTGCTGGCCCGGCTTCTGAAACTGACACCCCGGGCGCTTCTGGCCCCCATGGTCGTGCTGCTGGGCATCCTGTCCTCGGTCACCCTCGATGCGGGCTACGTGGTGCTCCCGCCGCTGGCGGCAATCCTTTTTCACGCGGCCGGGCGCTCACCCCTGGCCGGGCTGGCGGCGGCCTTTGCAGGCGTGTCCGCCGGGTTCAGCGCGAACCTGGTGATCACGGCCCTGGACCCGCTGCTTGCGGGGCTGACCGAGGCCGGCGCGCGCATACTGGACCCGGATTACGCGGTGGCGGTGACCGCCAACTGGTGGCTGATGATCGTCTCGACCCTGGTGCTGGCCCTGGTGGGCTGGTGGGTGACGGCCCGCATCGTGGAACCACGGCAGGCGGGGGTTGAGCTCGCCGGAGAGGGTGGCGTGGAAGCCGACCGCGATGCGGGCGATGATCCGGTTCGCGGGCTCCGGGCAGCCGGTGCCTTGTTCGTGATCACCCTTGGGCTGGTAATAGCGGCGGTACTGGTGCCCGGCGCCCCGTTGCACGGCGAAGGGGAGAATTTCGCCCGCTGGGTCGAGGCCATGGTGCCGCTGCTGCTGGTCCTGTTCCTCCTGCCCGGGCTGGCCTATGGCTTTGCCGCCGGTACCCTGAACAGCAACCACGATGTGGCGCGTATGCTGTCGGACACCATCGCTGCTCTGGCGCCCTACATTGTGCTGGCCTTCGTTGCCGCCCAGTTCATTGAGGCCTTCAACTACAGCCAGCTCGGGCTGCTGCTGGCGATCACCGGCGGCCAGTGGCTGGCATCGCTGGCGGTGCCGGCGCCGGTCCTGGCTGTCGGCTTCATCCTGATCGCCATGCTGGCCAACCTCTTCATTGGTTCCGCCTCCGCCAAGTACGCCTTCCTGGCGCCGGTGTTCGTGCCCATGCTGATGCAGGCCGGGTTGAGCCCGGAGCTCACCCAGGCGGCCTACCGCATCGGGGACTCGGTCACCAACATCATCACGCCGCTCAACCCCTACTGGGTCATCGTCCTGGCCTTCGTGCAGCGCTGGCGGCCGGAGGCGGGGATCGGCACCCTGATGGCGCTGATGCTTCCCTACGCCATCGCCTTTGCCCTGGTGTGGCCGTTATTACTGGCGGTCTGGGTCGCTCTGGGCATTCCGCCGGGCCCCGGTGCGCCGGTTATACTCGGCTGACGTTCAGACAGGGAGAGGCTCATGAAAACGATTTTCATCACCGGGGCCGGCGCCGGAATCGGCCGCGCCACGGCCCAACTTTTTGCCGGCCAGGGCTGGTTCGTGGGTGCGGCGGACCGGGACGAGGCGGCATTGCGCTCACTCCAGGAAGGGCTGGGGCAGGCCAACTGCAGCGTACACGTCATGGACGTCACCGATGCGGCCTCGGTGCGCCAGGCGTTGACTGGCTTTACCGCCCGGACCGAGGGGCAGCTGGATGTGCTCCACAATAACGCGGGGCTGCTCCGGGTAGGGCGCTTCGAAGAGATTCCGCTGGAGGATCACAAGGCCCTGGTGGACGTGAACCTGACCGGGCTGCTCAACGTGCTCCACACGGCCTTCCCCTGGCTGCGCGATACGCCCGGAGCACAGGTGGTGAACATGAGTTCCGCCTCCGCCATCTACGGCACGCCGGATTTCGCGTCCTATTCCGCCACCAAGCATGCCGTGCGTGCCATGACCGAGGCGCTGGATATTGAATGGCAGGCCTACGACATCCGGATCTGCGACCTGATGCCGCCCTTTGTGGCGACCGGTATGGTGCACGCCAATCAGTCCGGTTCCGGCATGTTCGACAGCATGGGCGTCAATCTGAGTGCGGAGAATGTCGCTGCGGAGGTGTGGGCGGTCACCCGTGGCGGTGGCGACCTCCACCGGCCGGTATCCCTGCGGATGAAGGGGCTCTGGTCCGCCTCGGGGGCCATGCCCGCGGCGGTTACCCGCCGGATCATGAAGCGGCTCTGGGGGCGGTGAAGGCTCCGGGTCAGCGCCCTGGGAAGCGGTTGTAGTCTCTGAATAGTGTCTTGATCCGGCCATTGGAGCGCATCTCGGCGAGCCGCGTGTTGATCTGCTCGATCAGCTTATCGCCGTTCTCCAGCCTGCGGCTCACCATAATGTGGACGGAACGCTCCTGGGTCCGGGGCAGGTGTCGGAAATCCGGAAGATGCAGGTCAGGCTCGTTCTGGATGACGTACCAGCCGACGTCCTGGGAGGCGAGGACATAGTCAACGCGCCCCCGGGCCAGCATCCGCATGCAGTTCTTCATCGCCCGGGGGCGTTCCAGAATCAGTGATGACGGATCGAACCAGTCCCTGGCGACCGCTTTATTGTAGCCTTTCGGTATGCACACGCGTGGCCTTTCAAGCTTCTGCGCCGCTTGTGGCTGCAATGGCTGGTTCTGGGAAATGAAGAGGCGGATGGTGGTTGTAAACAGGGGGTCCGAGAAATGGAAGTCCTCCAGGCGTTCCTCGCTTTTCGCATAGGGGAAGGCAGCCAGGTAATTGCCTTCCAGAGCCTCTTTATAGGCTCGGGGCCAGGGGTGGAAATCAATGGGGATGGATTCGTGGATGTCCCGGAAGGCTTCCGTGACAATCTGGCTGGCAATGCCCTTGCCTGGCAGGTCCCGCCCCACGAAGGCGCCCCAGTCGCCCCAGGTTACGATGCGTTCCGGCTGGGAGCCAATGCTGGAATCAGGCATGCCAGTGCCGAGTACCAGTAATAGGATGCTCAATGGCAACCAGCGTTTCATGGGCATACTGCCTCGGACGACCTGCGTCTATTAAGTGTAGGTACTAATTAATGCCCTGCCAACGGGATACCGCCTCAGGCCGCTCCAGGAGCTCCGGGACTTTACTCGCCATTCCTGACCCCCGATACTTGAACGTCTTTTTCCGGTTACCGGGCACGTGAACAGAGAAGGGACATCCTATGGCGGTATGGCAGATCTGGCTGTTGCTGGCAATTGTGCTTGCCGGCCTGGAACTGACAGGCGCCCACTTCATCATGCTGGCCCTGGCGGCCAGCGCCCTGGTTGTTGTTCTGGTGACGCTGGTCGGCGTGCCCAGCCTGACCGCCCAGGTGTTGATCTTCATGGGCGCCGCACTGGTGCTGACCCCGGGGTTCGTTATCTGGTATCGGCGTCATTTCCAGGGGCGCCAGAGCCTCACCGGGGTCGC
>JBNJEG010000163.1:0-4745 GCA_051745655.1 Pseudomonadota bacterium
GTCAGCAGGGTATCGCGCAGTGACTGCAGCAGGGTGTCGTCGGAGAGCAGCTCGCCGAACCAGCGATTGAACCCGCCCTGTTCGAAGGCGCCACGGTTCGTCTGCGGCAGCACAATCTCGAGGTCGGCACTGGCGGAGTCATCCAGCGCAAACGCCATGGTGTCCGCCGCCGGCTCGTTGAGGAACAGCGGCGACTGGGCGAAGCCGCTGTCTTCCGCGCCGGGCGCCATCATCGGAACCAGCAGGCTGACTCCGAGCAGATACTTCAGGATTCTGTCCCGTACTGCTGTTACCGCCATGGTTAACCCTGCCCTTCTCTGAATCATTGCTTATTATTGTTGTCGGGGACAGCGGATCATCTCAGATCCGCCGCGAAATACCCCTCCAGTATGCGATCACTGTGCCCGGTCGCGCCCCGCGAGCGGGCCAGGATACGGTAGCCCTCCATCTGCGCGCCGGTCGCCAGTTGCTGACGGCCACCCACCATGACCCCGCCGTCATCCCCGTCGCCGATCCGGCCGATGCGCTCGATGATGAAACGGGGGATGGTGACGTCGCTGTACTGTTCGACCCACCGGTTATGGGTGGCGGTCGCCTCACGGCTGCCCCCGCCTGCCTCCCAGGTTTCACTGCGGAAGGGGTCCGGAGCCTCGCCCTGGCTGTAGAAGGGGCCCTCGGAGCCGAAATCCGCGGGCGTGACCTGGCCAGTCTCGAGCAGTTTCTCCGCCTCGCGCAGTGCGTCTTCGGCCATCTCGAACGCGATGTCCGCGTCACGCTGGCTGCCCACCATGCGGTCCTGGAGAGTGGCGCGTTCGGCACTGCTGATCGCCAGCAGCGAGACCACCAGCAGTATCAGCAGGGTCATGATGAGCGTGGCGCCACGCTGTTGGGACGGTTTTCCGGTCATCCGCCGCATGCGTCACTCCGTCATCCGGTTGCGGATGGTCATGGAACTGGAATAGACCCGGTAGAGATGGCGGTCGTCCGCGGTGACCAGCCCTTCACCACTGTCCGAACAGTCCCGCCAGGCCGGGAAGCAATAGGACTGCGCCTCCTCGGTCACCTCCCTGCCCGGCGAACGCACCAGCAGGCTGATCCGCAGCCCCAGGGCCTCGTCCAGCACCGACTCGTCGCCGCCCTGGGCCGGGGCCGACTCCCAGGTGTCAATGGCATCGTCACCATTGGTATCCAGGCCCAGCATGACCCGCATCGACTCCACCCCGGAAACCACCTCCCGGGGCGGGCCCAGATCTGTGGTCGTGCCACCACCGCCGGGGCCGCCGCCAGAGGACTCAGTGACCGCCTGCACCATCAGCGAGGAGCGTCCGTCACCCGTATCAGCCACGAAGAACCGCTGGGTGCTCACGCTCATCAGGCGTGCGCCCGTGCCGGGGTCGGTCTCGAGCTGGTTGTTCTGGTTGCCCGGGGTCATGTTGGCACCGGGCTGGTGGCGTACCTGCTGTTCGCTCACCGCAGTCGCCTGGAAGATCTCGCCACCTTCACAGTCGGCAACCACCATCAGGTCGCCAGGCTCGAAGTAACGGGTCAGGTCCCGTCCACCCACGGTCTTCAGGCCGCCACTGTTGGTAGCGTCGGTGTCCACCCGCGCGGAGTTGCCCCCGTTGGCCCCGCGAAAGACCACCACATCCGAATCCGCCACCGCGTTCAGGTCGCCCATATCGTCCATGGGACCGCTGTACACCCCGAGGCCGCGATTGAAATCAAAGGCGGCGGACTGGGCGCCGCCGCTTTTCAGGTTGCTCTCCAGCCCGGACGCATCCTCGAGGCAGCCCCAGTAGTCGGCATTGCGCCCGGCCCTGGAGAGAAACTCAAGGGCAATCCGCCCTGACTCCTGCACATGGTTGGTGGCCTGGGCGAGCGCAAACGTCTGGCGCTGCCCAACGAAGATCTGGACGATCGCCATCAGCACCAGCAGCCCCAGCACCATGGCAATCATGATCTCCACCAGCGTCATCCCGGCCTGCCTGTTGCGTCTGCGTTGCTGTCCGGGCATCACTCATTCTCCCGAATGATGGCACTCAGCGAATACTCGGTGCGCTCGCGCTCATCCTGGCTGAAATCCTGGGAATCCGGTGCCGCGCGCTCCAGCCAGCTCACCCGGACCCGGATGTCATTACCGCTGACATCGATCTCACCCTGCCCGCCGGGCAGGCCGCGCGCCACGGCACGACACCAGTTGTTCAGTTCATTGGCCACAAAACTGCTGCCCCCGGGCGTACTGCCCTCGGCGCAGTTGCTCTCCTTAACCCGAAAGGCCTCGCGCTGCTCGGGCATCATACGCACCCGCTCGATCATGTCCCGCACCTGGAGACGCGCCTGGCTGCGCAGATCCGCCTCCGTGGAGGAACGCAGGGCATGCAGCTGCAGACCGGCCACCCCGAGGATACCGATGGACAGCAACAGCACCGAGATCAGCACCTCGAGCAATGTCAGGCCCTTCTGGCGTCTCATGACGCGTCACACTCATCACGTTGGATGTCCGTGGTCTCGATCTGCCCCCCAAGATTGATCCGTACCCGTCGGCTGTTGGAGGGGGCGACACTGTTGCACAGCACAAAGTCCACCCGGTCCGCATTGACCAGGAACCCCTCGGGGCTGAAGCCGAACGCATCCTGGGTGGTGTCGGCCCCGTCAACCGTGACTCTCAGGCGATCATCAATGCCCCCAACCGCCCGCAGAAAGACCGTCTGGTCCAGGAATTCCTGCGGCGCGCCCACAGTGGCGTGTATCCCGTTCTGCCATTCCGTCACGCCATTACTGCCTACGCCGGGGGAGATCCAGACTGTCCGGTTCCTGCGTATACCCTGCACACGGGCTTCGTTCAGGACCCCCACCATGGCATTGGCGGTGGCGGTCAGCTCACTCGAGGCCATAATGTTCCGGCTGACGGGAATGGCCATGCCGAGGATCAGGGCCATCAGTGCCATGGTCACGATGAGCTCAATCAGTGTCAGGCCTCGCTGCACCCGGCCCCCCTTAAGCCAGTTTCAATTTTGCTACCTTCAACCGTAGCAACCGGTGAGGCGAGGGCAATTGGCCGAATCGGCCATGATTGTAAAAGATTGAACAAATGTTCGGCCCACTTAAAAATGCCACAGTATTGCATGATTACGTCAGTTGAGGAGTTTCGGTGGTTATGACCACGCCGCAGACCGATGAATCCACACGCCTGGCCGCAGTGGACCGGCTTGGCCTTATGGATACCGGCGCGGAGTCGGCCTTTGACCGCCTGACTGAGCTGGCACGCCACCTCTTCGGAGTCCGTCTTGCAGTGATCACTCTGGTCGGAGCTGATCGCCAGTGGATCAAGTCACGCGCCGGACCCGATCCCCTCGATGAGATGCCCCGGAAAGACAGTTTCTGCACCGAGATGATCGCCGACAATGCACCCCTGATCTGCGAGGACGCGACTCTCGACGCCCGTTTCCTGAACAAGCCCATTGTCTGCGGGGAGCCGGGCATCCGGTTCTACGCCGGCATGCCCCTGCGCCCGGAAGGTGATGGCATTGTGGGCAGCCTCTGTCTTCTGGATGACTCACCCCGAAGCCTTTCAGAATCCGATCAATGGACCCTTTCCCGGCTTGCCCAGCAGGCGGAGGAGCTCCTGCGCTTTCAGCTCGCCCGGCGGAGCCAGGAGGAAGAGCATCGCCAGGCGCTGATCTCGAATGCCCGTTATGGGACGCTGATCGCGGGCGCCTCGGTGGGCATCATCCGCATCAACGACGACGGTCTGATACAGGATGCCAACCCCTTCGCGCTCAAGCTGTTGGGCCGCGACAAAGCGGAACTGCATAACCTGCCGCTGCAGCACATCCTGCCTGAGTTCCAGGCTGACGACGCGGATCACCCCCAGATCACCCGGGAGACCGGCGCCCTGCTCAAGGATGGAACCGCAGTGCCCGTGCAGGCGACGCTCAGCCAGGTCTCGCTCGCCGACGACACGGAGAGTGAGTTCATGGTTGTTCTCACAGATCTCAGTGACATCCGGGAGGCCGAGGCGGAATCCCGGCGGGAACGCGCCTTTCTGCGCTCCATCATCGATGCCTCCCAGGACCCGATCTATGTGAAAAATCGCGAGGGGTACTACCTGCTCGCCAACGAAGCCAGCCGGTCGCTGGCACAGCAGCGTGGACAGGAGCAGGTTGAAGGGCTGACCGCGTCCGACCTCTACCCGACGGCATTTCTGGGGGAGGCCGAAGCCGCCAATGAGCGTCTCCTTAACAGCGGCCAGCCGGAGACCCTGACGTTCGACAATACCGATGGCCGTCGGCTCCGCATCAGTAAGTCGCCGCTGTTCGATGCCAACGGTGCGATTCACGGCATCGTGAGCGTGGCGCACGACGTGACCGAGTACTGGCGTATCAACGAGGAGCTGCGCGAGCGCGAGCGCGAGCGTGACCGCCAGAGTCGGTTGCTTGAGGTCCTCCACCAGGGGCTGACCGACTACGAGGCGCTGATCTCCGGGGACCGGCTCTGGACCTTCCTGCTTGATGCCCTGCGGGATCTGACGCAGAGCGACTATGGCCTGATCGGCGAGGTGATCCCCAACGAGGACGACCAGACGGCGCTCAAGATCCATGCAATCACCGACCTCTCCTGGAGCCCTGAATCCGAGGAGCTGATGGAACAGCTGCGCGCCGGCAACATGACCCTGAGCACACCGGAAAGCCTCCTGGGGCAGGTTTTTGCCCAGGGGCAGACCATCGTCTCGAAAGCGCCGATGA
>JBNJEG010000164.1:0-4744 GCA_051745655.1 Pseudomonadota bacterium
CAGGTCCACGTCCGAGCCAAGGGTGTCGGCATCCAGGAAAACGGCTTTCACGGTGATGGTTCCTCCGGTTGTTGGTAAGGCGCGGCTATTCTCCCCGAGCGCAGAGGGTCAGGCAATGCAGCAAAAAACAGAGATTTTTCCTATTAGAAAAGCTTTGTTGATCGGTTTTTGTGATCACCATGGCGAACGTCAATCATACTCCTTCCCCTCAAATCCGTGACACCGATCACGAAAAATCTCCGGGCGATGATTCCCTGATCACCAGCGAACCCATTTTTACAGAATTTCCCATTCACAGATTTTTTGATCTGTAAACCGTTGACCATTGTGACCGCTTGTTACGAACTGTAAGCCATACCCATCGAGTCCCGGCTGTGGAGAATGCGCATTACTTGCAGTTCATTCGGAGTAATAATAATGCCCAGCCAATCCGTTCGTCAGTATCTGGTGCCCGCGGTCGCCGCCCTGAGTCTCGGCCTTGCCGGTTGTCTTGATACCGGTTCCGAGGCGACCAGCGACGACGTGACCAGTAACGGAAACGTTGGCAGCGATGCCACAGGCGGCGAGGATGCCCCACTCTCCCGTACCACATCCGTCAACTTTGACCCGGCCAACCAGGTTATCCCCTTCCCCAACAATCTGCTCTTCGAGGCGGCTGACGATGCGGAGCTGGACGGTACCCTTAACGCACCGATCGATGAGAACGACCCTGACTCGGCGGCGCTGATCGAGGGGCTCAATGACCTCAACGGGTTCTCCACCATTGCGGAGTGGCGCCTGGAGTTCACCAACGACGTGGATGACAGCTCCCTGGTCGCCGGTGAGACAGTCCGGGTCTTCAAGCTGGAAACCGAGGGCGACACCTACCCGGAACGCACCCAGGGCGTTGCGGTTGAAAAGGAACTTGTCGGCGGCGAGGACTTTGAGGTCCGGTACCTGAACAGTGACGGTGAGGGCCCCTACCGGATCAAGATCATCCCGAAGCGGGCACTGGCGCATGACGCCACCTACGCGGCCATCATCACCGACGGCGTCCGTGACACCGACGGCAACCGCGTGGCAAGCCCGATCGAGTGGTCCGTCGCCCGGGGCGAGGGCCGGCTTGATGAGTGCGGCAACGACAATATCGACGATGAAGCCTTTCTCCAGTGCATGACCAACCGTGCCATCGCCCCAGTAGCGGAAGCCGCCAACGGCCTGGACCGTGGGGATATGATCATGGGTTGGGGGATTACGACCCAGCGTGAGGACAGGACCTTTACAGCTACGGCTGATGCCACCAAAGCGGCGCTTGAAGAGATGGCGGCGGAAGCTGAAGCCGACGGTGATGGTTTCGCCGCCATGCACTTCCTGGATGCAGGCTCGGTCCCGCTCGATGACGCCCCCGCGACCCCTGGTGGTGAAGCCCAGATCTGGCCAGGAACCGTCGTCCTTCCCTATGGCCTGGCTGCCCCAGAGGTTAACCAAGATGGAGTCCCCACCACCGATGATGTATTCCTGGACTCCAAGTGGGATTGTGCCAGCAGCAGTTGTAATTCCGATGAGGCCCTGGGTCTGCTCGCGGACGAGGGTGTCGCCGAGGTTCCCGAGGCCAAGAGCCTGCAACAGGTGCCGGCAGTCATGGCGACTCCCACCGGTGAGCCACCGGAAGGCGGCTTCCCGCTCGTCATCTTCCAGCATGCCATCCAACAGGACCGCTCAACCGCACTGGCAATCGCCGACCAGCTTGCCGAGCAGGGATTCGCGGTCATGGCCATCGACATGCCCATGCACGGCATGGTCCTGCACCAGCTCGACATCAACAATGACACCGACGCTCAGCGGGTAGACCTACACGCAACCCGGGTGAACGCAGCCATGGACGCTGTCGACAGCGACAGCTTCGAAGGTTTCCTCACCGGTCAGGACCGCTTGCCTGTCCATCACGAGCGTACTTTCTACGCCAATGCCGTCGATCGTTCGGAATATGAAGACAAGATCGCGACAGAAGGAGCTCAGCAGGTGGGCGAGGACGGTGAGGAGGAAGAAGTTCAGTTCCGCCCGGAAGTGGATCCATCAGGCGAGCATTTCCTGGTTCCGAACAACCCGCTGCTCCAGCGTGACATCATGCGTCAGGCTGCCCTCGACCTTGCAATGATTGCCCACTATGTGCGCGCCGGTTACACGGAACAGATCTGTGTAGACGTTGAGTTGATCGACGGATTTCAGGGCCCTCTCAGCTGGCTGATCGGCGAGGCCACTGAAGCGGGCTGCGACAATGAATCATTTGATGATGTGATCAACAGCGATGAAATCCATTTCCTCGGCCACTCCGTCGGCAACATCGTCGCTGCCCCCTTCCTGGCCTACGATCAGGAAATCAGGAGCGCATCCTTCATGGCGCCGACCGGCGGCATCATGCGCACCCTGGAAGGCTCCGAGACCATCGGTCCGGTCCTGCGGGAAGGGCTGGCGGAAGCCGACCTGCAGCCGGGGGATGAGAACTATTACCGGTTCTTCAATGTGGTTTCCGCAGCCATCGATCCGGTCGAACCCCTGAACCATGCGGAAGCCATCACCACCCGGTCGACCCCCGATGGAGAAACCGAAGACCGTCCGGTCTACATGGCCCAGATCGTTGGCAACGACGGCAGTGACGGCACCGCGACCCCGAGCGACGCGGACCTTGTCCTGCCGCCCACCGTAGACGGCTGGCCCACCGCCGGCAGCACGCCGCTGGCCGAAGCGATGGGGCTGAGCCACCACCCGGCTGGACAGAGTGGAGACGGCATCACCGTCGGTGAGAACGGAGCGCCCCTGCAGACCCGCGTCAGCTTCCGCTACGGGGATCACGCCTCCTTCCTGCTGCCCCTGAACGAGGCGGACGAGCCGGCAGGCAACGTGGCGGGCTTCCCGTACGAGGGTGAGGACTATGACGAGAGCCTCGACCCCTACGAAGAGATGCAGCATCAGATTGGCAGCTTCCTGAACAATCAGGGGCAGCAACTGGAGATCAACGACGCCGACAAGGTCGAGACCCAGTAAGTCTCAATGAATCCGGGCGGCCCGGCCTGGGCCGCCCTGCCCTGAATTCCCAATTCCAATCATACCGACAGGAATCAGACCCATGAGCCTGAAACGACTTCACGTACCCGTCTGCGTGCTCGCACTCGCTGTGTCCAAGGCACAGGGTGCTGGCCTCGAACTGAACCAGCACGGCGTCAAGGAACTGAGCCACGGCTTCGCGGGCACCGCCGCGCTGGTGGAGGATGCCTCGGCCATTGCCCATAACCCCGCGGGCCTGACACGTCTGGAAGGCGACCAGTTCAGCGGCGGCGTGTCAGCCATTTACGCGGACCTTGAGTACGAGGGCACGCTCTACGCCGAGAAGATCGAGAATACTTACGGCGTCGACCGCAGCCTGCGTGACCCGGATGCCCCGGGCAACGCCTCCAGCAAGGCCGTGACCGCGGTGCCCCACCTCTATTTCTCACACCAGGTGAATGACCAGACGGCGGTGGGCATCGGGCTCTATGCGCCCTTCGGTTCCGGCAGTGACTTTCCCGACGGCTGGCAGGGTCGCTACCACGCTGAAGAAACAGAGCAGACCACGGTCAACCTCAATCCGACCATCGCCACTGAGCTCTCCGACACCGTATCCATCGGCCTGGGTGCCGTGGTCCAGATGTACGAAGCAACGCTGACCAACCAGATTGACCTCGGTTACCTGGTGGCGGAAGCAACCCTTGAGCAGCAGGCGGAGAGTTCGGGCGATATCAGCCAGGACGATATCGATGCGGTCTATGACGTTTTCCTGCCGGCCAATGAGCCGGACCGCAACGACCTGTACAACGATATTGCCATCGACAGCATCGCCTATGGCTTCAGCTTCGGCGTGCTCTGGGAGCCCTCTGAACAGACCCGGATTGGCTTCAACTTCCGCAGCCGGACCGACCACATGGCGGAAGGGGAAGCCAAACGGCCGCTGACCGAGGAGTACAAGCAGAGCCTTCTCAACGATGCCGAGCAGTTCGTCGGTCCCGACAGGGTTGAGAACGTGGGTGCCGCTTTCGACAAGCGCGGCGCCCAGGGCGGCGATCTCTACTCGCGGGTCAGCTTCCCGGAGGTCGCGACCCTGAGTTTCCATCATGAATTCCTGGATCGCTGGGCAGTGATGGGCTCGGCCTCCTACATCAACTGGAGCATCTTTGATGAGATCCGGCTTGAGTATGCGATCGATGAGAACGGCCAGACCGCGGACAACGCGGATACCAGCGCGCCCGTTCGGGGTGGCGAGGACATCGGGGGCATGGGCGAGGACCTGCGCCGCCGGGACCTGGTCCAGCCTCTGAACTTCGAAGACAGCATGCGTTATGGCCTGGGCCTGAGTTATCAGTGGTCACCGCAGCTGACCCTGCGCACCGGGGCAAGCTACGATGAGTCGCCGCTCGAGGATCCGGACTTCCGGACACCCCGAGGCCCGGACAACGACCGCATCATTCTCGGCCTGGGCGCCAGCTATACCGTCGGCGAGCGCCTGAGTGTGGATATGGGCTACGCGCTCAGCCGCATCAAGGAGAGCGACGTCAGCCCGCGCGAAAACCCGGCGCACACGCTGCATCGCCTGGAAGGCAGTACCCAGGGGGACCTGCACAGCTTCGGGCTTCAGGCGAACTACAACTTCTGATTACCGCAACTCACTCGAGCTGAGCCCCAGCAGCCTCCGGGCAATGATCAGGTTCTGGATCTGCTGGGTGCCCTCGAA
>JBNJEG010000165.1:0-4689 GCA_051745655.1 Pseudomonadota bacterium
GTCCGCAACCGCGATCACCGCGGCCAGCTGCCGGTCCACGGCGGCGTAGAGCGGCGTGCGGCCCTGGTTGCCCAGCTGTTCCGCCGTGTTGCCGGCCTGCTCGGTGGGCACGCCCAGCTCCTTCATGTAGCCGGCACCACCCAGGGCGACTTCCTGGCCATCAACCCGGGCAATGACGCCCTTGCCGGTGGCCGTATCGAAATCGGACACTTCCGAAAGGCTCAGCTCGCGCGCCTCGGCGGCCGCCACAATGGCCCGGGCAATGGGGTGCTCCGAGGCCTGTTCCACGCTGGCGACCAGCCGCAGCAGTTCGTTCTCCGGTTGATCCCCCATCACCTCAAAGTCCGTCAGCTCCGGCTGGCCGCGGGTAAGCGTGCCGGTCTTGTCGAAGGCGACGACTTCGGTGTTGCGCAGCCGCTGCAGGGCGTCGCCCCGGCGGAAGAGAATGCCCATCTCGGCGCCCTTGCCGGTGCCCACCATGATGGAGGTGGGCGTGGCCAGGCCCATGGCGCAGGGGCAGGCGATGATGAGTACTGCGACCGCGTTGATGAGCGCGAAGCTCAGTGCCGGGTCCGGCCCGAACAGCAGCCAGATGCCGAAGGTCAGGGCGGCGGCCGCCATGACCACGGGAACGAAAACCCCGGCGACCCGGTCCACCAGCGCCTGGATGGGCAGCTTGGAGCCCTGGGCTTCCTCCACCATGCGCACGATCTGCTGCAGGGTGGTGTCATTACCCACGCGGGTGGCCGTAAAGGTGAGGCTGCCGGACTGGTTGATGGTACCGCCCACGACCTCGTCGTCCTCGGCTTTCTCAACTGGTACCGGCTCGCCCGTGATCATGGATTCATCCACCCAGGAACCACCGCCGGTCACGGTGCCGTCCACCGGGATCTTCTCGCCGGGCCGTACCTGGACTGTATCGCCCTGGACCACGTCCTCAATGGCGATCTCCTGGGCGTCGCCGTCACGGATCACGCGGGCGGTGCGCGCCTGGAGGGTGAGCAGCCGCTTGATGGCCTCCCCTGTACGGCCCTTTGCCCGTGCCTCCATGTAGCGTCCAACCAGAATCAGGGTCACGATCACGGCAGCGGCCTCGTAATACACCTGCACCTGGCCTTCGGGGAGTACCGAGGGCAGGAAGGTGGCCACCACCGAGTAGCCCCAGGCCGCCGAAGCGCCGAGCATCACCAGTGAGTTCATGTCCGGCCCGCCGCGCAGCAGCGCGGGGAGGCCCTGGCGGAAGAAGCGCAGGCCGGGGCCGAAGAGGACAATGGTCGCCAGAACGAAGAACAGGTAAAACAGCGTCTGCTGGCCGATGGCCTGCATCTGCCATTCATGGAAGGCCGGGATGAAGTGGGCGCCCATATCAAGAATGAAGATGGGCATTGTGAACACTGCCGCCACCGCCACGGAACGTTTCAGGGTCCGGGCTTCCGTTGCCTGGGTGTCCTCCTGCTCTTCACCCGTGGTCTCCTCGCGGATCGGGCTCGCCTGGTAACCGCTCTCGCTGATGGCGCGGGCCAGCTCCTCGGCGCTGATCGTGCCGGCCACTACCTCCACCGTGGCCTTCTCGGTGGCCAGGTTGACGCTGGCGTCCACCACGCCGGGGGCGGTCCGGGCGGCTTCCTCCACGCGGCTGACACAGGAACCGCAGTGCATGCCGGTGATCTGGAAGCGCAGGCGCTCAGTGGCCACATTGAAGCCGGCCTGCTGAACGGCTTCCCGCAGGGCCTGAAACGACACGTCATCCTGCGCCTCGACGCGCGCCCGGCCCGTGGCCAGATTCACGCTGGCTTCATCCACGCCGGTGATGCCGGTCAGCGCTTTCTCGGTCTTGCTGACACAACCGCCGCAATTGAGCCCTTCGATGGTGAGGTCGTATTCATGGGTCCTGGTGTTCATGGGCGCTTCTCCTACCCGCTTCGTCTGAGCAGCTTCAGGGTGTACGACTGCTTGGAATATAACCCTATGGGCTTAACCATGGAATCAAGGTAAACTCCGTACCATGGTACAGAGTCAAGAGCCGGCAACCGATAAAACCACACTGACCATCGGAAAACTCGCCGCGGCCTGCGACGTCGGGGTTGAGACCGTCCGTTTCTATCAGCGCAAAGGGTTGCTTGAGACCCCCGAGCGTGACGGTGGTGGCGTGCGCCACTATGGGAATGAGGACCTGCGCCGCCTTCAGTTCATCCGCAAGGCTCAGGCGGCTGGGTTCTCGCTGATGGAGATCAGGGAGCTTATTGGCCTGGATGCCGGCCATGATCATCACCGTGCACGGGAGCTTGCACGGAACCGTATTGAAGCGCTTGATGTCAGGATTCAGGAACTGCAGCAGGCCCGCGATTCGCTGGAGCAACTGGCAGCGGAGTGTGAAGCGGATGATTCAGGGCCCTGTCCGATCCTGGCGTCGTTCGGGGTATGAACCAGGGCCACCGGCCTCAGCGTTCAGCCAAGCCTGAGCTCGCCCAGCATGGGTTCAAAGACAAAGCCCAGCAGAAAGGCGAGCAGTGCAGCGCCGCCGCCCATGGCGAGCGTTTCCAGGCCCGCGCGGAGACGGGCCATACCCAGGATCTGGCCTTTGACCCAGCCAACGCCGAACAATGCGACAATGGCCGTGATACCGCTGACCAGGAACATCTCCAGACCGGCAAGGAATGGCAGCAGAAAGGGCAGCAGCGGAATCAGCCCGACGGCGATAAAGACCCAGAAAGTGGCCAGGGCGGCCTTCAAAGGCGCTGGACCGGAAAGGGCGTAGCCAAACTCCTCCTGAATCATGGTGTTCACCCACAGGCGTTTGTCGGCGCTGATGGTGTCCACCACCTGTTCCAGCGTATCCCCCTCGAAACCTTTCTGTCGGAAAATCTCGCGGATCTCCTCGCGTTCGCCCTCAGGCGCGAAACGGATGTGGCGTTCTTCCTGGTCCCGAAGCTGCTCCCGGGCATCGTCCTGGCTCTTGACCGCCTGGTAGTTGCTCACGCCCATGCTGAAGGCATCCGCGATCAGGCTGGCGATGCCGAGCACGAACGCGATCATCCCAGGCAGGCCGGCACCCGCCACGCTGGCGATGACGGCGACGGTCGTGACGCAGCCGTCGATGCCACCCAGTATGGCATCGCTCAGGTAGCTCTGGCCGGGCTGCTTCGCCAGGCGTTCACGGATGGCTTCGGGTTGGTGGCTGTGTTCCAGAGGGGTTTCCGCCATGGGGGCTCCGCAATTCGCGTACAATCAGCTTCCAATGTAACCGCTTTAGCCGATTCCGGCATTGTGACTCGTCAAACCGGCAGCATAGGCTGAGATTATGGATACCCAGACCAGCGCCCTCCACGAAGTCCGCCTCGATCACGTTACTTCCCTGCTGCAAGGAAGTGGAGCACAACAGGTCCTGGATCTGGGATGTGGTTCCGGGGCCTTGTTGCAGCGACTTCTGGAGTCCGGTGCTTTCGAGCAGGTCGTGGGTCTGGAATCCTCCGGGGTATCCCTGCGTAATGCCCGGGAAAGGCTGGCCCACTGGCTGGCCATGTCCCCGCCGCCGGTTCGCCTGCTCAGGGGGTCATTCCAGGAGGCGAACGAGGCCTGCAGGGGCTTTGATGCCGCCGCCATGGTGGAGGTTATTGAGCACGTTTCTCCCCGTGAACTGTCCACGGTTGAACGTGCCGTGTTCGAGCTTTATCGCCCTGGGATCGTTGTGATTACCACCCCGAATGCCGAATACAATCCCCTGTTCGATCTGGCTCCGGGGGAATTCCGCGATCCCGACCATCGGTTCGAGTGGAATCGGGACAAATTCCGCCAGTGGGCGGCTGGTATTGCCAGCCGCAATGGTTACCGTCTCAGAACGGGCGGGATTGGTGATACCGACCCGGAGCTTGGGCCGCCGACTCAGACTGCCTGGTTCGAACGCCTGGCCTGAGTGCCGTCCCACTCTTCTTTCAGCCGCCTTCATCGCCAGCTCCACTCCCGTCGTTCAGCACTTTCAGCTTCCGCATAGCGTCTTCTGAAGATGCGTGCTGTCACTGGGGTGTCATTAACTCTACATATCCCCGACACCTCAGCTTAATTGCCCTGTCATCTCCCTCGCTCAGCGTATGCGCCGAATCCAAAGGGTTCCGGGTTGCCTGCGGGCAGCTCTTCCAAATGCATTCCAGAGGGTGACGTTATGAGCAGGATGATGAAGCGCACGATGCTGGCGGCCAGCATCGCCATGGTGTCGGCATCGGCGGCGAATGCGGCTGATTTTGAGGTTGGTGATGATACAACAATGTCGCTGTTTGGTGCGATTGAGTACAAATACAACACCGCAGACGAGATAGTTGAACCAGATGGCACGACCGAAAGCCAATCGGAATTCGCGGATAATGGTTCAATCATCGGCATTGGGGCCGAGCATAGTTTTGATAATGGCTTGACCGGTTTCGTCGTTACGGAGTTTGAGTACAAGGGTCTTACAGCTCAAACGGATAGCGGCTTTACCGAGGACGTGGCCTATGCAGGGCTCCGGGGTGATTTCGGCGAAGTCCGCGCAGGTGCCTTCGACAACATCTACACCGAAGGACTGTACGATCTGATTGATCCTTTTGAGACCACCAGCCCGAATGAGGAAGGGGCCACTGAGGAGGACAAACAGATCGCCTATTACAGCCCGGATTTCAATGGCTTCAGCGTTGAGTTGATGACCCGTATTGCGGG
>JBNJEG010000166.1:0-4661 GCA_051745655.1 Pseudomonadota bacterium
CAACCAGACCAGCCAGTACTCCGCGACATCGTCCTCATCGGCGGCGGTCACAGCCACGTCGGGGTACTGCGCAACTTCGCCATGAACCCCATCCCGGGCGTGCGCCTCAACCTCATCTGCCGCGACACCCACACCCCCTACTCCGGCATGCTCCCCGGCTACATCGCCGGCCACTACAGCTACGACGACGTCCACATCGACCTCAGCCGCCTGGCCGAGTATGCCGGCGCGCGCTTCTATCGCAGCGAAGCCATCGACATCGACCGCAGCAACCAGCGCGTCATCTGCCGCGACCGCCCGGCCATTCCCTACGACCTGCTGTCCATCAACATCGGCTCCACACCCCGGGTCGACCAGGTCGCTGGCGCCGATGCCCACAGCGTGCCCGTCAAGCCCATCAACCGCTTCAACAACCGCTGGCAGACACTGCTTGAGCGCATGGAAAACCACCAAGGCGAACTCAACGTGGCCGTGGTCGGTGGCGGTGCCGGGGGCGTGGAACTGACGCTGGCGATGCAGTACCGCCTGCGCAACGAGCTCAGTGCCGCCGGGAAGGACCCGGACACCGCCCACTTCCACCTGTTCAACGCCTCGGACCACCTGCTGCCCACCCACAACAGCGGAGTACGGCAACGATTTGAGTCCGTTCTCCGACAAAGGGGCGTGAATGTTCACGAACGGACGCGAATTGAAAAGGTCGAGGAGCGCCGACTGATCGCCTCGGGCGGCGAGACCTTCGAGGCGGATGAGATCCTCTGGGTCACCCAGGCCGGCGGTGCGGAATGGCTGTCGGGTACCGGGCTGGAACTCGACGACGGCGGTTTCATCCGGACCCGTGACACCCTGCAGACCCTGACCGACCCCAACATCTTCGCCGCCGGCGACATCGCCACCATGGTCAACCATCCCCGCGAAAAGGCCGGCGTCTTTGCCGTACGCCAGGGCAAGCCGCTGGCGGAGAACCTGCGCCGGGCCGTGCACGGCAAAACATTGAAGGACTACCACCCGCAGAAACAATGGCTGGCCCTGATCAGCACCGGCGACCAATACGCCGTGGCCTCGCGCGGGCCCATCGGCTTGGCGGGCGAGTGGGTCTGGCGCTGGAAGGACTGGATCGACCGGCGCTTCATGGCGAAGTTCAACAACCTGCCGGCCATGAGCGAGGACAGCAAGGACGACCCCACCTCCGGCATTGCGCTGAGCAGCGAGGAGGCCCAGCAGGCCATCTCCGCCGTGGCCATGCGCTGCGGCGGCTGCGGCGCCAAGGTGGGCAGCACCGTGCTCTCGCGGGCGCTCAACAGCCTCCAGCCGATTGAGCGCGACGACGTCCTGGTGGGCCTGCACGCCCCGGACGACGCCGCCGTGGTAAGGGTGCCCGAGGGCATGGCCATGGTGCACACCGTGGACTTCTTCCGCGCCTTCATCGATGACCCCTGGATCTTCGGCCAGGTGGCCGCCAACCACAGCCTGGGTGATCTCTTCGCCATGGGCGCCGAAGCCCAGAGCGCCACGGCCGTGGCCACGGTGCCCTACGGGCTGGAATCCAAGGTGGAGGACGTGGTCTACCAGATGATGGCCGGCGCCGTGCAGACCCTGAACGAGGCCGGCTGCGCGCTGGTGGGCGGACACACCGGCGAGGGCAAGGAGCTGGCCCTGGGCTTCGCCGCCAATGGCTACATCGACCCGGACACCGTCATGAGCAAGGGCGGCATGAAGCCCGGGGACGTGCTGATCCTGACCAAGCCCATCGGCACCGGCACCCTCTTCGCCGCCCACCCAAGGCTGGAGGCGAAAGGCCGCTGGATCGATTCAGCCCTGGCCTCGATGCTGGTCTCCAACCAACTCGCCGGCCGCTGCCTGCATCAGCACGGCGCCAAGGCGTGCACGGACGTCACCGGTTTTGGACTGCTCGGCCACCTGGTGGAAATGACCCGCCCCTCCGGCGTGGACGCGGAACTGGACCTGGGCGCCATCCCGGTGCTGCCCGGCGCCGAGGAAACCGCCGCCTCCGGCATCCTCAGCTCCCTGCAGCCGGCCAACGTGCGCCTGCGCCGCGCCATCCGCAACCAGGAGGAAATGGTCAACCACCCGCGCTACCCGCTGGCGTTCGACCCGCAGACCGCCGGCGGCCTGCTGGCCAGCATCCCGGCGGAGCAGGCCGATGCCTGCGTCAGTGCGCTGAAGGCCCTGGGTTACACGGAGACAGCGGTCATCGGGCGCGTGAAGGAACAGGGGGACGCACTGGAGCCGATCCTTCTCAACCCCTGAGGGTTGGTAACCGAACAATCATGCTCCGGCCATCCAAAACGTGTAGGATTTGCGCATAGTCACTGAGTGGGCGCGATTGCCGGCATGAGCCAATCGATGGGGATTACGGATGTTCTCCTGAGGGTCCGTGAGCAGACGCATACGGAACGGGTGCCGGTGGATACACTCATCACCGCACTGGAATCCCGGGGCTTCGGGCCCCTGCTCCTGGCCCCGGCCCTGCTCGCGCTCCTGCCCACCGGCGCCGTGCCCGGGGTTCCCAGCGTCTGCGGCATCCTGATCTTCCTGATCGCCATCCAGGGCAGCCTTGGCCGCCGCTCTCCGTGGGTCCCCCGCCGCCTGCGCGAACTCAGCATCCACAGGCAGAACCTGATCCGTGCCATTGACCGGGCCCAGCCCGTGACACGCCGGATCGACCGCCTGTTCTCGCATCGCCTGTCACTGCTCACCCATCCCTGGGCCAACAGCCTCGTCTTCCTGGCCTGCGCGGTGTCCGGGCTGACGATGATCCCGCTGGAACTGATCCCCTTCGCGGCCGCAGCTCCCGCATTGGCCATCTCCCTGGCCGCCATCGGCATCAGCACCCGGGACGGAGTCGTGATCCTAGCCGCCGGCCTCGCGGCCTCCGGCGCCCTCTACCTGCTGATCACCAACTGGCCCTTCTGAACCGGCTCAGTCCCGGCGCTCCCAGACGGTCAGCTGCGCCAGCGTGTGCTGGTGCTTGCGCCGCGTCTCACGGATCACGAAAGGCACATCCTCAGGCTCGGCTGCCAGCCTGAAGCCCGGCTCCAGATGCGCCCGCATGCCATCGAGCACCGTCACCGGCTCACCATCGGCGCCGTAATACCCGCCGATCCAGCTTTCGCGCGGCGTGAACTCCGGCAACAGCGTGTAGGGCGACGTCACCACCAGCACCCCGCCCGGATTCAGCCGCTCCCGCAGCCCACTCAGGAAGGGGCCAGGGTTGGGCATGCGGTCGATCAGGTTGCCGGCGAAGATCAGGTCGTAACCGCTGTACTCCGGCCCCAGATTCCCGGCATCGCCCTCCTCGAACGACACGCGGGGCGCTTCCCCGGTCAGCCCCAGCGCACTGAGGGTGGCTGTCTCGTTGTGCCCGATCTCGCCTTCATCCACCAGGCTGTAGCTCAGCTCCCCATCCCGGCGCAGCCGCTCCGCCGCATCGATGAACCGATGCGACAGATCCATGCCCACAACATGCTCAAAGCCCTTCGCCAGCTCCAGGGTGCTACGCCCGGTGGCACATCCCAGGTCCAAAGCCCGCTCGCCCCGCGGCTTGGCTTTCAGGCAGCGCTCGGCACAGGCTTTCGGGAAGTTCGGCACGCCGAAGTGCTCGGGGCCGTAATGGAAGTCCATGTACTGGCCGAGTTGTTCATCGGTTTCGTAGAAGTCGGTCATAGGGCACAGGTCCGGAACCCGGTATAAACATCGCACCGATCCGGATGATACGCCTGCCGGTAAGTCCCACGAATCAACATGGACGACGCCGCACATCCACCCCCCTTGGTGGTCTTGTGCGTCCCGAACTGCAGCGTCGACATGAACGGATACATATCCACCGAGAAACCGTCATAGGGCATGAACTGGTTGCCCGTCCACTCCCAGACCGTGCCCAGCATCTGCCGGCAGCCAAAGGGACTCTCACCCGCCGGGAACGCCGTCACCGGCACACGGCCCATGTAGCGCTGGTCCATATCCAGCTTCGCCGGATCCATCTCATTACCCCAGGGGTAGCGCCGGCGCTCCTCGCCCGGTTTGTTGGCCAGCGCCGCCGCCTCCCACTCGTATTCGCTCGGCAACCGCCGCCCGGCCCAGGCACAGAACGCCTCCGCTTCCCAGTAGCTGATCTGCTTCACCGGATGCCCCGGCTCCAACGGCAGCCACTGGTCAAAGACCCGCTCGTACCAGCGACCATCGCGCTTGCGCCAGTGGAACGGCTGCGTCTGGTTGCCCATCAGCGGCGGCTCACCGGTTCCAAAGTTCAGGTTGATCTCGCGCTCCAGCCACTTGCGCCCACCCTGGCTCCAGAATTCCGGGCGCTCGTAGCCGCCCTCCTCCACGAACTTCTGGAACTCGCCGTTGGTCACCAGGGTGCGTGAGATGCTGAATTCCGGTAGATCCACCTCAAAGGCCGGCTTCTCGTTGTCGAAACCGAAGTCCTCGGTGGCATAGGCATCGGTATCCCGGTTCGCCGGCAGGCCGATGAGGTAGCGCCCGGCGGGGATGGTCACGTCGCCGCGCGCGTCCTGGTCCACGCCTTCGCCGGTCAGGCCCTTGGGCTCCGCGAAGGGCGGGGCCGGGTAGCCCACGGTCTGGCGGCACCAGGTCATGGACTCCACGTGCATGTTCTGGTGGTAGATGGCGTAGCGATAAAG
>JBNJEG010000167.1:0-4646 GCA_051745655.1 Pseudomonadota bacterium
ATGGTGGGCCTGGCTGGACTCGAACCAGCGACCAAAGAATTATGAGTTCTCTGCTCTGACCAACTGAGCTACAGGCCCGGAAAGGGAAGGGGCGGGCGCCATTCTAGCCGGAGCGGCTGGCGCCCGCTACCCGGGTCAGCCTTCGTCGATGAAGCTGCGCAGGTGATCGGAGCGGGAGGGGTGGCGCAGCTTGCGCAGTGCCTTGGCTTCGATCTGGCGGATGCGCTCGCGGGTCACATCGAACTGCTTGCCGACTTCCTCGAGGGTGTGGTCGGTGTTCATCTCGATGCCAAAGCGCATGCGCAGGACCTTGGCCTCGCGCGCGGTCAGCCCGGAGAGTACGCCCTTGGTCGCTTCGCTCAGACCCTCGGCCGTGGCTGAGTCCACCGGCGACAGCGCCAGGATGTCCTCGATGAAGTCGCCCAGGTGCGAGTCCTCGTCGTCGCCGATCGGGGTCTCCATGGAGATCGGTTCCTTGGCGATCTTGAGCACCTTGCGGATCTTGTCCTCGGGCATCTCCATGCGCTCGCCCAGCTCTTCCGGAGTGGGCTCGCGGCCCATTTCCTGCAGCATCTGGCGGGAAACCCGGTTGAGCTTGTTGATCGTTTCGATCATGTGGACCGGGATGCGGATGGTCCGCGCCTGGTCCGCGATGGAGCGCGTGATCGCCTGGCGGATCCACCAGGTGGCGTAGGTCGAGAACTTGTAGCCACGGCGGTATTCGAACTTGTCCACCGCCTTCATCAGGCCGATGTTGCCCTCCTGGATCAGGTCCAGGAACTGCAGGCCGCGGTTGGTGTACTTCTTCGCGATTGAGATCACCAGGCGAAGGTTGGCCTCAACCATCTCCTTCTTGGCGCGGCGGGCCTTGGCTTCGCCGATGGAGACGCGGCGGTTGATCTCCTTGATGTCGCTGACATCCAGGCCCACACCTTCCTCGACGTTGGCGATCTTCTTCTGCAGGCGCACGATATCATTGGCGCGCTCGCCAATGGCACTGGCGTACTTGCGGTCACTGTTGCCGAGTTCCTCGGCCCAGTTGAGGTTGGTCTCGTTGCCGGGGAACTGCTTGATGAATTCCTTACGCGGCATGCCGCATTCCTGCACGCAGATCGCCATGACGCTGCGCTCATGCTGGCGCACCATGTCGTTGGTGGAGCGCACGACGTTGACCATCTCGTCGAAATGGCGGTTGCTCAGCTTGAAGGGGGCAAAGACGCGGCCGAGATCCTCAAGCGCCTTCTGGGCGGTTTCGCTGGAACGACCGTGCTTGGTGACGGCATCCATGGCGGTGTTGAGGCGGTCCCGCAGCATGTCGAAGCGCTGGCGGGTTTCCTCGGGATCCGGACCGCCATCGGAGCTGTCGTCGGCATCGTCCTCGTCCTCTTCCTCAGCATCCCCGTCCGCGGCTTCCGCTTTGTCAGAGGCGGGCTCCTCGCTGGCAGCGGCGGGGAATTCAGGTTCCTCGCCTTCGGGGTCAAGGTAGCCGGAGACCAGGTCGCTGATGCGGCCTTCGCTCTCGATGATGTTGTCGTAGTTGTTGATCACTGCCGCAACCGTGCCCGGGAAGTGGGCTACGGCCGCCATCACATCGCGGATGCCTTCCTCGATGCGCTTGGCGATGACGATCTCGCCTTCTCGGGTGAGCAGTTCAACGGAGCCCATCTCGCGCATGTACATGCGCACCGGGTCAGTTGTTCGCCCGGCGTCGCTCTCCACGGCGGCCAGTGCGGCGGCGGCTTCGGCGGCCGCGGCTTCGTCCGCGGAGGAGTCACCATCAGTGATCAGCAGGTCATCGGCATCCGGGGCTTCTTCCGTTACCTGGATACCCATGTCGTTGATCATCTGGATGATGTCTTCCACCTGATCCGGATCAGCGATATCCTCTGGCAGGTGGTCATTGACTTCGGCGTAAGTCAGGTACCCCTGTTCCTTGCCACGAGCAATGAGGTCCTTCAATCGCGATTTCTGGGTATTGGCTGACATAGTCACCCTTTGGGCTCGGTATTGTCTGGGGCAAGATGAATCGAGCATTATAGCGACGACCCATCCATTCTGCCAGTCAGTGGATTCCGCTAGCGGTTGTCACAACGGTCAAGGAAGGACTGTGACGCGCAGCGTGTCCCACTCTGACCGCATTATCTGGGGGCGACCCCCTTGGATTTCAATGCGGGGTTACTGGCTGTCTCTCAGGCGATTGGCGCGCAGGCGCTGAAGTTCGTTGCGTTCTTCCTCGGTCAGTTCGCTCGGCTTGCGCCCGGCCAGGATCTCGCTCGCCTGCCGGGCCTGCTGGCGTGAATGCGCGCGGCCCAGCATCTGGCGGGCATCCTTCAGCAGCAGTTCATGTTCGGGGAAGTGCTCAATGCGGTTGAACAGGCCTGCAAAGCGTTCCCGGGCGTGTTCCGAGAATGCCATTGCCACCACCACGGCGTCACGGTCCTCGATCCTGTTGAGTGCAATCCATTCGGCGAAGGCGTGGGCTGCCGGATAATGGGTCTCAGCACCCGGAACCGCCCTTACTTCTTCAGCCAGCGGGGGCTCGTAGTAGAGCGCGAGCGCCAGCAGTGTGTCCCGGTCCAGGGCCATGGCCGGCTGGCCGCCCTGCTGTGGGGAAAGGCGCGCCTGGTTGGCATCGCTTCGGCGTGAGTCACCACGGCCACCCGGCGAGCGGCGGGTCAGGCGCTGGAGTTCCTCCCAGAGCGCATCCCGGATGGCGGAGCGGGGCATGCGACGGAGCATGGGCTCCACGCGGCTGCGCAGCTCGCCCCGGTGTTCGGCCAGGCTGAGGTCGAGACCTTCGCCCTGGCGCTCGAACAGCATACGTGAAAGGGGCGTGGCGGCCTCCACGCGCCGGCTGAACGCCTCGCCGCCCTCCGTGCGCACCACTGAGTCCGGGTCCTCGCCTTCCGGCAGCATCAGGAACTGGATGTGCATGCCATCCTCGAGCATGCTCAGGAGGTTTTCCATGGCCCTGTCGGCGGCGCGATAGCCGGCGGTGTCGCCGTCAAAGCAGAAGATCAGGTGGTGTGAGGCCCGCAACAGGGTCTGGAGGCTTTCCTCGTTGGTGGCCGTGCCCGAGGCGGCCACGGCGTTGTTGATGCCCATCTGGGCCAGGGCAATGACGTCCATGTAGCCTTCAACGATGAGCAGTGACTCCAGTTTGCGCGTGGCCTGGCGGGCCTCGTACAGACCGTAGATCTCCCGGCTCTTGTGATAGACCTCGGACTCCGGGGAGTTGATGTACTTGGCCTTGTCATCCCCCAGGGTGCGCCCGCCGAAGGCAATGGTGCGCCCACGGGTATTGCGGATGGGGAACATCAGCCGGTTGCGGAACAGGTCCCGTACCTGGCCGTTGCGTTCACTCAGGGCCTTGACCGTGAGCAGCGCCCTGCGGGTTTCGCCGTCCACCTGTTTCGCCAGGGCATCGCCCTCCGGCGGCGCGAACCCCAGGGCAAACCGCTCGATCATGTCCTCGCTGACGCCCCGGTTGGCCAGGTAATCCCTCGCCAGGCCGCCCCATGGGTGGCTCCGGAGGGATTCACGGTAGAAGCGGGTGGCTTCCGCCAGGGCCCCGGTGAGACTCTGGCTGCGCTTCATGGTCTCGCGGGTTGCCTGGTCGTAGGGCACTTCGAGGCCCAGATGGGCGGCGAGTGCCTCGACAGCCTCCGTGAAACTCTGATTCTCGTATTCCTGCAGGAACGCAATGGCATCGCCGTGGGCGCCACAGCCAAAACAGTGGTAGAAGCCCTTATCGGGGCGGACGTTGAACGAGGGGGTCCGTTCATCGTGAAAGGGACAGCAGGCCTTGTAGTTGCCGCCGGCCTTTTTCAGGGGGATGCGCTGGCCGATGATCTCGGCCAGATCGACCCGGTCGCGCAGGGTCTCAATGAAGGTCTGGGGGATCATGCCGGCCATGGTTCCGGTCCCCAAAGCAGGAACGCCCGCTCGAGGCGGGCGTCCGGGTGATCAGTAGTAGCGCTCGAAACGCTTCTGTTCACGCTGCAGCTTCTTGAGATGACGCTTCACCGCCGCAGCTCGCTTGCGCTTGCGCACCTCGGTGGGCTTCTCATAGTGCTCACGACGACGCACTTCCGAAAGAACCCCCGCTTTCTCACAGGAGCGCTTGAAGCGGCGCAGAGCCACGTCAAACGGTTCGTTATCTCTCACTTTCACAGCGGGCATGCGAAATCACCTACCTTAAAATCCGTTGTCAGATTGATGCTTTAAAGGCACTGCCTTTTCAGGATCCGCAAGTCTACGCATTCGATCCCATGCTGTAAAGAGAGGGTGTGGCTTTTGGCTCTGGTACACTGTGCCGGTTCTTCAGGAAGCGGTGATCATGCGCGTACTCGGTATAGAAACCTCCTGCGACGAAACCGGCATTGCCCTCTACGACAGCAATGACGGTCTGCTGGCCCATGCCCTGCACAGCCAGGTGGCGGCGCACGCAGCCTATGGTGGCGTGGTGCCGGAGCTGGCCTCCCGTGACCATATCCGCCGGCTGCTGCCATTGTGTGAGCGCGTTCTGGATGAGGCCGGCTGTGGCCGTAACGACATCGACGCCATTGCCTATACCGCCGGCCCGGGGCTGATCGGCGCGCTGCTGGTGGGCAGCACCTTTGCCCATGGGCTGGCGCGGGGCCTGG
>JBNJEG010000168.1:0-4616 GCA_051745655.1 Pseudomonadota bacterium
GCCCTGGGCGCTTCCGGTGACCCGGAAACCACGACACTGCGCTGGCCTCCGTTCCATAACCCTGAACTGCCCGGTAATAGTGGTGATAACTTTCAGCGTGTCATCGATCAGCTTGTCCGCAGTGCCGCGTCAGGGCGCTGGATAATCCTTGGGGCTGATCTGGACGGCATGGTAGGTGAACGGTTCGCTTCCGCAGCTCATCAGGTGGTGTTGAGAGCTGAACAGACTCTGGGTGATCTGCTCGCGGATCCTGCCGCGAAACGGGCGCTCTGGGAGCAGATGCAGCCTCTGATCCACCAGGGTGCGGACAAGTGAGGCGCAATGTACCCGCCTTCCGGCTCGGCCAGGAGGAGATCGTGACAGGGCCGCTGGCGGCGTCCGACCTGACCCTTATGACAGACCTTGAATACACGGCATCGCGATATCCCTGGACGCAGGCGCAGTATCTCAGTTGCGCAGGATCTGAGTACGGTTTCAGGGGAGCCTGGTATGGCGATGCACTTGTCGGGTTCATCGTGGACTGGCGAGTGCTTGATGAAGGCCACCTGATGAACCTGTGCGTTCACGGCCACTTCCAGCAGCAGGGCATCGGGCGCTACCTGCTGCGGCACTGGCTGGGGTCCATGCAGCGGGAGGGTATGGCAACCCTGACCCTGGAGGTCCGTGAATCCAACGAAGCGGCCCAGCGGCTTTATGCCAGTGAGGGATTCCAGGACCTCGGTACCAGGCCTGGGTATTATCCCACGGAATCCGGACGTGAGGCTGCCCGGGTCATGTCTCTGCAGCTGCGGCCGGTTCGTGCCAGGGGTGGCTGAGCTGCTACAATCCCCAGCCTTTCGCCGGAGCGTACACGATAGAGAGCAGGCCCCACGCCATGAGCGAGTTCACCGAGGAAGTCCACAAACGCCGTACCTTTGCGATCATCTCCCACCCGGACGCGGGTAAGACCACCATTACGGAGAAAGTGCTGCTGTTCGGCAACGCCCTGCAGAGCGCGGGTACCGTCAAGGGTAAGAAATCCGGGCAGCATGCCAAGTCCGACTGGATGGAGATGGAGAAGCAGCGCGGGATCTCCGTGACCACGTCCGTCATGCAGTTCCCCTACCAGGATTCTTTGGTGAACCTGCTTGATACGCCTGGTCACGCGGATTTCTCCGAGGATACCTACCGCACGCTGACCGCCGTGGATTCCTGCCTGATGGTCATCGATGCCGCCAAGGGCGTGGAGGAACGGACCATCAAACTGATGGAAGTCACGCGCCTGCGGGATACGCCCATCCTGACCTTCATGAACAAACTGGACCGGGATGTGCGAGACCCGGTTGAGCTCATGGATGAGGTTGAGGAGGTGCTCAGCATCGCGTGTGCCCCCATTACCTGGCCCATCGGTATGGGTAAACAGTTCCAGGGGGTCTATCACCTGCTCCGGGACGAGGTGATCCTGTATCAATCCGGTCAGGGCCACCGGATCCAGGACAGTCGGGTCATCCAAGGGCTGGATAACCCCGAGCTCGACGAAGCGATCGGAACCTATGCGGAGGAGCTGCGCGGGGAGATCGAGCTTGTGAAGGGCGCTTCTCACGAATTCGACCTGGATGCGTTCCTGAAAGGAGAGCTCACGCCGGTTTATTTCGGTACGGCACTGGGGAATTTTGGGGTGGACCACATGCTCGACGGGCTGGTCGAGTGGGCGCCGTCACCCCAGGCCCGGGAGCTGACGCAGCGTCCGGTCGAGGCGACGGAGGAGAAATTCTCCGGTTTTGTCTTCAAGATCCAGGCGAATATGGACCCCAGGCACCGTGACCGGATTGCGTTCCTCAGGATTGTTTCGGGGCGCTATCAGCAGGGCATGAAAATCCATCATGTGCGGATTGGCAAAGAGGTCCGGGTCAGCGACGCGCTGACGTTCATGGCCGGGGACCGGGAGCGGGCCGAGGAAGCCGTTGCCGGGGATATCATCGGGCTGCACAACCACGGCACCATCCAGCTCGGTGACACCTTTACCGAAGGCGAAAAAGATCGCTTTACCGGCATCCCCAATTTTGCGCCGGAGCTGTTCCGCCGCATTCAGCTGCGGGATCCCATGAAGGCCAAGCAACTCCAGAAGGGCCTGATCCAGTTGTCCGAGGAAGGTGCTGTGCAGGTGTTCCGCCCGGTACGCAACAATGATCTGATTGTGGGCGCCGTGGGCACGCTCCAGTTCGACGTGGTCGTGGCCCGGCTGAAGAACGAGTATGGGGTTGATGCCGTGTACGAGCCCATCAATGTGGCGACGGCGCGCTGGATCACCTGCGAGGACCCGAAAAAGCTGGAAGAATTTGAGCGCAAGAATCAGGATAATCTGGCCCTGGATGGCAGCGACAACCTGACCTATATCGCGCCCACCATGGTCAATCTGCAGCTGGCGCAGGAGCGCTACCCGGATGTGTCCTTCCACAAGACCAAGGAGCGGTAAGGCTCCCCTGAATGGGCTGATTGACGCTCACTGCCATATTGATTTCCCGCAGTTTGATGCGAATCGGGAACAACTTCTGGCGGCTTGTGAAGAACAGGGAATCCGGAAAATCGTCGTGCCCGGTACTGTTCCGGATGGCTGGGAGAAGATTCTGGAGCTGGCACGTTGTCATTCGATGCTGGCTCCCGCCGCTGGTCTCCATCCCTGGTGGGCGGATGATTTCGGGGATGACAGCATAGCCCGGCTGGACCGGTTGTTTGTGGAGAACAGTCAGCTGGTCGCGGTGGGGGAGTGTGGGCTGGATCGAAAGCATGGCCCTGCGGTGGCGCAACAGCAGGCGGTTTTTGAGGCCCAGGTCCGGTTGGCCGATAAGCATGGGCGGCCACTGCTGATTCACAGTGTCGGCACCCACGATACCGTACTGTCGTTGCTGCGCCGGCACCGGTTCACGCCGCCGGTGCTGATCCATGGTTTCAGTGGCTCCCTGGAGCAGGCGCAGGCCCTGATTCAGCAGGGCGCGTTCATCGGGGTCAGTGGCATCATCACGCATCCCCGGGCCCGGAAGACGCGGCGTGTCATGGCGCAGTTGCCTCTGGAGGCACTGGTTCTGGAAACCGATGCACCAGGCATGCCGCCGCGCGGGGTCCCCAGGGAAGGGAATTCGCCCTTGAATCTGCCGTGGGTGATGGATGCCCTCTGTGCGCTTCGGGAGGAGTCCAGGGCGTTGGTCAGTGAGATCCTCTGGCAGAACACTCAGCGATTGTTCATGTGGCGGCTGGGTGCGGAGGGTTTGCAGGAGCAGGATGCTCCGGTATAATGCCGCACCTGGCTTTTGGCGGGACCCGCAGCCCAGCCCCGATGCGGGCCCGTTCGATACCTGGTTGTGATTACACGTGGCGACCCTTGTGGGGCGTTACGTCATAGCTTATTGATTCAAGGCGGGATTCATGAAAACTCAGAGTGCAAAACCGGAAAGCGTAGCACGCGACTGGTTCGTGGTGGACGCGGCTGACAAGACGCTGGGGCGTCTTTCAACGGAAATTGCCCGTCGTCTTCGGGGCAAGCATAAACCGGAATACACGCCCCATGTGGACACTGGCGACTACATCGTAGTCATCAATGCCGAGAAAGTGCGCGTGAGCGGCAAGAAGAGCACGCAGAAGCACTACTATCGCCATACTGGCTACCCGGGTGGGTTGCGCTCGATGAACTTCGAGGAGATGATCCAGCGTCATCCCGAGCGCGTCATCGAGTATTCCGTTAAGGGCATGCTGCCGCGTGGGCCGCTGGGCCGGTCCATGTACCGCAAGCTCAAGGTCTATGCTGGTGATGAACACCCGCACGCCGCACAGCAGCCCCAGCAACTCGAGATTTAAACGGAAGGCGATTATGTCAGCTACTTACAACTACGGTACCGGTCGTCGCAAGACCTCCTCTGCACGGGTCTTTATCAAGCCTGGCAGCGGCAATATCGAGGTCAACGGACAGTCCCTGGAACAGTTCTTCGGTCGTGACACGCTTCGGATGATCGTCAAGCAGCCTCTGGTTGTGGCCGACGCCGAAAACCGGTTCGACATCAAGATTACGGTCAGCGGCGGTGGCTCGAGCGGTCAGGCCGGCGCGGTGCGCCATGGCCTTACCCGTGCGCTGATGGATTATGACGAGACCCTGCGTCCGTCACTGCGTCGTTCTGGCTACGTGACGCGTGATGATCGCGCGGTTGAGCGTAAGAAGGTCGGCCTTCGCAAGGCACGCAAGCGGCCGCAGTACTCCAAGCGCTAAGCCGTCCACGACGGCTGCCCTTGAAGGCCCGATTCACAGATCGGGCCTTTTTGTGTCGGGCGCTGATAAAGTTGCAAACTTGTAAGCGGTGACTGATTTAAATAACATTTGGTCGTTTTGATCCAGATTGATCACGACCGGATCAGGAGCCAATCAAGTGTGCCGGTCAACCCCCTCGGCACGCGAACGCTTAATGGGAGAAAGCCAGTATGAACAATGGCGACGTGAACCACGGTCGGCGGCGCTTTCTGGTGGGCGCAACGACGGTTGTTGGTGGCGTCGGGGCTGTTGGAGCCGCGGTGCCTTTTCTCGCCTCGTGGCGTCCCAGTGCCAAAGCTGAGGCAGCTGGAGCGCCACGCAGGATAAGTGTTTCCAAGGT
>JBNJEG010000169.1:0-4552 GCA_051745655.1 Pseudomonadota bacterium
ACCATCCGCTCGACGCGCTCCGGGATCGCCAGGGCCATCTCCTGAGCCACCACGCCGCCCCAATCGTGCCCCACCAGTTGGAACCGTTCGATACCCAGCGCGTCCAGCATGGCGATCACGTCCTGCGCCAGGTTCTGCTTGCGGTAGTGTTCCGCGCCTTCGGTGCGCTCGCTGTCGCCAAGGCCGCGCAGGTCCGGAGCGATCACTCTAAGGCCGGGCTTCAGGTGCTCGCTCACCGCCGCCCAGCACCAGGAGCTTTCCGGCCAGCCGTGGATCATTACCACAGGTGTGCCGGTGGGGTCGCCGCCTTCGCGCCAGGTGAAGCGGCCGCGTTCGGTGTCGAGAGACTGGGCAGGGCTCAGGGGCATGTGGGGCCTCCGTAAGGGTCCGGATCAGAGGAAATAGAGAATCGACTGGCCAATCACCACGGTGAACAGCAGCGAGGCCAGGGTCCCGATTAGAACGTACTCGGCGAACTCCCGCTCCTCCAGCTGGCGGAAACGGGCAAAACCCTTGGCGGCCAGGATGAGCGCGATGACGTTGTAGTTCTGGGCGAAGACCACCACCAGATAGATCAGCCAGCGCTCCAGCATGCCGATGACGCGGCCGGCGTTGTATTCGCGGTCGTCGACGGTGTCCGGCTCGCCATGGCTGGACGTGGTGGGTTCCATCTGGAAGCGGTGGAGCAGGGCGCGGATGGCCAGGTTGGTTTCGTTCGCCACCAGCAGAAAGCCGAGCAGGCCCACCAGCGCGGGTTCCAGTGGCTCCGGTGGTTGCCCGGGCAGCAGCCAGGAGCCGGGGAAGCCGTAGTGAGCCGAAAGCAGGGCTACAAATCCAACCAGTGCACCCCCGGCCAGGCGCCCCTCATTGAGCCGCTCCCGCGGCATCCACGCCTCGGAAAGGGCAAGGGAGACGATCACGGCGGGAATGAGTGCCAGGGTGTGCAGCCCCGGGGTCAGCACGCCGATCAGCACCACCTGAACCAGTGCAAGGGTGGTCCACTCCCGCGCGGGTAGTGGGCGGTCCCGGAAGGTGAACCAGAGACGGGTGAGCAGCCAGGCGTTGAGGAAGATGAGAATGGCCATGGGAACTCCGTTTCAGTTGTCGCGCGCCAGTGCGTTGTTCATGCGCCGGGTCAGGGCCTGGATCAGTTGGATGGCATGCTCAAGCCCGCCCTCACGGATGTTCTTGTACACACTCCTTTCGGTGATGTCGAGGTGCCGGGCAATTGCCGGAATCTCCTGCTCTTCCAGCAGCCGCTGGAGTATGTCGAGCCGGTTGGGGCGCCATTTCCGGAGTTGGAGGTTGAAAAGGCCCAATGCGGCCTCCTGGAGCCCATCGTCTTCCGGCAGTCCGGTAATGGCCAGTGTGCGGCTGTCGTGCTTCATGCTGGAGAGCAGGTCCCGGGCCCGGTGGAAGGCGGGGCCATCCATGCCGATCGCCTGTTCCGGATTGATGGCGGTGGAGAGGGGGCCGACGCCGAGCGCGAACCGCAGCTCTACAGGATGAAGCTTACGCATGATGGCGAGGATATCCGGAAATAGGTGGTCAGCCCCACTGAAGACAGCCTGGAACTCATCGCCCAGTGTGATGGTGTAGGGAGACAGCAGCTGGCCGTTCCGGCGGTTCAGTTCGCCAAGCGTTGATTCAAGCCCCTCCTGGACCTCGCCGCGGCTGGCCAGGTTTCTTGAATCAATGATGTCGGCGATCATCACAAGGCGGTTCATGGCCTTGACCCTCAACGGTTCCTATTCAGTAATAGAACTGTATCAGTTCATTTTTTATTTTGGAACTAAAATGGTTCATTTATGGAGTCTGAACTGAATCGCGACCGCTGCGCATCATGCTTCCCGCCAGGCCAGCCCCTGGAGCTTGCCGAGGTTGCGGATGTAATCGGCCTGCTCCGCATTTTCCACCGTGCCTTGCCGGGCCCGGCGCACAGTGGCGATAGCATTTTCCGGATCATGGCCGAACTCCACCAGCAGCCGGGCAGCAACCGTGCCCGTGCGGCCGAGACCCGCACGGCAGTGGAGCAGCACATCCTCGCCCTGGCGCAACCGCTCCCGTACGACCGGTCCCGCTTCGGCCCAGGCCAGCTCAAAGGCGCTGCCCGGCGCACTGAAATCCCGGATGGGTGCGTGGAACCAGTCGAATCCCTGAGCGGGAGCGGTTTCCGCCATGTGCGGCACGCCCAGCGTCCGGAGTTCGGACTCCTGAACCAGTGTCACCATGGTCCGGGCACCCCAGCGGCGGATGCGCTCAAGGTCCTTGTCCAGATCCCGCTGGCCGCCCATCAGGCCCCAGCCGCGCAGGTAACGGCCCGGGCAATAACTCATCCCGATACGCCCCTCCGCATTCGGAGCGCGTACGACATCAATGGGCAACGGTTCCAGCCAGGACAGCGACATGAGCCAATAATGGGCTTACTCTGGGGGCATGTGAAGCCACAGCACGGGAGGCGCCATGAAATACCTGTTCGAGGTGCACATCCGCGAAGGCCACACGGCCGAGGAGTATGCCGATGCCTGGGTCAGGGCCAGCGAAATCATCCAGCAGGCCAGTGGTGCACGCGGCACGGCACTGCACCGGAAGATGGACGACCCCAATGTGCTGATCGCCATCGCCGAGTGGGACAGCAAGACGGACCGCGATGCCATGGAGGCGGAGCAGGACCCGAGGGTGGCTGAGATCATCCGGGGTGCCTCCCATCTGTGTGATATCCGCCCGCTCGGGGAGTTCAATGAACCGGAATGGGTGGTGATGCCGCCCGGCAAGGGTGAATCGTAACTTGTCACCTTTGCCGCTGAGGCTAGCATGGGGGAATGATGCGACAACTCCTTTGCTGCTTCGCCATGCTGGCCCTGGTGGGTTGCGCCAGCACCGGCGGTTCCCTTCAGGAGTCCGCTTCCGTTACGACCCGCGATGACGCGGTGAACCTGGCCGACCAGCAGGCAGTAAGAAGCATCCTGCTGGACCAGTATGAGCAGTGGAAAGACACTCCTCACCGCATGGGCGGCACGAGCCAGGACGGCGTGGACTGCTCCGGGCTTGTTCACAGGACATTCCTCGCCCGGCTCGGCCATGACATCCCGCGTACCACCCAGCGACAGGCCACGGTCGGGCAGACCATCAGCCGCGACCAGCTTCGCCCGGGTGACCTGGTTTTCTTCAAGACCGGCTACAAGACCCGTCATGTGGGCATCTACACCGGGGACTCCCGGTTCCTTCACGCCTCCTCCAGCCAGGGCGTCTCGATCTCCAGTCTCAATAACCGGTACTGGGCGTCCAACTACTGGCACTCCCGGCGGCTGGGTGCCGATTAGGCGCAGGCGCGCGCGCACTCTGTAGGCCTTTCCCCCGATGTTTGTGTGGTACCGAACGGACACCTGTCTGACGTTGTTTTACGATCTGAATTTCGAGCGGTCGGTTGGAATGCCCGGACCAGGTTATGCCATGGGGTCGAACGGGGTTCCAGGTACCAATTTCCGGATTAAAAGGAGGTCTAGGATATGACCCACTACGGATGTTTCGCTCCTGTAACCTCGGATGGCGCCAATCCCTACAGGTTGCTGGAGCAACCTGGACCCAGCATGGAAGAGATTCTTTTTGAGGAACGAGAGCGGGCCAGGGTAACGCTCGACTCGATTGGTGATGCCGTGATCAGCACCGATCTCAGCGGACGGGTCACCTACATGAACGTGGTGGCCGAGCAGATGACCGGCTGGCTGTTCACTGAAGCCAAGGGAAAGCGCTTCACACGGGTATTCCGGGTGCTTGATGCGACCACCCGCGAGCCTGCTGACAATCCGGCCAGCAAAGCCATCCGGGAAGACACCATCGTTGCACTGGCCGCCAATGCCGTACTCGTTGACCGCAATGGCGATGAGGTGGCAATCGAGGATTCCGCGGCCCCCATACACGACCGCCACGGCCGTGTTTCCGGCGCGGTTATCGTGTTTCATGATGTGAAGTTCTCTCAGGCTGTTACGGACCGGATGGCCTACCTGGCACGTCACGACGACCTGACAGGGTTGCCCAATCGGACAGCGCTCGCTGAAAGCTTTGCCCATGCGATCGCTCTGGCCAAGCGGCATCATCGCAAAGTGGCACTGATGTTTGTGGACCTGGACAATTTCAAGGAAGTGAACGATACCCTCGGCCATGAGGCTGGTGACGAGCTGTTGGTCAACCTGTCACTTATGCTGTCGAGCTGCGTGCGCGAAACCGATACGGTCTGCCGTTACGGCGGTGATGAGTTCGTGGTGTTACTGAACGACATTGAGCGCCTGAATCACCCCGAACGGATGGCCAGTAAACTGCGTCAGGCCGTCTCCGAGCCGGGTCTTCTGGAAGGCTATGCAACCACGCTGACGCTGAGTATTGGTATCAGCGTCTATCCGGACGATGGTTTCCAGCTGGACACCCTTCTGCACCGAGCGGATCAAGCCATGTACGCGCGTAAGGACTCGTGCCATTTGCGGATCCCAGCGTCACCCGTCGGAACCGGGTGGCCAAGGCGCATGGTGAACTCATTGATTGGACGCGCGTAACG
>JBNJEG010000170.1:0-4542 GCA_051745655.1 Pseudomonadota bacterium
CGCCAGGCCATTGATCGCATCAAGCGCCAGCTGGAGCTCGCCGAAACCACCTATGAACAGCTCCGGCAGCAGTATTTCAACGGGCAGGTTGGCTACATTGACGTGCTCACCGCCCTCACCGACCGCCAGGACCTTGAGCGCAGCCTGATCAGCGCCCGACGCCAGCTGCTGGAGTTCCGGATCGCCCTCTACCGGGCACTGGCCGGCGGTTTTGACCCCCGTGACGACTTTGTGAGCGAAGCAGGATGAACGAACCCGTCAACGACAGCGCAGCACGCCCGGAGACCGGCCGCGCCGGCCGCATCAAGACCGCGTTCATCTCCGTGGTGATCCTGGCCCTGGGCGCGGCCCTGGTATGGCTCGTCTTCCGTTCCGAGCCCACCGCCACCCGCGGGCCGGATACCGCCCGGGAAACCGCCATGCTGGTGGATGTCACCACCGCCGAACGCCAGGACCACCGCCCGACCATCACCGCCATGGGACGCGTGCGCGCCGCCCGGGAACTCACCCTCAGGCCCCGGGTCGCAGGCCAGATCCGTGACAGGGCATCCGAGTTCACCCCGGGTGGCATGGTCGACGAAGGCGAGATGCTGGTCAGGATTGATCCGGCCGATTACGAAGCCACTCTCCAGCAGCGGCGCAGCGAACTGAGCCAGGCACGCTCCGATCTGGATATTGAACAGGGCCGCCAGAACGTCGCCGAGCAGGAGTTTGAACTGCTGGGCGAAGAACTTTCCGGCTCCAACAAGGCGCTGGTGCTGCGTCAGCCTCAGCTGGAGCAGGCCCGTGCCCAGGTGGAGTCCGCCGAGGCCGCCCTGAAGCAGGCGCAGCTGGACCTCGACCGAACGCGCGTGACCGCCCCCTTCAACGCCCGGGTGCTCAGTCGCGAGGTCAGTGTGGGCACCCAGGTCAGCAACGGTGAGTCGCTGGGGCGCCTGGTCGGCGTGGAGGAATACTGGGTGGAAGCCACCGTCCCCCAGAGCCACCTGCGTTGGCTCCGGTTCGACGAACGTGGGGGCGAGACCGGCGCGCCGGCCACCCTCCGCAACGACTCCGCATGGCCCGAGGACCAGCACCGCGAAGGCCATCTCCAGCGTCTGGTGGGAGAGCTGGACGACAGCTCCCGCCTGGCGCGCGTACTGATCACGGTGGAAGACCCGCTGGCGCTCGATTCCGACTCCGGCGACAAGCCACCGCTTCTGATCGGCTCTTTCCTGAACACCACCATTGAAGGCCGCAAGCTCGAGGACGTGGTCCGCCTGGACCGCAACCACATCCGCCGTGACGACACCATCTGGGTCATGAAGGACGGGGAACTCGACATACGGGACGCCGACATCGCCTTCCAGGACGCCGAACACGCCTACGTCACCAGCGGCGTTGAAGACGGCGAATCCGTGGTCACCAGTGACCTGTCCACGGTGGTCGAAGGCGCCGCCCTGCGCACCGAAGAGGACAGTGAATGAGCGCCGGCAACGACCAGGAGCCGAACCGCGGGGGCTGGGTTGGCCCCATCGAGTGGATGGCGCGCAACTCCATTGCCGCCAACCTGCTGATGATCCTCCTGCTGGCCGGCGGGGCCTGGATGGCGTTCGAAGTCCAGAAAGAGGTCTTCCCCGAGTTCGAGCCGGACATCGTCCAGGTATCGGTCACCTACCCCGGCGCTGCGCCCGAGGAGGTTGAACAGGGCATCCTGCTGCCCGTGGAAGAGGCGGTGCAGGGGCTTGAGAACATCAAGGAGATGACCTCCACCGCCCGCGAGGGCAGCGGCACCATCACCCTGGAGCTGGTCAACGGCGCCGACCGGATGCAGGCGCGGCAGGACATTGAGCAGGAAGTGGACCGCATCCGCACCTTCCCGGACGAGGCCGAGGAACCCCGGGTCAACCTCCAGGACCGCACCCGGGACGTACTGGAGCTTGTGCTTTACGGCGATGTGGACACCTGGACGCTGCGCCAGCTGGGGGAACAGGTCAGGGACCGCCTCCTGGCCGAGGATGGCATCACCCAGGCCACCATCAGCGATGTGCCGGAGTACCTGACCCAGGTGGAAGTGCCCCAGAACCGGCTCCGGGAGTACAACCTGACCCTGCAGGAAATTGCCCAGCGCATCGAGGCCTCGGCCAAGGACATCCCGGCCGGCTCGGTTGCCACCGACGGGGGTGACATCCTGCTGCGCATGGAGGAGCGTCGGCTCTGGGCGGACGCCTACAGGGACATTGCCCTTGCCAACGATGACTCGGGCGGCACCGTCACCCTGGGAGACATTGCCTCGGTACGGGACGGCTTCGACGAGACCGGCTTCCATTCGCAGTTCGACGGGGTCCCCTCGGTTGAGATCGAGCTCTTCCGCACCGGCACCCAGTCTCCGCTGACCGTGGCCAACGACGCCGATAAGGTCATGGATGAGCTGAAGGATACCCTGCCCGATGGGGTCGACCTGCGCATTGACAGCAACCGGGCGGAACACTTCGAAGACCGTATGACCATGCTCATGGAAAACGGCGTCCTCGCGATGCTGATCGTGCTGGTCATCCTGAGTCTGTTCCTCGAGTACCGCCTGGCCTTCTGGATCATGATGGGCATGACCATCTCCTTCGTGGGCGGCATCCTGTTCCTGCCCCTGATCGGGGTCAGCATCAACATGATCTCTATGTTCGGCTTCCTGGTGGTGCTCGGCATCGTGGTGGATGACGCCATTGTGGTGGGCGAGAACGTCTATGAGTACCGGGAACAGGGCATGGACTTCATGACCGCCGCCATACAAGGGGCGAAGGACATTGCGGGACCCGTGACCTTCAGCATCCTGACCAACATCGTCGCCTTCCTGCCCCTGCTGTTCATACCCGGTGTAATGGGCAGCTTCTGGTGGCCCATGGGGATGGTGGTGATTGTCGTCCTTGCCATCTCCCTGTTCGAGGCCCTGTTCATACTGCCCGCCCACCTCGGGCACAGCGGCAAGGGCACCGTAACGGTCTACGGGCACTGGCTCCACGGCGTCCAACGGGTCTTCTCCCGGGGTTTCGAGGGCATGGTGAACCGCGTTTACCGCCCCCTCCTCGATCTCAGCCTGCGCTTCCGTTATGTCACCCTGAGTGCGGCCGTGGCCGTGATGATGGTCGTTGGCGCCTATGCCATCAGCGATCACATGGGCATGATCATGATGCCTGAGGTTCCCGCCGATGAGATCGAGGCCAGCGTCGAGCTGCCGGTTGGAACCACCACCCGTCGCGCGGGTGACATCGCCATGAAGATCACCGAATCCACCCAGCGCCTGTTCGATGAGCACAACCTTGACGAGCACGCCGAGGGCATCAAGACCAATGTGCGCGGTGAGCGCAAGATCGACGTTGAGATCGTCCTGAAGCCCGAGGATGAGCGCGGCATGACGGTGCAGGAAGTCGTCGATCTGTGGCGCAGCGAGATCGGCGACTTCCAGGGCATCGACCAGATATCCTTCGAAGCCGAGCAGGGCCCCGGGTCATGGCGGGACGATATTGCGGTGGATCTCAGCCACTCGGACACCGATGTCCTGGAGCGCGCCAGTGACACCTTCAAAGAGCGCATGAAGGAATTCAACGCCACGCGGGACGTCTCGGACAGCCACGCCTCCGGTAAACCACAGCTGGACCTCACCCTCAACGATCAGGGACGGGCGCTCGGGCTCAGCCCGTCAGACGTCGGGGACCAGGTCCGCGATGCCTTCTTCGGTTCGGAAGCCCTGCGCCAGCTGCGGGGAACCAATGAGAACGAGGTCCGTGTGCGCCTGCCCGAGGAGCAGCGCCAGGACCTGCGCTACCTGCAGGAATTCGTGATCCAGACGCCGGACGGTGGTGAAGTACCGCTGCTGGATGTGGCGGACAGCTCCATGGGCGAGGCTTTCCGCTCGCTCGATCGACGCGATGGGCGGCGGGTCATCACCGTCGGCATGGACGTGGAACCCAAAAGCGACATTTCCCGCGTGCTGGGCTCCATCGAATCCGAGATCCTGCCGCAACTGCGGGCGGATTTCCCCGGCATCACCTGGACTTTCGAGGGCAGCCAGGCGGACCTTAGGGAGTCCACCAGCACACTGTACGGCGCCTTCCTGCTGGCAATGGGGGTCATCTACGCGCTGCTGGCGGTGGCTTTCCGTAGTTACGTCCAGCCCATCATCGTGATGCTGGCGATTCCCTTCGGGGCGGTCGGTGCCATCATCGGGCACATGATCCTCGGGATGGACATTTCCCTGGTCAGCATGATGGGCATCGTCGCCCTCTCGGGCGTGGTGGTAAACGACTCACTGATCATGGTGGACTACGCCAACCGTCGGCGCGGCGACCGCTCCGCGTTCCAGGCCATCTACGAGGCCGGCGTGCGCCGCTTCCGCCCGATCATGCTGACCACCATCACCACCTTCGGTGGCCTCACCCCCATCATCCTGGAAACCTCCCTGCAGGCCACCTACCTGATCCCGATGGCGGTCTCGCTCGGCTTCGGGATCATCTTCGCCACCGCGCTGATCCTCTTCCTGGTGCCCTGCTTCTACCTGGTGCTGGAGGA
>JBNJEG010000171.1:0-4534 GCA_051745655.1 Pseudomonadota bacterium
AATATGTTCGGTGATATCCTGTCCGACGAGGCGGCCATGCTGACCGGTTCCATCGGGATGCTGCCGTCGGCGGCGCTGAACGAGAGCAAGCAGGGCATGTACGAGCCCTGTCACGGCTCGGCCCCGGATATCGCGGGCCAGGACAAGGCGAACCCGCTGGCGACGATTCTCTCTGGCGCCATGATGCTGCGGTACAGCTTCGGCATGGAAGACGCCGCGGGCGCGATCGAACAGGCGGTGCAGGACGTGCTGGAACAGGGTCTGCGTACGCCGGACATCCATTTCGAGGGCACGCAGCTGGTAGGCACCCGCGCCATGGGTGAAGCGGTCCTCTCAGCCCTGGACGCGCACCTTTAAGAGCGACCTCTGGTCGCGACAGGCGGGATCCCGGGCAGGCATTCAAGACATCGAAAACAGAGGCGGCACAATGAAGCGAGTAGGTCTGGTTGGCTGGCGTGGCATGGTTGGATCCGTGCTCATGCAACGGATGCAGGAAGAGAATAATTTCGCCGGGATCGAGCCCGTGTTCTTCACCACATCCCAGGCGGGTAAGCCCGCGCCGGACTTCGGCAAGGAAGCGCCGCCACTCAAGGACGCCCGGGATATTGACGAACTCAAGGCGATGGACATCATCGTCACCTGCCAGGGCGGGGACTACACCAATGAGGTCTATGGCCCACTGCGCGAGGCTGGATGGGACGGCTACTGGATCGACGCGGCGTCGGCCCTGCGCATGGAAGAATCCTCGGTCATCGTCCTGGACCCGGTGAACCGGGGTGTGATCGATCGCGCTCTGGAAGCGGGGCAGCGTGATTTCATCGGCGGTAACTGCACTGTCAGCCTCATGCTGATGGGGATTGGCGCCCTTTTTGACCATGACCTGGTGGAATGGATCAGCCCCATGACCTATCAGGCTGCTTCCGGGTCCGGCGCCAAGCACATGCGCGAGCTGTTGGACCAGATGGGGGCTCTTAATGGCTCGGTCTCGGATCTGCTCGCGGATCCTTCTTCAGCCATTCTGGAGATCGACAGGCAGGTCACTTCGACCATGCGCAGCGACGCCTTCCCCACGGAGAACTTCGGCGTACCCCTGGCAGGCAGCCTGATTCCCTGGCTCGACAAGCCCATGCCCTCCGGCCAGAGCAAGGAGGAGTGGAAGGCGGGCGCCGAGAGCAACAAGATCCTCGGGCGCACCGACAATCCCATCCCGATCGACGGTACCTGTGTCCGGGTGGGCGCCATGCGCAGTCACAGCCAGGCGCTGACCATCAAGCTCCGCAGGGACGTTCCGCTTGCGGATATTGAAAGCATGCTCCAGGAGCACAGCCAGTGGTGCGAGGTCGTCCCCAATGAACAGCAGGCCAGTATGGAAAAGCTGAGCCCCGCGTACGCCACCGGCAGCCTGACGGTTCCGGTAGGTCGGCTGCGTAAGCTGGCCATGGGCGGGGAGTACCTCAACGCCTTCACAGTGGGTGACCAGCTGCTCTGGGGTGCGGCCGAACCGCTGCGGCGTATGCTCGCCATCCTGCTTGAGCGCAATGGCTGACACACTCGGCTAGTGCGCCCCGGTATGACGTGAACCGGGGCGCATTCCCACCTCTCCGGGGATCCGGGTACCCGGTAATTTATTGCGTAATCCGCGGTTATCAACAATACTTCCGCTTAACTTCATAATTACAGGTGTATTTCCGTAATCTGCGCGGAATCCGTGGATGACTGCCTGACGAGAACGGGAAAGGATACGGCATGAAAGTACGCAAACTGGCGGTGGCGCTCGCCCTGGCAGGCGGGCTGGGATCAGGTCTGGCTCATGCGCTGGGTATGGGCGAGGGCCGGATACTGACGAACCTCAATGAACCGCTTCGGGCTGAGATCGAGCTCAGCGAGCCGGGCGATCTCTCGGCGGACCAGATCAAGGTTTCCCTTGCGCCGGATTCGGATTTCGAGCGCGCCGGCGTGCGCCGGATGGATGTGCTGCATCGCCTCGAATTCGAGGTGGTTGAATCGGATTCCGGGTTCCAGATTGAGGTGACCTCTGACAAGCCGATCCGGGAACCCTTCCTTAATTTCCTGGTGGAACTGACATGGCCGAATGGCCGTCTGCTGCGCGAGTACTCCTTCCTGGTGGATCCACCCTCCCGCAGTTCCGAGGAAGAGGCGGTTGGTCCGAACGCGGGAACAGGCAGTGGTGATACAGGGACCGCGCAGCAGCGCGAGAGCGAAGCGCAGCCGGAACGCCAGACTGAACGCTCCCGGGACTCCGGCGCGGATGGTGGTGATGACCCGCGCGAGTTCGGGCCCACCGGGGGCAGTGACACCCTCTGGGGGATTGCGGGCGAGGTGAGTCCGTCCAGCGACCTGAGTCGCCATCAGGTGATGCTGGCGATCCAGGATGCCAACCCGGACGCCTTTGCCAATAACAACATCAATGAGCTTCGGCGGGGCAGAGTCCTGCGGATTCCGTCCGAGGATCAGATCCGGTCGCGCTCACGCGACGAAGCTCTCCAGCAGGTGACGGCTCAGAATGAACGGCACCAGCAGAGCCGGGGCAGCCGTCAGGCCGACGCAGGCTCCGGAGCCGAAGCTGATGCGCCGCAGGCCTCCCCGGAGCCGTCCTCACCCGCATCCGAAGAAGGTGAAGCGGAGGCCTCAGCAGCGGAAAACGAGGATGAACTCCGGATCCTTGTTGCGGATGAAGGGAGTGACGGTGACGAGGGAACGACGGCCGGCATGGGTGATGGTGAGGGCGAGGAGCGCCTCGCCGCGGCCCTGGAGGAGCTGGATCGGGCGGAGCGCGATCGGGAGGAGCTTTCAGATCGGCTCGCGGACCTTGAAGGTCAGCTGAAGACCATGACAGAGCTGATCGAGCTGAAGGACGATCAGCTGGCCGAAATGGAACAGAGACTCGCGGATGCGAGGGATGACAGCGGAGAGTCTTCAGACGCTGATGATGGCAGCGATGCCGGGAGTGATGCTGGGGACGACGATACCGCCGAAACCGCAGACAGCGGTGCATCCGGGGACGAAAGCGCACCTGAGGAATCGGCGGCCGCCGATGAAGAGGCTGAAAGTTCTGAGGGGTCCGAGGGCGATGTTGCCGCGCAGTCGGATCAGGACGGGGAGTCGGCTGAGGACGAGGACGCCGATCCCGCCGCCGGCGCGGCCTCTGACGAGGACCCGGAAGGCGGTGAGTCCGCCTCGCAGCCGGAGCCGGATCAGGGGCAGGACACGGAACAGGCAGCGCCCACCAATCTCAGCGAGTTCTTCCAGCGCATTATCAATGACCCGCGCTACCAGATTGGCGCCGGAGCCCTGGGCATTGCCCTGCTGGCACTGCTTTGGGGCCTGGCACGGCGCAACGCGGCGCGCGAGCAGGCATTCTATGATCAACTGAAGGATGTTTCCGAACCCGGAGATGAGCTCAGCGAGAACGAGGATGAGGATGTGCTTGGTCTCGGAGAATCTGGAGACGAAGCTGCCGAAACCGACGATAGCAAGACTGAGCGCAGCGGCGGTGGCACTGATGATGCGCTGGCTGAAGCGGATGTCTATCTCGCCTATGGCCGCCATGGGCAGGCTGTGCAGCACCTTGAGGATGCCATTTCCAGCGAGCCGAGCCGCGTGGACCTGCGTCTCAAACTCCTCGAGGTCTATGCGGATTCCGGGCAGGCTGAGAACTTCGAGAAGCAGTATCGTGAGCTGAGTGCCTTCAATGACGACGAAGCACTCCGGAGCGCGGATGAGTTGCGCAGTCGTCTCGATAGCGCCGGTGAAGACCTGAGTCTCGACGAGCTGACGGCACAGCTCAAGACCGGGACCGGCTCGGATGCAGCCGAGGCTGACACCGACGCCAGCGTGCACGAAGAGGACGATGACTTTGACTTCAGCGCACTGGAGGAGGTCGACGACCTTCTGGGCGAGGAAACCAGCGCCGGCGATTCCCCGCAGACATCCGAAGCGGGGGACGACGCTCAAGCCGATGACTTCAGTTTTGACTTTGACCTGAGCGAGGATGAAACGCTCGAGGAATCCCTGGCCTCCGACTCCGAAGCCGGTGAAGGGGCGGTTACGGATGAGGCGTCAGCCAGTGCTGAAACCGAAGAGGATGTCGCTGACCTTGGGTTCTCGATGGATGACCTTGAGCTCGAAGAACCGGGCGAGATCGATGACCAGGCAGCGTCTTCGGATGAAGACGTCCCTGAGCTGGATATGAATTCGGATGCCGACCAGGACGATGCCGGTATCGATTTCGAAGCGCCTGTGGAAGCCGATGAGTCAGCCGGTGGTTCGACTGACGTCGAGAGTGACGTTGCGATGGACGATCTGGATCTGGGGATCGAAACAGATCATGCGGCGGAGGAATCTGGCAGCGCGACCGGGGATGATGCGGAAGTCGAGACTGGCGCGGCGCCAGAAGCGGAGGCGTCGTCCTCCGCGGATTTCGATGACTCCTTCCTCGATGAACTGGATGCAGAACTTGATCGTGTGACCGAAGAGGAAGCGGACGAACCGGTTGCGCCGGAAACATCAGAGC
>JBNJEG010000172.1:0-4439 GCA_051745655.1 Pseudomonadota bacterium
GAGGCGGATCAGCCCATGGCCATCCAGCTGGATATCATTTCCGGCATGATCGACAGCGAGAACATGACCGAAGCCACCATGGAAGGCTTTGAAAGTTCGACCGGCGGCAACATGGAGCCCATTCAGGACGATATTGATGCGTTCATGAGCCTGTTCGAGGAAGAGATCAAGGAAGGGGACCAGTTCAAGATCACCTACATTCCAGACGAAGGGATTGTTGGTTTCAAGAATGGTGATCGCATCGGCACCGTGGATGGCGGTATGGACTTCAAGAAGGCCGTCTTCGGGATCTGGCTGGGTGACGAGCCTGCCCAGGACAGCGTCAAGAAGGCCATGATGGGCGAGGAGTAAAACGGTCTCAGTCGACCGTTTTCTCTCTGTACTCGCACAGATCCTCGATGACGCAGCTGCCGCAGCGTGGTTTCCGCGCCAGGCATGTGTAGCGGCCATGGAGGATCAGCCAGTGATGCGCGTCCTTGAGGTACGCCTTCGGGACGCGCTTCATCAGCTTGTCTTCCACTTCCCGCACGTTTTTCCCGGGCGCTATCCCGGTCCGGTTCGCCACCCGGTAGATGTGTGTGTCCACCGCCATGGTGGGCTGGTCGAAGGCCGTGTTCAGGATCACGTTGGCGGTCTTGCGGCCCACACCGGGTAACGCCTCCAGCTCCTTGCGGGTCTGCGGCACCTGCGAATCGTGTTTATCTACCAGCATGCGGCACGCCTTGATGATGTTCGTGGCCTTGCTGTTGTAGAGCCCGATGGTCTTGATGTACTCCTTCAGTCCCTCTTCACCCAGTTCCAGGATCGCCTCCGGTGTGTTGGCCACGGGGAAGAGCTTCGCCGTTGCCTTGTTGACGCCCACGTCGGTTGCCTGGGCGGAAAGGGTTACCGCCACCAGCAGCTCAAAGGGGGTGCTGTAGTTGAGCTCCGTGGTGGGCGCGGGATTGGCGTCCTTCAGGCGGGCGAAGATGGCTTCTCGCTTGGCGTCGTTCATGAGAATGTCCCCGTTACGCGGACCCGCTTGTGCCCGCTTTCCACGGGCGCCTGGCGGGCCTGCTGCTGTTGCTGGATGTGGTGATCGATACGGTTCCGGAGCGCGATGAGCAGTCCCAGGCCGATGAAGGCCCCAGGCGGGAGCACCGCGATCAGTGCCTGGCGGTAATCCGGGAAGACCGTCAGGGTCCAGTCCCGGGCAGCCTCGCCGAACAGCAGGTGGGCGTCCGCCAGCAGTGTGCCGTAGCCCACCAGTTCACGCATGCCACCGAGCAGGACCAGCACGGCGAGGAACCCGAGGCCGGTCATCAGGCCGTCGAGGGTGGCCTGAGGCAGCGGATTGCGGCTGGCGAAGGCCTCGGCGCGGCCCAGGATGGCGCAGTTGGTGACGATCAGCGGGATGAAGATGCCCAGGATCTGGTAGAGCCGGTAGGCATAGGCCTGCATGATCAGCTCGGTGCAGGTGACCAGGGCGGCGATGATCATCACGAAGGCCGGCAGGCGCATGGAGTCGGTCACCTGGTGGCGGATGAGCGATACCGCCATGTTGGAGCCGGTCACCACCATCAGTGTGGCCAGCCCCAGCCCAATGGCGTTGACCACGGTGTTGGTCACCGCCAGCAGCGGGCACAGGCCCAGCAGCTGCACCAGCGCCGGGTTGTTGCGCCAGAGGCCGTCGCGGATGATCTGGTTGGCGCCTGCGCTCATGGTGTTTCGGCTCCCGCTTCCCCGTCAGCGTTCCTGAAAAGGCTCTCTTGATGGTCTGCCGTGAAGGCCAGTCCACGGCGGACCGCGTTCACCACAGCCCGGCTGGTGATGGTGGCGCCGCTCAGCGCATCAAAGGCGTCACCCTCTCCAACGCCCCATTGTTCAGGGGCAGGATTGTCCAGAGATCGTCCGTTGAAATCCAGTATCCAGTCGCTCTTCGCCACTTCGATGGCATCCCCCAGCCCTGGTGTTTCCTGATGGTCCGTGGCCCGCACGCCGGTGAGTCTGCCATCCGGACGCACGCCCAGGATCAGGTCGATCCGCCCCGAGTAACCATCCGGCGCGGTGACCGGCAGGATCAGGATGGGATCGGCGTTGTCGGGGGTGACCAGGATCGCCTCGGCGCCTTCCCGTATACCGGTTACGTCGTTCGCCGGCATAGTGACCGGCTGCGTGTTGCCGGCATCGAGTGACACGTCTTCCGGCAGCACGGCGGCGCGCGCCCGGGCGGTGGCCAGCTCGCGCTGCTGTTCGATGCGCTCGGCGGTCAGGATCTGGGTCACGCCGATCGCCCCGGCCGTCAGGGCCGCGAACAGGCCCAGCCCCAGGGCGTTGCGCTGAATGGCCCGGAGTGCCTCGCTCACGACGGCACCCCTCGGCCCGCCCGTTTATGGCCTCGCGTACGTGGCCTGGTGTAGTAATCCAGGAAGGGCACGGCCAGGTTCATCAGCAGGACCGCGAAGGCGACGGCGTCCGGGTAGCTGCCCCATGCACGGATGGTGTAGAGCAGCACCCCAATGCCGGCCCCGTACCAGAGCTTGCCCCGGTTGGAGGTGGCGGCCGAGACCGGGTCCGTGGCGATGAAGAAGGCGCCCAGCATGGTGCCGCCGGCCATCAGGTGCAGGCCCAGTGGCACGGACTGGTCCGGGTCATAACCGAAAAGCAGGGTCATGAAAGTCAGCGCCCCGAGCAGGCTGACAGGGATGTGCCAGGTGATGATCCGGCGCTGGATGAGCAGCAAACCGCCGGCGAGAAAGCCCAGGTTGACCCACTCCCACCCCAGGGCGACCCGGTCGCCGTAGATGGGGGCGGCGGTGACCTGGCTCGCGACAGCGCCGTCTATGGCGTGTTTGTAGTCATCCAGGGGCGTGGCGCCGGTGAAGGCGTCCACGGAGGCTGAGCCCAGCCCGGTGAACACGGACAGGCTGTCCAGAATACCGAGCGGTGTCTCCTGCAGTGACAGGGGCAGGGCCCAGCGTGTCGTCATGGCTTCCGGGAAGCTCACCAGAACCAGGGCATAGCCGACCATGGCCGGGTTGAACAGGTTGCTCCCGAGCCCGCCATAGAGATGCTTGGCGAGGATGATGGCACTGGCGGTCGCCACAAGCGCGATCCACCAGGGCAGCAGCGGCGGCAGGGACAGGCCCAGAAGCAGGCCTGTGAGGGCGGCACTCCCGTCCATCAGGGTGGGCTGGATCGTGCGGCCCCGGAGCCAGAGGATCAGGGCCTCGGTCGCCATGGCCACGCCCATGCACCAGAGCACATTGATCAGCACGCCCCACCCGAAGAAGTGGATGAGCGCCAGCAGGCCGGGCAGGGTCGCCGCCATGACCCAGAGCATGATCCGCTGGGTGGTCAGCATCTCCTCAGGCCTCCCCGTCCGTATCGCTGAGAGCCTGCTCGGCAGCTTCGAGGCGCTTGCGGTGCTTGTTCAGGGCCCGTTCCAGCTTGGGCAACGCCTCCGGAGTCTGCTCCCGGGCCTCGGCCACGCGAGCCTCTGCCTCCTCAACCTTCTGGCGGGCCTGGTCCCGGCGCTGGATCAGGGTTTCGCGGTCCGGGCCGGTTGCCGCCGGTGCAGAGGGCTTCTCGCTACCGGATTCGTCCGCCGTCTCGCTCTGGCGTTGCTGGCGCGCCTGCTGTCGGGCTTGGCGACGTTCCTCGCGTTCCGCCTGTTCCCGTTCCATGCGGGCCTGGCGTTCTTCGAACCGCTGGCGGGCATGATCCGCCTCGGCCTGCTCTTTCCGTTCCTGGCGCAGCACGCCCTTGCTGTGCCGGTAGTAGTCGGTCAGCGGCAGGTGGCTGGGGCAGACCCAGTCGCAGGCACCGCACTCGATGCAGTCGAACAGGTCGAAGTGCTCGGCCTTCTGGTGCTCACCCGCGCTGGCGAACCAGTAGAGCTGCTGGGGCAGCAGGTCCACGGGGCAGGCCTGCTCGCACAGGCCGCAGCGGATGCACGGCTGCGGTATCGGCGGGTCCGGGAACTCCTCGGCGGTCCCGGCGATCAGGCAGTTGGCGGTCTTGACCAGGGGCAGGCCGGTGGTGGTCAGGTCGAAGCCCATCAGGGGCCCGCCCATGATCAGCCGGTGCAGGCGCTCAGGATCCAGCCCCGCCTCGAAGAGCAGGTGATCCAGGGGTGTGCCGATGCGCGCCTCGATGTTGCCAGGCGAGCTCAGGGCCTCCCCCGTGAAGGTGGTAATACGCTGGATGACCGGCTCGCCCAGGCGCAGGGAACGATCCGCCGCCACCGCCGTGGCCACGTTCTGGCAGAGCACACCTACGTCCGCCGGCAGTCCGCCCGAGGGGACTTCCTGCCCCGTGAGTAACTGGATCAGCTGTTTTTCACCGCCGGACGGGTAACGCGTGGGCACCACACGGATCTCGATACCAGTGCCTTCCGCAGCCTGCCTGAGCGCCTCAATGGCGTCGGGCTTGTTGTCCTCGATGCCGATCAGGCACTG
>JBNJEG010000173.1:0-4313 GCA_051745655.1 Pseudomonadota bacterium
TGCTGTCCATCGCGGGTGGCCTCAGTAGTCGCCGTAGTGCAGGCTGCCGCGCCGGATGGCTGGCGTGGGGGCGGGCAGGTCAGGAGGGCTGTCGGGCGCCGTTGTCCTCAGGTCAATCATGACCGCGGTCAGGAGGTTCGGGTACCCGCGGTTCAGGGCCTGCAGAATACTTTCCGTCACCCGTCTCTCGGTTGCGGGGGTTCGAGGCAGGCCGGACCAGTACTGATAGGCCAGGCCCCGTCGCAGTGCTTTTTCAGTGTCTGTGGTTTGCATGTGCCGGCCCTCCTAGTTGGCGCCATTGATCACGGCACTGTCACCGGGCAGCTTGAACGACCAGGTTTCGCTCAGGGTGTTGGTGTCCTGCTCCAGAAAGGCCCGGATGGCCAGCGGCTCACCGGCGGTCGGTCGTGCCAGGATGGAGAGCCGCCAGCGGTCGAGCATGGGCACGTATTCCACGTAGTGCCCCAGCAGCTCACCACCATTGAGCATCGTAATGGAGCCCGTCACCGAGGCATCCGGAGCGAGCTCTTTCAGTGGGCCACCCTGGAAGTCCACGATGACTCTGGCAGCCCCCTCCTGATCACCGCCTCCGATCCGCGAACCATCGCCAACAAACGTATCCACCACCCGCGCCATCGGTTCGTCAGGAACCCCTGCATTCCCGTAATGGATGCTGTAGTTGAATGTCATTGGGGCATCCTGCGGTGAGGCCGGTTGCTCCGGTCTCCAGAACGCGACCACGTTGTCGTTGGTTTCATCGGTCGTTGGGATCTGGACCAACACGACCTGGCCCGGCCCCCAGGGGTCGTGTGGTTCAACCCAGGCGCTCGGGCGGGCCTCATAGCGGGCCTCCGGGTCCATGTAGCTGTCGAAGCTCTGGTCCCGCTGGAGCAGGCCGAAGCCGGCCACATCCTGTGTCTGGAAATAGTCTATCGCGAGTGCTTCCGGATTCTGGAGGGGTCGCCAGAGCCACTCGTCGGATTCACCGTTGTGGATCAGCAGGCCGTCGGAGTCATGCACTTCCGGGCGCCACTCGCCCATCGGCTTTGGGGTCTTACCCCCGTAGTAGAACATGCTGGTGAGAGGCGCGACGCCCATCTGCTCAATGGTGTTTCGAGGGAAAAGCGTTGAGGTCACCCGGAGCGTTGTGGTCTCGCCGGGTATCACGGTGAAACGGTAGGCGCCGGTGACACTGGGTCCGTCGAGCAGGCCGTAGAGCGTCATATGCTGATCGTCCGGCGAGGGCCGTTGCAGCCAGAATTCCACGAAGTCTGGAAACTCCTCGCCCTTGGGGAGGCCGGTATCGACGGCAAGGCCGCGCCCCGAGAGTCCGAAATAGTTGTCTTGGGCCACTGCCCGGTAATAGCTGGCGCCGGCGAAGACCAGGAACTGATTCCGGTTGCCTGCTTCATCCAGGGGAAAGGTCAGCTTGAAACCGCTATACCCCAGGTCGGGTGGGATGCGTTTTTCGAGGTTGGTGTCGGGGTATTGGAAATGGTGCCGGTCGAAAGGGATCGGGTGGACCCCCTCCGCATCGATGATGTTCAGTCTGACCGCGTGTTCGTACAGGCGCCCGGGTGGCACCAGCATGATCTGGAAGTTGGTGTCCGATTCGTGCCAGAGGCTGCGCTCGGGCTTGAAGTGGATGGCGCGATAGGTGTCGTAGTCCAGGTCGCGTATGAACGACGGTACCTGGGGTGGTGCCTCATAGGGTTGTTCCGCAAGCTCCTTGGCCCTGGCCACCACGGTTTCAAAATCAAAACTGCTGCCCATGCTGGCACCGGGGAGCAGCAGACTCACAATCCCTATCAAGTGGACTGTTCGGCGGACCATCGGACGATTCCCTGTTTTGCGGCACTGAAAGGCCGGGAGCTTTCATGCTCTCTCACTGATAGTACGTTACACGGTCGCCGGCAGATTGTGACGTTACAGTCATTTTAGCCTTTCAGCCGGTCATCTCAGCTTGAGCTGCCGGCTTCGGGAGGGCGGAAGTGTTCATCAAGCCGTTCCACTTCCGCATCAATGTCGTCGTCCATGCCGAGTTCGGTGTTGTCCAGCCGCTGCTGGGCCGTGGGCAGCCGGATCTCGAACTCCACGCCATCAATGGCCAGGGGCTCGAAGCTGAGGCGGTGAGCGTTGCGCTTCGGGGTCAGGCTCAGGCGCCACCAGGGGCGTTCCGGGTGGCCGGGGTCAAAACGCTGCTGTTTGCCTCTGGCCTCGAACTCGGCCAGGCGCTGGGTGGGCTGTTCGCGGGCGTCAGTGGTGGTGACCTCCACGCTTTCGACGGGTGCCTCGAACGTCCATTCGAGCTGCCCCTGCCAGTCGCCTTCCGGTGAGCGACAGGCCGGTTTTCCGGATTCCACGGCCACATCCACCAGTTCCGTAACCACTTCGCCGTCCGACAGGGCCACGCGCACCGCGTACTGGGTGGCCGGCGTCTCGATGTTGTGCACCGAGATCTGGCCCTCGTAGCCCTTCACGATCTCGTTGACGAAATACAGGCCCAGGCCGCGCCCCTGGTGTTCTTTGGCGCGGCGAGTGGAGAAGCCGAGCTGGAAAAGGTTGGGGCGGTCCTCCTCGCGGATGTGCGGCCCCCGGTTGTAGACGCGGATCAGTGCGTTGCCGCGCGCCTCCCCCAGTTGCAGCGTGACCGGGGCGAAGGGGCTGCTGTAGCCGCGCTTGCGGGCGTGGAACTGGGCGTTTTTCAGCAGGTTCTCAAGCAGCAGCACCAGGTGGTTCTCGGTGCCAAGCAGGGTGCCCGTGGGCTGGAGGTCCGCGTACCACTGGCCGTCGTTGAGCGCCCAGGGCGTTCCCTCAGCGGGTTCCTCCAGCGGCTTCTGGCTGACCTGGACCAGCGCCCGCCAGGCGGCGCGGCCGGGGTCATAGACCGGCGGCGGGGGCAGCTCGTCGGTGCTGTCCTCGTCCTCGCTGAGCATGCGCTGGTAATAGTGTTCCTCGCATTCGCACAGGCGGTTGCCGATGTGCAGGGCCAGGTTGTCGGCGGTGGACAGATCCAGCAGGTCCCAGAGGTAGCGCATGGCGTCCTGGGCGGCCCGGAGTGGCTGTGCCCGTTGCTCGTCGCCGGCCTCTTCGGCTTCCGTAAGTGCGCCCTCCAGGGCGGTGCGAACCCGGTCGAAGCTGATCACGCCGTTGTGGCGCACCTCCGCCGCGATGCTCTTGAAGTGCAGGAACTTCTCGTCGTACTCGATGTATTCCAGCAGCTTGTCGCTGATGAAGCGCTTGAGCTTGTCCGCATGGTCGGAATAGGTGTGGGCCTTGAGCTGGAGCTGCTTGCGGTCCTGCCAGAGGCTGTGCACCTGCTCCCTTAAGGCCTTCAGGTCCGCATCCTGCTGGCGCCGCTCGCGGTGGTAGCGGCGCATGTCGATCAGTATCAGTGCCACGAATACGGCCAGCGCCGCATAGCGCCACTCGGCCTGGAGCAGCCCCGGTGGAATGCGGTAGAAGTCGGCCATGGCGGGATCAAGCAGCAGCAGGAGCCAGCTGGTGGCGAGCAGGCCGCCCAGCGTGCCCAGGAAGGGGAAATGTACCGGCTGGATGCGATCGTCCGGGCGGTCGTCGCGGTTGTCGGCCATGCTCAGTCTCCCTCTGTGGCTCGCGGCGTGCGCCAGCAGTAGGCGCCATCATCCCCGAAGGCCACCAGCCCCTCGCCCTCGCGGCACCAGTCAAAGAAGCGTTCATTGCCGCCCATGGCCTGGTCGATGGCCCGGCGCAGGGTGCGGATGTGCTGGCGGTAGTTGGCCTTGGAGAAGCGCTCCGGGTCCGCGTCCAGCTTTTCCGCCACCTGCAGCGTGGACAGGGGCGCGGGTGAGGCTTCCACCAGGTAGCGCAGGATCTTGCGCGGCGTCGGGGGCAGGGGGCGCTTGGGGTTGTTCGGGTTCATCAGCTTCACGCCCTGCCAGTAGGCCTCCCAGGTGACGGTGTCCAGGGTCAGCCCGCCGCTCTGCAGCCGGCCGCTGCTGCCCTTTTCCTGGGCCATGGACTGCTGGCGCAGCGTGGCCCGGATGCGCCAGCACAGCACCTGCTCGATGTTGCGCTGGTGCTTGGCAATAAAATCCTGGGCGTTCTGTTCCTCAATGGCTTCCTGCTCCACGCCCGTGCCGCTGTACTCCGAGAGGTAGACGATGGGCAGATCCGGCCACTTGCGCAGGAGGGCGCGTGAGACGGAGAAACCGGCCTGTTCGTTGCCGTTCATGTTGGCGTCCAGAAGGGCCAGGTCCGGGGCGTCGCCGGCATCGGCGAGCTTGATGTGCTGGCAGGCGGCCTCGGCGAAGCGGAAGACCTGGACACGGGTC
>JBNJEG010000174.1:0-4254 GCA_051745655.1 Pseudomonadota bacterium
GTGCTGTCCCGCTGTCACAGGTGAATGGCCGCATACTGGCGAGCGACGTTTACGCACCCCGCGCGCATCCCCCCAGCAACAATTCAGCGGTCGACGGTTACGCTCTTGCGGGACCAATCACCGAGGTTCCCTGCACTATCCCCCTGGTTGATGGCCGCAGTGCCGCCGGTGAACCATACACCGGCCAGGTACCGGAAGGCTGCGCCATCCGGATTCTGACCGGCGCGGTTATACCAGCCGGCACCGATACAGTCGTGCTGGAGGAAGACTGCGAGGTCATTGATGGACAGTTACACCTCAACGGCACCCTGAAAGCGGGCGCCAACGCGCGTAAAGCCGGTGAAGACATCCAGGCCCAGGAGCGGATCCTCACGGCAGCAACCTGCCTGACCGCCACCCAGATTTCCGTCCTGGCCAGTGTTGGCGTCGAGTCGGTCGATGTCTATCAGCGCCTTCGCGTCGGCGTCCTGTCCACCGGTGATGAAGTCAAACCTGTTGGTTCAGCGGTCACCGACTGGCAGATTTACGATGCCAACCGCCCGATGCTGAGTGCACTGGTCACGCAGCTGGGCTACGAGTTGGTGGACCTGGGCCACGTCCTCGACCGGGCCGAGGACGTCAGGGAAGCATTGGAACGCGGTGCCGAGCAGTGCGACCTGATTCTGACCAGTGGCGGAGTTTCCGCAGGGGACGAAGATCATGTGTCGAAAACATTGAAAGCCCACGGCGAGATCAGCAACTGGCGCATCGCGATAAAACCGGGCCGCCCCCTTGCGCTGGCCATGTTCCAGGGAACGCCCGTGGTGGGCTTGCCGGGAAACCCGGTTGCCGCCTGGGTCTGCGCACTGCGTTTTGGCGCGCCGGCGATGGCACTACTGGCAGGGGGGGAATGGTTCGAACCCCGGGGTTACGTCATTCCCGCCAACTTTTCCAAAGACAAGAAGCCAGGCCGCAGCGAGATGTTGCGGGCGCGGGTCCGCGATGGACAGGTTGAGGTTTTCGGCTCTGAAGGCTCGGGCCGGGTGACCGGCCTGGCCTGGTCCGAAGGCCTGGTAGAGCTGGACGAGAGCGCTCAGAAGATAGAGCCGGGAACGCCCGTGCGGTTTATCCCCTACGGCAGCTTCGGGCTCTGATGCCTTTGGAGATTACTCATTCGTAGCCGCCGTGTACGGCAAAGGCCTCCAGCGAGGCATCCTGGGGGGCGCGGGAGCGGTAGGTTTCCTCCACACCCAGCTCGGTCAGTGCACGGCTGACCATCAGCAGGGTATTTTCCTCAAAGTCCTCGCACATATTGCGCATCTGGTCGATTTCTTCGCAGGCGACAGGGTAGGCAGCGTCGACATCCGGCGCGCCGTAAACCTCAACAAAGGTCTGCGCCAGGGTCTGCCGCAACTGCTCCAGTTCGGCTTCGGTGATGTTACAGACGCCAACGAAACTGGCGCGCCCACCGGATTCAATACTGTACCAGCCATTGGTAAAGGCCTGACGGGCCTTCCCCTTCAGATCCGCTTCCGTCCAGTTGGAAAACTCGAACCCGCCTGAAATGGCCCATTCACCGCTGGGGGCCGGCGTTTCATATACATTCTCATCGGATATATCCAGTCTCAGGGTTCGGGCCAGTTTCATGTGTGCTCCGCGAATTCAATCAAACTTACGGTTTCGGTCATAACATCCTGGCGCAATAGCATCCGGCCTTTCTCATCCAGCCCGACAAAGATGCCGGACCTTGGCTGATCAATCTCCTTGCCAAGGGTGTCACAGCGTGGTCGCCACTCGTTGTGTACCCGCTCGAAACCGCTGTCCATGAAGTAGGTCAGCCACAGAAGCGTGTGTTTGGACCAGCTCTCCAGCAGCGCCATGGGCTCAACCTCGCTGCATCCCTCTTCCAGCAGGCAGGTTTCATTGGGGTTTTGCCCCGGCTCGTCGTTCGCAGGTATGAATGGCACCTCGATACCGATCACCAGCCACCTGGGCTGCGCTTTCGGATCTGACACATCCGCAGCATAACGAACGCTACCGCAAACAGCTCCATTCACCTTGATGCGGTCAGGCCATTGAAAGTGCACGGGCACTTCCGGCGGGGCCAGTGCTCCGAGACTCTCGGCCAGACCTATCTGGGCCACATACACGGCCTGGATAGCCTCTTCCAGAGGCGTTTCCGGCGCCAGCACCAGGGCCGCCCGCAAGATGTCGCCCGCTTCGGAGTAAAAAATCGTCCCGGAATCGACCCCTGCGATGGCCTGGCTGACGGCCTTGTCAAAGGGGTCCGTGTGTCTGGGCACAGCGTGGCCCGTGAGTAGCGGCGGGAACTGGGGGGACTCGATCATCGGATGGCCTGTGCGTAGACGTCAGAGGCAATGATTTCATCGGCGATACGCTGGAAGGATCGGGACTGAGGGCTATCCGGCTTCGACACCACAATCGGGACGCCACCGTCCGAACCAACCCGGATATCCAGATCGAGCGGGATTTCACCGAGGAAGGGTGCCCCGAGCTTTTCGGCCTCGGCCCGGGCACCGCCGGACCCAAACGGATGGTGCTCTTTACCGCAACCGTCACAGACAAAAGAGGCCATGTTCTCGATCAGGCCAAACAGCGGTACATCCATCCGGTTGAACATATCAATGCCCTTGCGCGCATCCATCAGCGCAATGTCCTGGGGAGTGGAGACCACGATGGCGCCTGCCACAAAGAATTTCTGGCTCAGGGTCATCTGCACGTCACCGGTGCCCGGGGGCAGATCCACCAGCAGCACATCCAGCCGGCCCCAGTCCACCTGGTTCATCATCTGCTCCAGAGCCCCCATCAGCATGGGACCACGCCAGACGATGGCTTCGTCATCGGGGGCCATCAGGCCCAGCGACATGAGAGTCACACCATGGTTGCGCAGGGGCAGGATGGTATGCCCGTCGGGGCTGGACGGGCGACCTGAAACCCCCAGCATGCGGGGTTGGCTGGGGCCGTAGACGTCGGCGTCCAGCAGGCCCACTTTGAGACCTTTCGAGGCCAGCGCAACCGCCAGATTGGACGCCACTGTCGACTTACCTACGCCGCCCTTGCCCGAGGCAATGGCGATGATGCGATCAATGCCCTTGGGATTCTTGTCCTGCGGCCGGGGCGCGTCGGTACCGATCAGGTTGGATTTTCCTACTTCGGTGTACTGAACCATATTGTGTCCTGCTTGATTTTCAGCTGTCCAGATAGTCGTCACTGGTGCGAACCCGGGGACGCTGGCCTCCGGCCATGGGCGCGTTATCCCCGTGGAATTGAGCATTGACGCGGCAGTCGTCACACATCTTGATGAGCTGGACATTGTCGGACTTGCTGTACATCCAGTGCTTGTCTTCCAGTTTTTCAACGATGCGATTTATCGTGCTGGCGACGCCAAAGGGCCTGCCACATTTGATGCATTCGAACGGATCTTCACCATGCAGTGGCCGGGCACTGAGGGCATCTTTCGACACATCCAGCTGGGGTACCAGCGTGATCGCCGTCTCCGGACAGGTGCTCTCGCAGACACCGCACTGAACACAGGCGTTCTCCGTGAACTGGACTTCCGGGCGGTCCGGATGATCACCCAGGGCGCCGGTGGGGCACAGTGATACGCAGGCCAGACAGAGCGTGCATTTGTCGGAGTTGATCTCGATTGCGCCATAGGGTGCGCCCGCTGGCAGGGGGATCGGGGCTTCGATCCTGTCCGCCATCGCACCAACGGTGACCCGGGTGATGTCACGGCGGCCACCGACCAGCAATACCGGTTCACTCACTCGCCCGGCGTTATCCCCGGCCTCGCCAAGTTGTTCGGCTGCGATTACCCGGACCCGATCGGGAGAGTTTCTGGTGCCTTTGAGCATGGCCTGCGCCAGCTCAACCTCCGCAGTGACCGCCCGGCGATCCAGCTCGTTGTCCGCCAGGATCAGGACCTCGGCATAGCCCGCGCCGAAGGCGGCCATAATCTCTGCGTGGCCGATACGGTCGACATGCTCCAGCCCCAGCGGAATCAGATCGTCCGCCAGCCCATCGTAATATCGTGCCAGGAAGGCAATGGCGTCAGTACCAGCACCCAGAGTGTGAAAAACCAGGCGCGGGGATTCGTTGGTATGCTCACGATAAACCCGGGCCATAACGTCCATGGTCTGTGTCAGGGCCTCGAAGGGGGTTTCATTCATGGTCACGGCTGAGGTCGGGCAGACTGCCGCACAGGACCCGCACCCGGCACAGATATCTGAATCGATCTGTACATGCTCCCCGAAG
>JBNJEG010000175.1:0-4230 GCA_051745655.1 Pseudomonadota bacterium
TCAGGGCACAGGCAGTGGAAGAGACATTGAACATTGATTGCTGTGTAAGAGGGTGATCCAACGTGGAATTACTGTCTGGTGCCGAAATGCTCATCCGGTCCCTCAAGGACCAGGGTGTTGAATACATATACGGATACCCCGGCGGGGCTGCGCTGCATATCTACGACGCGCTTTTCCGTCAGGACGATGTCAAACACATTCTTGTGCGCCATGAGCAGGCCGCCACCCATATGGCGGACGGCTATGCGCGCGCGACCGGTGAACCGGGTGTGGTTCTCGTAACCTCCGGGCCCGGCGCCACCAATACCATCACCGGTATCGCGACCGCCTCCATGGATTCCATTCCCATGGTGGTGCTCTGCGGCCAGGTGGCTTCCCACCTCATCGGTGAGGACGCCTTCCAGGAAACCGATATGATCGGTGTCTCCCGGCCGATCGTGAAGCACAACATGACGGTCCGGCATCCCTCCGAGATTCCCCATCTCGTGAAGAAGGCGTTCTATCTCGCCAAGAGCGGCCGGCCGGGGCCTGTGGTCATCGATATCCCCAAGGACATGACCGCCCCTAATGGGCGCTTCGAGTACGAGTACCCGGAAAAGGTGAGCATGCGCTCCTACAACCCGGCGGTGAGGGGGCATGCCGGTCAGATCCGCCGTGCGGTGGATATGCTGATGAACGCCCGTCGGCCGATCATCTACGCCGGTGGTGGCGTGATTCTGGGCAAGGCCTCGCAGCAGCTGACGGACCTTGCCCACGAACTGGGCTTCCCGGTAACCAATACCATCATGGGTTTGGGCGGCTTTCCGGCCACGGACCCGCAGTCGCTGGGATGGCTGGGGATGCATGGCAGCTATGAGTCCAACATGGCCATGCACCATTCGGACCTTGTGCTGGCCATCGGGGCGCGCTTCGACGACCGTGTGACCAACGCCACGGACAAGTTCTGCCCCGGAGCACGCATTGTCCACGTGGACATTGATCCAGCCTCCATTTCCAAGACGGTACAGGCGGATGTGCCCATCGTAGGGCCGGTGGACTCGGTGCTGGAGGAAATGCTCTCGCTGGTGCGCGAAAACGAGGAGCGTCCGGATCAGGAAGCACTGGAAGCCTGGTGGAAGCAGATCCGCGAATGGGGCAGCTACCGCTCGCGTTACCATTACGAGCAGAACGGCGACAATATCATGCCCCAGGAGGCGATCCAGGCTCTGTATCGCGTCACGAAAGGGGATGCCTACGTCACCTCGGATGTGGGGCAGCACCAGATGTTTGCCGCCCAGTACTACCCGTTCGATAAGCCCAATCGCTGGATCAACTCCGGCGGACTGGGGACCATGGGCTTCGGCTTCCCGGCGGCCATGGGCATCAAGCTGCACATGCCCGAGCAGGAGGTGGTGTGCGTCACCGGTGAGGGCAGCATCCAGATGAACATCCAGGAGCTGTCCACCTGCAAGCAGTACCACCTGCCGGTGAAGATCATCAACCTGAACAACCAGGCCCTCGGCATGGTCAAGCAGTGGCAGGACATGAACTACGAGTCGCGTTATGCGCACTCGTACATGGAGTCACTGCCCAACTTCGAGAAGCTGTTCGAGGCCTATGGTCATGTCGCGTTCACGGTGACGCGGCGCGAGGACCTTGAGCCCGTGCTCGAGAAGGCTTTCGCCATGAAAGACCAGCTCGTCTTCGTCGATATCTACGTGGACCCCTACGAGCACGTCTACCCGATGCAGGTGGCCGGGGGCTCGATGAAGGACATGTGGCTCAGCAAGACGGAGAGGGTCTGATACCATGCGGCGAATCATATCGATCCTGATGGAGAACGAGCCCGGTGCCCTCTCACGCGTGGTCGGGCTGTTTTCCCAGCGCAACTACAACATTGAAAGTCTGGCGGTGGCGCCGACGGAAGACCCGACGCTGTCGCGACTGACACTGACCACCGAAGGCTCGGACAAGGTGATCGAGCAGATCACCAAGCAGCTCAACAAGCTGATCGAGGTGGTTAAGCTGGTCGATCTGACCGAGGGCAGCCATGTAGAGCGCGAGCTGATGCTGATCAAGCTGCGCGCTACGGGTGCCCAGCGGGCCGAGATCAAGCGGACGGTCGATATCTTCCGCGGCCAGATCGTGGACGTGACCAGCACCGTCTACACGGTGCAGCTGACCGGTGACGGCGAGAAACTCGACGCCTTCATCCAGGCGGTCGGCACCATGGGCGTTCTGGAAGTGGTACGCTCCGGCGTCTCTGGTATCGCCCGCGGTGAGAAAGTGCTGTCGCTCTGAATCGCCGACTCTCATTTAAAGACATTCTGAACAGGGGAACGTAATGCAGGTCTACTACGATAAAGACTGTGATCTTTCCATCATCAAGGGCATGAAAGTGGCCATCCTCGGCTACGGCTCCCAGGGGCACGCCCATGCCAATAACCTGAAGGAATCCGGCGTCAGCAACGTGGTTGTTGGTCTGCGGCAGGGCTCCTCTTCCTGGAAGAAGGCAGAGGACGCTGGCCTGAAAGTCCAGACGATCGAGGATGCCGTCACTGGTGCGGACGTGGTCATGGTTCTGACTCCGGATGAACACCAGAAGGCCCTGTACGAGCAGCAGATTGAGCCGAACATCGGCAAGGGTGCTGCCCTGGCGTTTGCTCATGGTTTCAACATCCATTACAACCAGATCGAGCCGCGCGCAGATCTGGACGTCATCATGATCGCGCCCAAGGGCCCGGGTCATACCGTTCGCAGCCAGTATGTCGAGGGCAGTGGCGTACCCTCACTGATCGCGGTCAAGCAGGATGCCACGGGCAAGGCCAAGGACACCGCGCTGTCCTATGCGTCCGCCAACGGCGGTGGCCGTGCCGGCATTATCGAGACCAGCTTCCAGGAAGAAACCGAGACCGACCTCTTCGGAGAGCAGATGGTGCTGTGTGGCGGTACCAGCGCGCTGATCCAGGCCGGCTTCGAGACGCTGGTGGAAGCGGGCTATGCGCCGGAAATGGCGTACTTCGAGTGCCTGCACGAACTCAAGCTCATCGTGGACCTGCTCTATCAGGGCGGCATCGCGGACATGCGCTACTCCATCTCCAACACCGCCGAGTACGGCGATGTGACCCGTGGCCCGCGCATCATCAACGATGACACCAAGAAGGAAATGCGCAAGTGCCTGGACGAGATCCAGAGCGGTGAGTTTGCGCGCGAATTCATTCTTGAGAATCAGGCTGGCCAGCCCACGCTGAAAGCTAAGCGCCGTATTGCTGAGCAGCATCAGATCACCGAAGTCGGTGACCGTCTGCGTGGCATGATGCCGTGGCTGCAGAAGAGCCGTCTGGTTGGTAACGAGTGAGCCTGTTTTGCGTCCACCGGTAATACTGACGGTAGAGGGGGCCTGATGGCGGAACCCGAGCAGGAGGTGTCGCCCACGGTGGAATCCGGAGAGGACGAGATCGAAGGCGCCGAAGTGGTGGAAGAAGAGGTGGTTGGCGGATCCCGCGTACGCAGGCGCGGGATTTACCTTCTCCCGAACCTGTTCACTACGGCGTCGCTGTTCTCTGGGTTCTACGCCATCGTGGCGGCCTCCAACAGTGATTTCGCGATGGCCTCCATCGCCATCTTTGTCTCCATGGTTCTGGATGGCCTGGATGGCCGCGTGGCGCGGCTGACCAACACCCAGAGCCGTTTCGGGGAGGAGTACGACAGCCTTGCCGACATGGTGGCCTTTGGTGTTGCCCCGGGGTTGGTGGCTTTTTTCTGGGTGCTCAACGACCTGGACAAGCTGGGCTGGATCGTAACCTTCATCTACGTAGCGGGCTCGGCCCTGCGGCTTGCGCGCTTCAATACCCAGATCGGCTCCGTCGACAAGCGTTACTTTGTCGGTCTTCCGAGTCCCTCCGCGGCGGCTGTGGTCGCCGGTATGGTCTGGTGTCTCCATGGGCTTGAGCAATCCTGGTGGCTGGATGCCCTGGCGGTGGTTCTGGTCGCGGGGGCTGGCATGCTGATGGTCAGCAATGTGCTGTACTACAGCGGCAAGGATCTCGACCTGAAGGGGCGGGTGCCTTTTGCGGCGATTCTGCTGGTCGTGCTGGTGTTCGCGGTGGTGGCGATTGAGCCGCCCTTCATCCTGTTTATCGCCTTCCTGGTGTACACCCTCTCTGGACCCTTGATCTGGGCTTGGCGTCGGCTCCGCAGAAGAAAGGGCGGGCGCCAGGCATGACTGCCGGGGCTTGGCCCCGGCAGTTT
>JBNJEG010000176.1:0-4225 GCA_051745655.1 Pseudomonadota bacterium
TACCGCGGCGTGGGCGCGATTGTGCTGTTTGGCCTGATGGGCGCCACCCTGGTGACCGTGACCTTCCTCCCGGCGCTCACCGTTCTGGTGATGCGCTGGGCCAGTGGCCGGCGTTGACGGTTGTCATCTTCGCCTGTTGCCGTTCGGGGGTTTAGGTTTCACAATTCAATACATCACCGGGCAGGTCTCAGAGAGGAAAGGAATCATGATCAGGCATCTTAAACCACTGTTTGTCGTTCTCTTCGTGCTGGCGGCGGCCTCCGGCGCCGCGGCGGAGCCGCTCAATGACGAGCGCATTGAAGGCTTCCTTGGCAGCCTTGAGGATCTGGAGAGTCTGGGTGAGCGAACCGAGAACACGGAGATGTTCGAGGACATGGGGCAGGAAATCCAGGAATCCACCCGTGAAGGAGATTTCCGGCCCATGAGCATGATGGTCGAGAAAATGCGGGATCATTCGATGCATGGTGAGTTCGCTGATGTCGTCTCTGAGCATGGCTTTGATCGGCCGGAGGACTGGGCGGATACCGGTGACCGGATTATGCGTGCGGTCGCTGCTATGGAGCTCAAGGGCCAGGAGCAGGAGGATGTCCAGGCCGAAATGGACGAGATGATGAAGCAGATGGAGAACAACCCCAACGTCTCCGAACAGCAGCGCGAACGCATGCGCCAGCAGATGGAGCAGGCCATGGCCGGCATGAAGGCGATGGCCGACGCGCCGCAGGAGGACATCGAGGCTGTTCGCCCCTATCGTGACCAGATCCGTCAGGCAATGGATGAGTGAAGCCGGGCGGCGAGAGGAGGTATCGGGCGTGATCCGGATTTTGGTTGTTGATGACCATGAGCTCGTGCGTACCGGCATTACACGCATGCTGGCGGACCACAGCGAGATTGAGATTGTCGGCGAGGCGGATTCCGGTGAAGCGGCCGTGGAGCATGTCCGGCGTGACCCGCCCGACGTGGTGCTCATGGATCTCCGGATGCCCGGTATTGGTGGGCTGGAGGCTATGCGTCAGATTCTCCGGATCAACGACGATGTGCGTGTCATTGCCGTTACCGCCTGTGCCGACGACCCCTATCCGACCCGCGTGATGCAGGGCGGGGCGCATGCCTACATCACCAAGGGTGCGGATTTTGAGGAGATGCTTCAGGCGGTGCGTCGAGCCTCGCTCGGGCAGCGTTACATCAGCCCCGAGATTGCCCAGAAGATGGCGTTGGGCAAGGTGAATGGCAATTCCGAGGAGTTCAGCGCTTTTGATGAGCTTTCGGAGCGGGAGCTTCAGATTGCCACCATGATCGTGCAGGGGCAGAAGGTGCAGGTGATCTCGGACAAGCTCTGCGTAAGCCCCAAGACCGTGAACACCTACCGTTACCGCATCTTTGAGAAACTGGGCATCGACAGTGATGTGGAGTTGACCCTCAAGGCGGTCAAGTACGGCCTGCTGGATGCCGATGAAGTCTGAGACAACGGAGTCCTTTGACGCCACGGCGTTCCTGAAACAGGTTACTGAAAAGCCGGGCGTCTACCGGATGTTCGACGCCAACGGTGATATTCTCTACATCGGCAAGGCCGGCAACCTGCGCAAGCGGCTTTCGAGCTATTTCCGCAAGCAGGGCCAGGCGATCAAGACCCAGTCCCTGGTCAGCCGTATCGCGGATATCCAGGTGACCGTAACCGCCAGCGAGACCGAGGCGCTGCTGCTGGAGCAGAACCTCATCAAGTCCCAGCGCCCGCCGTACAACATCCTTCTGCGCGACGACAAATCCTATCCCTACATCTATCTGTCCAACCACAGTGATTACCCGTCGCTGACGTTCCGGCGCGGCAAGAGCAAGCGGGATAAAGGGACCTTTTTCGGACCCTTTCCGTCCGGCGGGGCAGTCCGAGAGAGCCTGAACATCCTCCAGAAAGTTTTCCGGATCCGCAACTGCAGCGAGAGCTATTTCCGCAACCGCACCCGGCCCTGCCTGCAGTACCAGATCAACCGCTGTACGGCGCCCTGTGTGGGCATGATCTCACCCGAGGAATACCAGCAGGACGTACGCCGCGCCCGACTCTTCCTGCAGGGTAAGAATCCGGAGATCATCCAGGAGCTGATGGACGCCATGGAGGAGGCCTCGACCAGCCTCGACTTTGAGCGTGCGGCCCAGTTCCGGGACCAGATCAACTACCTGCGACACGTCCAGGAGCAGCAGGCCATCGAGGGCGGCAGCGCCGAGCTCGACGTGATCGGGCTCAGTCAGGAAGCCGGTGTGGTCTGCGTGGTGGTGCTGTCCGTTCGGGGAGGGCGCATTGTCGGGACCCAGCATTTCTTCCCCAGGCTCTCCATGGATCAGGCCGAGAGTGAGCTGATCACCGCTTTCATCGGCCAGTTCTATCTCGGCGAAGACAATCCGAGGGAAATTCCCCGTGAGATCATCGTTGCGGATGAGATTCCGGACCGGGAGGTACTGGATCAGGCGCTCTCAAACCAGGCCGGCCGCGACACCCGGGTACGCCACCGGGTGCGGGATGAGCGGCGGCGCTGGCTGCAGATGGCTCGCACCAACGCCGAGGAGACCCTCCGCAGCCATCTTTCCAACAAGGAGACCGTCTACCGGCGCCTTCTGGCCCTTCGGGAGCTGCTGGAGATGGACGAGATCCCGGCGCGCATGGAGTGCTTCGACATCAGCCACAGTCAGGGCGAGAACACGGTCGCATCCTGCGTGGTTTTTGACGAGAATGGTCCTCTGAAAAGCGATTACCGGCTCTATAATATCGAAGGCGAGACGGCGGGCGATGACTACGCCGCCATGGGCCAGGTCCTCAGGCGACGGTATCGTCGCATCAAGGCTGGTGATGGCAAACGCCCGGATCTGGTATTTATCGATGGCGGCCTGGGGCAGCTCAACATAGCGCGGACCGTCTTTGAGGAACTGGGCATCCAGGATGTCACCCTGATCGGGGTGGCGAAGGGCGAAGCACGCAAAGCCGGCATGGAAGAGCTGATCGAGGCGCTCACTGAGAGTCGCTTCCGGGTGCCGCCGGATTCACCGGCTTTGCACCTGATTCAGCACATCCGGGACGAGGCCCACCGGTTCGCCATAACCGGGCACCGGCAGCGTCGCGACAAGAAGCGGAGCAGCTCGACCCTGGAGGGCATCCCCGGGGTGGGGCCGCGCCGGCGCAAGGACCTGATAAACTACTTCGGTGGCCTGCAGGAGCTTCGCAAGGCCAGCGTTGGCGAGATTGCCAAGGTCCGGGGGATCAGCGAACCCCTGGCCGAATCCATTCACGCAGCACTGCACAACGAGTAGCGAATGAACCTGCCGAACATTCTCACGTTTTCACGGATTGCCATGATCCCGCTGTTCCTGCTGGTCTTCTTCATGCCGTTCCAGTGGGCTTATATGGCCAGCGCCATTATTTTCGCGGTTGCCGCGGTCACCGACTGGCTGGATGGATTCCTGGCGCGGCGCTGGGATCAGTCGACGCCGCTGGGTGCCTTCCTGGACCCGGTGGCGGACAAGCTGATGGTCGCGGGTGCGCTGGCCGTCCTGATCCATGATTACGCCTCGCTGTTCCTTACCATTCCGGCGATCGTGATCATCGGGCGGGAAATCGTCATTTCCGCGCTGCGGGAGTGGATGGCGGAAATGGGCAAGCGGGCGAGCGTTGCTGTGTCCCTGATCGGCAAGATCAAGACCGGGTTCCAGATGGTGGCGATCGTCATGCTGCTGGCGTACCCCCCGGGTGAGCCGGTCGCCATGGTAGGGCTGGGGATACTGGCGGTTGCGGCGGCACTGACGCTCTGGTCGATGTGCGTCTATCTCAAGGCAGCGTGGGACGAGATCAGCGCCACCTGATTGCGACCAGAATGTTTGGCCTGATACAGGATGTCGTCAGCCCTCTGGATGAAGGCTTTCAGGCCTTCTTCCCGCGTGTACCCCGTTACGCCGATACTGACCGTCACCGGTGTGCCGTCAACATGAACGCATGAGGCCATGGACTCCCGCAGGGTCTCCGCCACCTGCTGGGCCCCTTCGATGTCGGTATCCGGAAGGATCACGAAGAACTCCTCCCCGCCCCAGCGGCCCAGTGTGTCGGTTGAGCGCAGACGCTCGCCAAGAACAACACCCACCTGCACCAGCACCTGGTCTCCAACGTCATGACCGTGTCGGTCGTTGACCCACTTGAAGTGGTCCAGATCCAGTGCCAGCAGTGACAGGGGGCGGCCGTTGCGGTGCG
>JBNJEG010000177.1:0-4064 GCA_051745655.1 Pseudomonadota bacterium
GAACCCCGGGAGGGCGTTAACCCTCGGCGGTTTTCAAGACCGCTGCATTCGACCACTCTGCCAGCCCACCGGAAAGGTGCTGCCCAGACGGACAACGCGGGGAATACTACCTTAAATCGCGGTTATGTCAAAGCGTTGATGGATACCGGAAAGCGTGAAACAGGCTTTGCACGGGCCTCGCGACACTTTATGATTGGGTGCATACTCAAAGAGTCTATCAAGGAGACTTAACCATGGCGGATAACCGTTTTCCCAATGCTGCTCAGAGCCGAGCCCAGGGCGGGGTTCGCGAGGGGCTCAGCACCGAGGTTACAACGGTACTGCGCAATACCTACATGCTGCTGGGCCTGACCCTTGCGTTCTCCGCAGTTACAGCCGGCACCAGCATGGCGCTCAATCTCCCCCACCCAGGGCTCATCCTGACATTGGTCGGCTTCTATGGCCTGTTGTTCGCGACCCATAAGCTCCAGAACAGCGTCTGGGGCCTGGTAACGACCTTTGCGCTTACCGGCTTCATGGGGATGACGCTTGGCCCGATCCTTAACACCTTTGTCGCGAACGGTGCCGGCCACCTTGTGACCACGGCGCTGGGCCTGACGGCTACAATATTCCTGGCACTGTCCGCCTACACGCTGATTACGCGTAAGGATTTCAGTTTTCTGGGCGGATTCATCTTCGCCGGTGCGCTGGTGCTGATGGGCGGCATGCTGATCGCGTTTCTGTTCAACCTGCCGAACCTGCATCTGGCCATCTCCGCAGGCTTCACGCTGTTTGCTTCGGCCTGCATCCTTTACCAGACCAGCGCCATCATCAACGGAGGCGAGCGGAACTATATCATGGCGGCCATTGGTCTCTATGTGTCGCTTTATAACCTCTTCATGAGCCTGCTGCACCTCCTGATGGCGTTCTCCGGCGATAACTGATCCAGTGTGAAGGCCGCACTACTGATCACCGGCTCTCCCTTTGAATGCCAGGCGGCCCGTTCCGCCTGGCATTTTGCATCTGCCCTCCTTCAGGGCGGTCACACAGTCAATTGCCTTTTCCTGCAGGGTGACGCCATCTTCCTGGCGGCGACCCAGCCACAGGGTGGACCACGGAACCTGGACAGCAATGCCCGCCACCTGGCACAGCTCGTTTCCGATTGGGCGCTGCCGGCCACTGTATGTGCGGGCTCTGCAAGTGAACGGGCGTTGGATGAAAATTGCCTGAGTCCGGGCTGGCGTATCGGAGGCCTGGGCGACTGGGTTTCGGCCTGCCAGGACGCCGACCGGATTCTCCAGTTCACCGGGGATGCCTGATGACCGAACCCGCCCTGCCCCCGCTTCCCGACCAGCTTTTTGTCATGGATCGCGCCCACAATACCGGCGAGTTTCTGGACCTGCTCCTGACCCTCTGCGCCTTCGGGGTCAATGTCGCCCTGCTGCTGGTTGATCGTGGTGTTGCGGGCGCAACACAGGAGCACAGGGGGATACCTGTCGCCCGGTTCCAGGATATGGGGCTGAAAACCCTGATGGTGGAGGTAAGTGGACCTGAAGACGCCGTTACCAATCTTCCGGATACTGTAAGCCTGGTGACTCAGGAACAGGTTCGTGCACTATACCGACAGGTTCCAAGGATCCTTCATCCATGACGGGCCGGGTTCACATCCTCAGCAAACCGCCAGAGCACCCACGTCACCAAAGGTGCATGACCCTTCTGGACACCGATGACACTCTGGTACTCACCGAAGCGGGCCTGCGGTTGGCGGAGACACCATCACTTCTGGACGGCAGCCATGCCGGAAGGGTTATTGCCCTGGTGGAGGACGCGCCTGAGACGCTGAAGACGCTGGAGGGTATCGAGGTCCTGGATCACGCCACCTTTGTGGAAAAGATCCTCACGAAACACCAGCCTGTTTTCTGGTAGCTCATAACCCGACCAGAATCACTGGCACCAGTGAGGCGAGCAGGCCAATTGCCCCGCCGGCCAGCATAAGGCGCCCTTCCTCCGCCGCAAAAACGGGCCTGAGCAGGGACTGGAACGCCTCCGGTGGCAATGCGGCGATGCGCTCCTCGATGAGGTCAGCCACGATACGGGCGCGATCCCGGTTGAACGCATCATCACGGAAGACTTCCTCAGAGGCGATCAATGCCCGGTCATTCATGCTCTTCTTGAGCTCTGAGTAACCCGACGCACCCACTGCCACCTGCGTGCTCAGCCGCATGACCGTGGACTGGTCCAGCAGTGGCCGCAGGTGTTTCTGGATGATCGCCCGCGTCCGACCCGCCTTTTCCCCATGCACAATGGCGTGGGCCACCTTTTCGCAGGTCAGAAGCTCATGAGCCACCCGATGGCCCCAGATCCGGCTTACCTCTGGTTGTTCCCGCATGAGGAGACCCTGGAGCCGGAATGGGCCCAGTTGCCTTTTCTCCCGTGGGCGGAATGTCAGCGTCAGGGCGATCCAGTTGGTCAGAAAACCGACGCCGAAACCGCCGCCCAGAAGAAGCCAGGGCGACGACCAGAACGTCCACCCCACCGCCAGGACCATCCCCAGCAACAGCCCGATTACGCCGCCGCTGCGGACCACGAACCGGAAAGTGGATGCCCCCGCTTCTTCGAGGATCCGGTTCATGAAATCGGGCTGATGGCGCAACTCCTCGCTGACCAGCGCCTTGAGATCCACCAGGTCGCCGAGCTCTTCACCAAAGTCCGCGACCATGGCATCGACCCTCTCGGGCAGATTATGCTCCACATAGGTGTAGATGCGCTGTTTGAGGCGACGCGGGAGGTTATCCCAGAGCACCGGATGATGCTGGTACATCACATCATCCACGTACTCCTCGAGATGGGGCATGATCCGGCTGACAACCTCGCCCGTGATCAACGCGGGATCCAGGCGTTGATAAAGGCCAGTTAGATCCCCGCTGCGAGCCAGTGTCCGGTCAATGCACTCATGGGCCATCTCTTCGGCACGCCGAGGTACAACCCCCTGCCAACCCAGAAAAGGGGGCCGGCCCCATGGCTCAACAGGCTGGAAAAGCATGAACACAGCCAGCCTGTTCGTTGCCCACCCCACCAGCGCGGTGAACAGCGGCAGACCCCAAATCATGAGAGGTATTTCGGAAGCGGTCACACGTGGAATCCCTGAACTTGTAATTCAGGGCACACTCTAGCGGAATCGGGCGCGTTACGGTATGCAGCAGCGCCGTTGAGCGCTGCTGAACCGATCAGTAGTAGGCGTTCTCGCGGTAGGAGTGGTCGGTAACGTCCTCGATACCTGCAATTTCCGGAAGCTGCTCCTTGAGCGTGCGCTCGACGCCCTGCTTGAGGGTGAGGCTGACCGCGGCGCATCCCTGACAGCCACCGCCGAAACGCAGAACCGCCACGTTCTCGTCCGTCAGCTCAACCAGCGATACCTCACCGCCATGCGCTGCAAGGCTCGGGTTAACCTCTGCCTGAAGCACGTAATTGAGGCGCTCGGAGAGCGGCGCGTCGGGGCTTACCTGCGGCACCTTGGCGTTGGGCGCCTTAATGGTCAGCTGACCGCCGGTCTGGTCCTCCTGAAAGTCGATTACAGCCTCTTCCAGGAAGGTAATGCTGTTGTGATCGATGTAGAGCGGAAATTCGCTCATATCCAGCTGCTCGTCGGACGGCACTACCTCGTGTGGCGGGCAGTACGCCAGGCATGTCTCAGCGTGCCGTGTCCCCGGCTGGGTCACAAACAGCCGCACGCCCATGCCCTCGACGTCCTGCTTCTCAACGAGCTGTCCGAGATAGCGCCGGGCTGATTCAGTGACGGTGACGGTATCCAATCCGCTACCCCCTTATGGTGGAAGGATGCTCTTATATTGTAAGCAACCTCCCGGATGAATAAAAGACCAAGCATTTTGGTCAGGAATACGTTAGGGTGTGCAACATCAAAAAAAGTTGATGAACCATCAGGATTTCTACGGATTCTGTGTTAGCATGAGTTCACTTCACGCGAAACCCGCTTAGGGACACGGACAGTATCCCTCCTCGACAAACGCTCAGGATGACGCTCTCCCTGCCATACAGGGTGACCGCCTGGCGCATTTTCTGTCTCA
>JBNJEG010000178.1:0-4062 GCA_051745655.1 Pseudomonadota bacterium
GCGAAGACGAGGTGCCGTCAGACCCGGCCCAGCGCACGACCTACAACTTCGGGCGCGAGGCGCTGATGGAGCTGACTCACAACTGGGGTGACGAAACGGATCCGCAGAAGCAGTTCCACAACGGTAACGAGGAGCCCAAGGGTTACGGCCACATCGGCGTGGCGGTGCCCGATGTCGACAGGGCCTGTGAACGGCTGGAGCAGCTGGGGGTTCCGTTCCAGAAGCGCCCCAACGACGGCAATATGAAGGGCATTGCCTTTGTGCGTGACCCGGATGGTTACTGGGTCGAGATCTTCCAGCCGGATTCGCTGGAGAAAATGGGCCGGGCCTGATCAGCTTCCTGTCTCCCTGAAGAGTTCCTGAATGGGCGCTGGGCGTGCGATGCCAAACCCTTGCCCGTAATCCACGCCCAGGTCCCGCAGGGCCTCAATGAGGTCTTCGCCCTCGACGAATTCGGCGATCGTGTGCAGCCCCATGTTGCGGGCTACTTCGCAGATGGCGCGCACCATGCTCTGGTCGTGCTGGTTGGCGAGCAGTTCCCGCACAAACATCCCATCGATCTTCACAAAATCGAGCTCAAAGGTGCGAAGGTAATCAAACGAAGCCAGACCGGTGCCGAAATCGTCCAGCGATACGCTACACCCCAGCGTACGCAGAGCCCGTACCTGCTGGATGGCGGCGGCACGATTGCCGATCTGTTCCGTCTCAGTGATCTCAAAGCTGATCTTCTCGGCAGGGACAGCGGTTACTCTTAGTTCCTGCTCGACGAAAGCGACCAGTTCAGGATTGGAAAGAGACGTACCCGCCAGGTTGATGGCGCACTTGGCCGTGTTCTCAAGCCATTCCGGATTGGCGGAAAGTGTGCGCAGTGTGGTGCGGATGACCCACTGGTCAATCTCCCCCATGAAGCCAAAGGTTTCCGCAACGGGCAGGAAACCTCCGGGGCTGATCAGCTCCCCGTCACGTTCGCGCAGCCGTACGAGTATTTCGTAATGCAGGCGCGCATCCTGGGTAGAGAACGGTTGGATCCGCTGGGCGAAGAGTTCCAGGCGATTTTCGGTAAGCGCGGATTTGAGGCGCTCAATCTGCTGGGTCGTGGCATGGCGCTCATCGATCAGCTTGCGTGTGTTCTCGATGATATGGATGCGCGGTGTGTACTGCTCCGCCTGGCGTGCTGCCTGCGTGGCAGCGCTCAGGTAGTGGATCGGGTCCTTCAGGTTGCCGTCCAGGGGTGCAGCACCGAGAGTTACCCGGATCTGTGTCTGATGCCCGGCAGGCTCCAGTATGCTGCCGTCAAATTCGGTGTAGAGCGACTCCAGTTTCAGGTAAAGCATCTCAGTGGACTCCGCCGGCATCAGCAGCACAAAGGTGGCGTCTGCAATGCGGGCGGGCAGGGTCCTGGGGCCCGTGGTGCCCATGAGGCGCGCGGCGAGTTGCTGTTCCAGGGCATGGCTGGCCTCGAACCCGAGCAGTTCCTCGATCCGGTCCGCGTCCATAACCTGAAGAAAGACCAGCCAGTTGGGATTGCGATCGGTCTCTGTTTGGTCATCCAGAGCGGCACGCAGGTCCTCCGTGAAGGCGCGGTCGTTATGCAGGCCGGTCAGAAAGTCTGTGCGGGCCTGCTCCTGGAATCCCCGGATCAGCCGGGTGCGCTCCGCAGTGATCGCCGAAAGGATCTGGGACATGATCGCCAGACCGCCGACCAGGAGCAGTGACCGAACCAGGTCTGTCAGGCTGATGATCACCGGCAGTCCCGCCATGCCGTTGATGGAGAACGCCAGAAACAGAGCGACGAAAGCAGGGATGGCAATCAGCCCGCTGGATGGCCTGGTCTGCAGGATGAACCAGCAGAGCAGTGGGAAAAACGCGAAGCCGATGGCGGTGGCGTAGGAGTTTTCTTTCAGGCCGTGCAGCAGCAGAGCCAACAGGATGAGTGCTGCTGTTACGCTCAGCCAGATCCAGGGCATGCGTTGCGTCCAGTCGAGCCGGAGCTGCTCAAGGAAGTAACGGGGATTACTCAGGATTGCGTAGGCGAGCGGTGCGAAGAGAATGATGCCGAGCACTTCAAAGGCCAGGTAGACGAGCACGGTATCGTGGAAGGTCGCGGCCTCGGCCACCGGAACTTCAAGTCGATAGCCTGCCGCTCCGAAAAGCGACGCAACGAGACCGCCGACAAGGGCCGCGCGGGTGTAGAGCGCAACCAGTTCGGAAAATGGGCCCCTCTTCTGGCCGAAATGCCAGAACCGGCGCATCAGGAATGCGCCGGTTGCTGCTCCCATGCTCTGTCCGATTGTTGCCAGGGTGGCGAGGATGGGCGGGGTATCATCCAGCCAGAGCAGCCAGATGAAAAATGCGGGCGCGAGCACCAGAAGGGCCCGATAACCCAGGGCCGCCGTGACACCGATGAAAATGCCCGCTGGCGGCCAGAGGGCGGACATCGGTTGGTCGCCCACAGTAAACAGCCGTGATACTTCAGCACTGACGATCAGCACCAGCGCGAGAGCAATCCAGCCAAACACCGATTGCCAGCGTTTGGTTGCGAGACCGTTGACCGCGAGGGGCTCCCCTCTGGCCAGGGAGCTTGGGGTTGGCAACATGCCGCTTACGGTTAACCTGCTTTGTTTAATTTCGGTTCAGGCAGTCCCGGGAGCGGAAAAAGAATCCGGTTGAGTGTTTTAACCGCATCCACATAGTCCGCGAACTCATCAAGCTGCCCACCGGCTTCATGGCGCAGGGCGAAGGTTTTGAGTTCGGGCTCGCCGTTACCATCAGTCTCGATGATACGAACGATACAGTATCCCTGGATGCGTTCAAGTGTATCCTCATTAACAGGCATATCGACCTCATGCTGATCGCCAGAATCCGGTTATGGTCCATTCTGGCGCCAGCGTGGCGCGGCTCCTACGGTGACTTCGTTACCAGAATGTGTCTGTGTGTCACCATCATTTCTACTACGAAGGTCGAAAGCCTGAGCGCGGTTTTCCCGGTAAACATCTGTTACCATTGGTCGCCGTGTCGCCCACAAGGCTGAGGTAGTGTGTTCATGACGACCACCACGGATGTCGTCCTCGTAGGCGGGGGCGTAATGAGTGCCACTCTCGGGGTGATCCTCCGGGAGCTTGATCCTTCCCTTAACATCACCCTGGTCGAGCGCCTCGACCATGTCGCCCATGAAAGTACAGACGGCTGGAACAACGCGGGAACCGGCCATGCCGGCTACTGCGAACTGAACTACACCCCCGAGGACGACCAGGGCAACGTCAGCATCGACCGCGCGCTCGACATCAACTCGGCGTTCGAAGTCTCGCTGCAGCTCTGGTCCTACCTTGTGAGCAAGGGCGAACTGGAGCCCGGGGAGTTCATCCACCCCACGCCCCACTGCAGCTTCGTCTGGGGTGAGGATCACGTGAACTTCCTGCGCAAGCGTCATGAGCTGATGAGTGCGCACCATCTGTTCCGGGAGATGGAGTTCTCCGAGGATCCGCGTGTCCTCGAGGAGTGGATGCCACTGATCACCGATGGCCGTGACCCGATGCAGCCCGTGGCCGCCACGCGCGTTGGCCATGGTGCGGATGTGGACTTCGGGTCACTGACCCGGGCCCTGGTGCGCTACCTCGAGAGCAAGCCCAACTTCGAGCTGCTGCTGAACAACTCGGTCACGACCATGGACCAGGAGGACGACGGCAGCTGGCGGGTTGCCTGCCGGGATCGTCACACCGGCGCGAGCCGGCGCCTGGAAGCGGACTTCGTGTTCATCGGCGCCGGTGGCGGCGCGCTGCCGCTGCTGCAGAAATCCGGAATTGAAGAGAGCAAGGGCTACGGTGGCTTCCCGGTCAGCGGCCAGTGGCTGGTGTGCCGCAAGCAGGATGTGGTCGAGCGCCATGACGCCAAGGTCTACGGCAAGGCGCCGGTGGGCGCGCCGCCCATGTCCGTGCCGCACCTGGATACGCGCATCATCAACGGTGAGCCCGCACTGCTGTTCGGGCCCTTTGCCGGCTTCACCACCAAGTTCCAGAAGGAAGGCTCCTTCTTCGACCTGTTCTCCTCGCTGCGTGGCAGCAA
>JBNJEG010000179.1:0-3974 GCA_051745655.1 Pseudomonadota bacterium
GCGGGCCTACGGGTTCAGCGCCTATCAGGCGTCCATGCTGGTGTTCGACCCCAAGAGCACCAAGGAAGAGGTGGAAAACTTCTTCCCCAAAGAAGTGGAAGATGCCAGGGGCTACGCCGGGTGCTTTGGTGTTTACCCGCGCCATCGTGTCGTCAGCAAGCTGCAAATGCCGGAAGAGACCACAGGGCATCCATATTTCGAGTTCCACGAGCTGACCGAACCCAAAGAGGAAACGGTGCCGGACCGGTCAGCATTTGGCACACACTGGGGTCTGATCTTCTTCTTCGGGGATGACCCCATCAAGATGCGGGATCTGCTCAAGGCGCAGGAAAACCTGCACTTCTACGTTTGACATTCCGGTAGCAAACGGTAACAGGGGTTAATGGTCCGCTATGGGCGCCTTTGTTACCGTTGGAACTACTACAGTCCGGAAAACGGGAGTTGTCTTATGGTGGATGTTAGCGGCGCCGCGTCGGCAGCCAGTGCTCAGAGCCAGGCCAACCTGCAGCAGGATGTGCAGATCAGTCTGCAGAAAAAGCAGATGGAAATGCAGGAGGCAAACGCCAGCCAGCTGCTGAATGCGCTGCCTGACAATGGCGGTGCGCAGGACCCTGCGGCGGGTTCCGCAAACCCGTCAGAAGCGGTCGGCAGTAACGTTAACGTCTCCGCCTGAAGGCAGTTCTCAGAACAATCCCATCTGTTCGCCGCCTGGGCGCCGGAACAATCCGGTGTCCAGCGGTTCCTCCTCATGCACATTCAGTCCAACCGAACGGCACTGGCGCTCAAAACGCTGCCGGTACAGCCCTGAAAGAACGCCCGTCCCAGTCATCCTCTGTCCCCATTCACTGCTGTTGGTATGGCCGCCCCTGAGATCGCGGATGCGGTTCATGACGTGTGTTGCCCGGTCGGGGTAGTGACGTTGCAGCCATTCCTCAAAAAGCGGTGCGACCTCGTAGGGCAGGCGCAGCAGCACCCAGCTGGCCCTCTGTGCGCCATTGTCCGCCGCTGCACTGAGCATGGCCTCCATCTCGTGGTCATTGATGAACGGGATGATGGGGGCAGTCAGAACGCCCGTCGGTACACCTGCCTCTGAAAGCTCCCTCAATACCCGAAGGCGTGTGGTCGCCGCGGTGGCCCTTGGCTCCAGCTGGCCTTTGAGGCGGTTATCCAGGGTGGTTAGCGAGACTCGCACGGAACACAGCCCCATGGCCGCCATCTTCGAGAGCAGATCCCGGTCACGAAGGATCAGGCCGCTTTTGGTGATGATGGATACGGGGTGGCGGTATTCAAGCAGTGTCTCCAGCAGGCGGCGTGTGATCCGGTGCTTCTTATCCGCCGGCTGGTAGGCGTCCGTGTTGACTCCGAGTGCGATCGGCGAGGGTCGGTAGGCCGGGTGGTCCAGGGCCGCGCGCAGTTTCTCCGGTGCGTTCGTCTTGGCCTGGATTTGCGTCTCAAAATCCAGCCCTGGTGAGAGATCCTGATAGGCATGGGAGGGCCTGGCAAAGCAATAAATGCAGCCATGTTCACACCCCTGGTACGGGTTCACGGACTGGTCGAAGGGCACATCCGGGGATTCATTGCGGCTGATGATCGAGCGTGCCGCCACAGTCCGGATGGTGGTCGGGGTCGCCCAGTCTGCTTCGGGCGGTGATTCCCCATCGGCCCATGGCTCGCTGATGCGAGTCTCGAACCGGTGCGGAATGTTGGTCTGGCTGGCCCGTCCTTTCATCCAAGGACTGTATAAATAAACAGCTATAGGGTCAAGCAGGAGATGTGGCGGGGTGTCCTATGCGCGATTTATAAAAACTAATAATTCTATCGTTAGGCTTTTATGGTATATAAGGTGAGTTCGCCCTATGCTTCTAGGTCTGGAGGCAACGCCAGCTGGCGTCGGTTCTCTGGAGTCAATCAGTAACTGAGAATCAAGGGGGAAACACCATGACACTTCGACTTGGCGATACCGCGCCGGATTTCACCGCGGAGAGCACCAAAGGGACGATTCATTTCCATGAGTGGATCGGTAATTCCTGGGCTTTTCTCTTCAGTCACCCCGCGGACTTCACGCCGGTATGCACCACAGAGATGGGGCGGACTGCCCAGCTGGCCGATCAGTTCGAGAAACGGTGCGTGAAGCCCATCGGTCTGTCGACGGAGACGGCTGAGGAACACCTCAGGTGGATTGAGGACGTCAACGATACCCAGAACTGCATGCTGGATTTTCCGATTCTGGCGGATGCCGATTTCACCATCGCCCGGCTCTACGACATGATCCACCCAGGGGAGAGTGAGACGGCGGCAGTGCGCAGCGTGTTCATCATCGACCCGGATAAGCGCATTCGTCTTACCATGACTTACCCGATGACCGTGGGTCGGAACTTCGACGAGATTCTGCGGGCCATTGACGCGTTGCAGACCAGCGATAACCGCACCTGCGCCCTTCCAGCTGACTGGAATGAAGGCGATGAGGTGATCATTCCTCCGTCGATTTCTGACGAGCGCGCTACTGAACTCTTCCCAAACGGGTGGGAGGAACTGCGTCCCTATCTGCGTATGGCGAAGCTCTGACACCGGGGGCGGGCCATCTCCGCGCGGTCATAGCGTCTGGGGATGGCTCCGATAAACAAGCCCCATTGCTTTATAGATCAGATGGGATTAACGTTATAACTAAATAGTCATCTTGCTTGATGCCTATCAACTTCCGTGGAGGCGACATGAAGACGTTTGAGCGTTCCAGCAGCACCGGTTCCGGCAAGCCGGATGTGGCCGGGTTCTTTGACCCGCGGACCTTCAGCATCCAGTACGTGGTGTCTGATCCCGCAACCAAGCAGTGCGCCATCATCGATCCGGTGCTCGACTACGATGAGAAATCCGGCGCGACAGCCACTCATCACGCGGATGAAATGCTCGAGTACGTGGAACGCCAGGGGCTCACCGTGGAGTGGATCCTGGACACCCATCCCCATGCGGACCATTTCTCCGCTGCCCAGTACCTGAAGGGTAAGACCGGTGCGCCGACCGCCATCGGCAGTGAAGTGACGGCGGTACAGGCGCTGTGGAAGGAGATCTACAACTTCCCGGACCTGGCCACCGACGGCAGCCAGTGGGATCGTCTGTTCAGCGATGGTGACCGGTTCACTGTTGGGGAGCTTGAGGCGAAGGTGATGTTCTCGCCAGGGCACACGCTGGCCTCGATTACCTATGTGATCGGCGATGCGGCCTTTGTCCACGACACCCTGTTCCAGCCGGATTTCGGCACAGCGCGGGCGGATTTCCCTGGCGGCAGCGCGGAGCAGCTCTGGGAGTCCATTCAGGCCATTCTGGAACTGCCGGAGGAGACGCGGGTGTTCACAGGCCACGATTACATGCCCGAGGGACGCGAGCCGCGATGGGAAAGTACCGTGGGCGAGCAGCGCCGCGCGAACAAGCATCTGGTCGACCAGACCCGCGAGGGTTATGTGGCCATGCGCGATGAGCGTGACAGCCAGCTGCCGATGCCCAAGCTGATTCTGCACGCGTTGCAGGTCAACACCCGTGGTGGACGGCTGCCGGAGCCCGAGGACAATGGTCGGCGTTACATCAAGATTCCACTCGATACCCTCGCAGGCGCCGCCTGGGGTAACTGAACGGAGGTTTCTGCAATGACGATCCAAGAGCTGGAAGACGGTGTCGGGTTGACAGGTGCCATGACAACTGAGGATCTGGACGTCGCGCACCAGCAGGGCTATCAGGCGCTGGTCTGCAACCGGAGGCCGGCTGAGTCACCGGAACATGACGAGCAGGCGCTCGCGCAGAAGGCGCGCGCGCTGGGGCTTTCCTGGACCTGTATCCCAGTGGCGACGGGGGAGTACTCCGACGCCGATGTGGCGGCCTTTCATGAGGCGCTTGAGACCCTGCCCCGGCCGCTTCTGCTGTTCTGTCGCAGCGGGCGGCGCTCTGTCCACCTGTGGGGGCTGGCCCGGGTCCGTTACGACGGC
>JBNJEG010000180.1:0-3960 GCA_051745655.1 Pseudomonadota bacterium
GCCTCCTGCCAGAGCCGGTTGTGGTCATGGACGGCAACACGACAGTCCGGGTCCTCCAGTTCACTGGTGGAGATTCCGAGCAGTTCATCGACCCGGTCCTGGGTGGCAAACCCCCGGCTTACCAGGAAATGGGCGAGGGCCAGAGTGCCGGAGGCGCTCACCGTGGGACTGTCTGTCATCGACTGTTACCACCTGTCAAAAGGTTGAGCGGGTGCGTCAAGCCGGAATAGGCATTGCGGAGTAGGATGATACCCGAAATCCTGACAAACCCAAGGAGCCCGGTCATGGATATGGAAACCAATCTCGAAATCTGCGTTCCGCACAACGAAGAAGAACAGGCCAATCTCACGGCCCTTTCCGATTATCTGAGCGAGATTCTGTTCATCAACTGAGAATCCCGCCCGAACACCGGCGTCAGTTATCGGCGTCGGCGTTGCTTTCCCGGTCTGAGTACTCGCTGACCAGGTCCGCACTGCTTCGGTGCCGGGCCTTCATTTTTTCAATACGCTCCAGAATCCCCTCCATCCGGCCAAGTCTCGCCTGGGTTTCCAGTGCCCGCATGGTCGCGTTCGCTCGATAATCGAATTTCAGACCATAGCGGTGCCGGTCGCCTTCCGCGCGGACGTTGGAAACCATCGCAACCAGCCGATGCTGGTGGATCTCGCTGCGATCCAGGCGCAGGACCAGGTCGACCAGAACCTTCTGGCCAATGCGCAGATTCCGGGAGGTGATGATGGCAACCCCTTCCCGTGTGAAGTCGGCCGCCTCGACCGTTTCGCCGCGCCGGAGTCGGGTGCGGCCCAATCTCAGTTGGACTTCCAGTTCCGCGGCGGGGAAGCGGCGCAGATGACGGCGTTCATCCTGAAGGGGTGATGCTGTGGCCATGGGGTCGGGTTCCGTTTAGGCTTACACTGCTTGATGTCACGAGTCTAAGCCCGTCGTGGTTTCTTCGCCAGTGGCGATAGCGCGGCACGGCATGGAGAAATGGTTTTGACAGAAACGGTGGAATTGAATGCGGGCGTCAAGGGCGATGGCCCGCCCCTGATCCTGCTGCATGGTCTCTTTGGCGCCGGCGATACCCTCGGCGGTGTGCGCCGGCGGCTGGCGCCGGACTACGAGGTGCACAGCCTGGACCTCCGCAATCACGGTGACTCCCCGCACACCGACAGCATGAGCTACCCGGAAATGGCCTCGGATGTGCTGGCCTACATGGACAGGGCCGGTCTGGAGCAGGCCCACCTGCTCGGTCACTCCATGGGCGGCAAGGCTGCCATGGAGCTGGCCCTGATGGCGCCGGATCGGGTGCAGCGCCTGATCGTTGCGGACATTGCGCCGGTGGCCTATGAGCCGCACCATGATGCGATTCAGGAGGCGCTGGAAGCGCTGGATCCGGAATCGGTGAAGTCTCGACGCGAGGCGGATGGCGTGCTGGCGGAGCACATCGGGGAGAAGGGCGTGCGCCAGTTCCTGCTCACCAACCTGGTTCCGTCGGAAGCGGGTTTCCGGTGGCGGATGAACGTGCCCGGCATCCTTGCCTGTTACCAACAGATCATGGCGGCGCCCTCTGCGGATGGCGTTTACAAAGGGCCGACGCTGTTCATCCGTGGTGGAGATTCAGACTACATCCAGAGCAGCCACCAGGATGCCGTTCTGCATTATTTCCCCAATGCCGGGCTGAAAGTGATTCCGGGCGTCGGGCACTGGCTCCACGCGGAAAAGCCCGAGCTGTTTGCCCGGATCTGCCAGCGTTTTCTGGCAGGCGAGGCGTAAGGCTCGCTCGCTCTGGATATTGAAAGACAACGTTTCGCAGGGAGATAACAATGAAAAAAGGGGTAGTCGGGGTTCTTCTGGTGCTCGTGGTCCTGATCGGTGGTTTCCTGCTCTGGCCGTCGCCGGTGGACTCAGTGGCCTGGGAACCGCCGGAGGCACCGGGACTGGATGGCCCGACCCAGCCGAACGAAGCGCTTAGGGACGCGGAGGTACTCGCGAAAGGTGAGATCCGGGGACCGGAGGACACCGAGGTGGATGCGGACGGCAACGTCTACGGCGGTCTTCAGGATGGGCGCATCATCCGCGTGACCCCGGAAGGAGAGGTGGAAACCTTCGCGGATACCGGCGGACGCCCGCTGGGTCTGGAATTCGATGATGACGGCAACCTGATCGTTGCGGATGCCTGGAAGGGGCTGCTCTCGGTCGCCCCCGATGGCTCGATTGAGGTGCTGACCACCGAGTCGAACGGCAAGCCATTCGCTTTCACCGACGATCTGGCCATCGCCTCTGACGGGCGAATCTATTTCTCGGACGCCAGCAGCCGCTTCCATCAGCCGGACTACCGACTGGACATGCTGGAATCCCGCCCCCATGGACGCTTGCTTCGCTACGACCCGGAGACCGGTGAAACCGAAACGCTGATGGATGACCTGCACTTTGCCAACGGCGTGGCGTTGACCGAGGATGAGCGCTCGGTGCTGGTAAACGAAACCTGGCGCTACCGCATCCAGCAGTACTGGCTTGAAGGCGACAAGGCTGGCACCAGTGAAGTCTTCGCACGGAATCTGCCTGGTTTCCCGGACAACCTTTCCGCGGATGACAACGGCATCATCTGGGTGGCCCTGCCCACCAAGCGCAACCCGCAGATGGACGCCTTCCATCCGAGCCCCTGGCTGAAGGAGCAGGTCGCCAAGCTGCCGGAATCACTCCAGCCCGGCCCCGAGCCCTATGGGCTGGTGCTGGCCGTCGACCAGCAGGGGCAGCTTCTGGGCAGTCTGCACGACCCGACCGGGGAACGTTTGCAAATGGTAACCTCGGTGAAAGAGCGCGACGGTGCGCTCTATTTTGGGTCGCTCTACAATGACCGCATTGGTCGACTGGATTACGATCGGGCGATGAAAGCCCTGAGGGAGCAACCGGATGAGTGACTGGCACTGGCGGATGGCCGATCCGTTCACGATGAACATCAGAGTCTCGGAACAGGACGTGGACCGCCTCGGGCACGCCAACAACACCATCTACCTGCAGTGGATGGAAGAGATCAGCTGGGCCCACATTGATTCCGTGGGCCTGACCTGGGAGCTGCAGGAGGAGCTCGGCCGCGCCATGGCCATTGTGCGCACCGAGATTGATTACAAGGCGGCGGCGCTGGCGGGTGATGAACTGATCCTTGGCACCTGGCTGACTGAGTTCGATGGCAAGCTGCGTTCCGGGCGGCAGTTCCAGCTGGTACGGCCGAGCGATGGCCGCACCCTGGTGGAAGCCGAATCCCGCCATGTCTGCATTGATACCGCAACCCAGCGCCCTGCGCGCATCCCGAAGCCCATGGCTGACCTGCTGAAAGAGGCCAGTCACGACCAGTAATCCTGGAGGAGACACCATGCGCCAGATCGTCATTCCCGAATTCGGTGATGCCAGCGTCCTGGAGCTGCGGGAGGCAGCACTGCCTGAACCCGGTGAGGGTGAAGTGCGCGTGCGCGTGGCCAGTGCCGGGGTGAACCCCATCGACTTCAAGACCCGCTCCGGCCAGGGGTTCGTGGCCAATGCCATCCGCGACCATCTGCCTTGGGTACCGGGCTTTGAGGTGGCCGGCACCATTGATGCGGTGGGCGCTGGCGTTGAAAGTTGGCGCACGGGTGATCCCGTCGTGGGTATGACGGGCTTCCCGAGGGCCGGCGGTGGTTATGCCGAGCAGACCCTGGTGCGTGCCGACGAACTCTGCCGCGCGCCGGAAGGGCTGAAACTGGATGAAATCGGCGCCGTCCCCCTGGCCGCGCTTACGGCCTGGCAGGGCCTGTTCAGCCATCTGGGGCTGCAGCCCGGGCAGAAAGTACTGATTCTGGGAGGCGCCGGCGGCGTAGGTCATTTTGCCGTTCAATTCGCCGCCCAGCATGGCGCCCACGTTGTTACGACCGGCTCCGGAGCCAACGAGGACTTCCTTCATCAACTGGGTGCCGACGACGTCATCAA
>JBNJEG010000181.1:0-3913 GCA_051745655.1 Pseudomonadota bacterium
CGCCCCAAAATTGCCTGCAACCAAGCCAATCAATCAGGCATCAACCATCAAGGAGTGCGGCGCGTCATGACTGCTGAAGCACAGAAAGAAACGCTCGGCTTCCAGACCGAGGTCAAGCAGCTTCTCAACATCGTCATCAATTCCCTTTACTCGAACCGGGAGATTTTCCTGCGCGAGCTGATCTCCAACGCCTCGGACGCCGAGGACAAGCTGCGGTTCGAGGCACTCTCTAAGCCGGAACTGCTCGAGGAAGACCCGGACCTGGCGATCCACCTGAGCTACGACCAGGAAGCAGGTACCGTCACCCTCCGGGACAACGGCGTGGGCATGACCCGGGACGAAGTCATCGAGAACCTGGGCACCATCGCCAAGTCCGGCACCTCCGACTTCCTCAACCAGCTTACCGGCGACCAGCAGAAGGACGCCAAGCTCATCGGCCAGTTCGGCGTGGGCTTCTATTCCTCCTTCATCGTGGCGGACCAGGTGGAAGTGGTGACCCGCAAGGCCGGCACCGGCTCCTCCGAGGGCGTGCGCTGGATCTCCAGCGGGGATGGCCAGTTCACCATTGAGCCGGTGGAGGAAGCGCCTCGCGGGACCACCGTGATCCTCAAGCTGAAGGAGGACGCGAAAGACTTTGCGGACGGACAGCGCCTGCGGCACCTGGTCAAGAAGTATTCCGACCACATCTCCTTCCCGGTCCGCATGCCTCCGGAGCCCACCGGCGAAGAGGACGAGAACCAGGAAGACAAGCCGGCCGAGGAGACGGTCAACGAGGCGACCGCGCTCTGGACCAAGCCGCGCACCGAGGTGACTGAGGAAGAGTACAAGAGCTTCTACAAGCACATCGCACACGACTTCGAGGACCCGCTGACCTGGTCCCACAACCGGGTTGAGGGCTCGCTGGACTACACCAGCCTGCTCTACATCCCCGGCCGGGCGCCGTTCGACCTCTACAACCGTGATGCGTCCCGCGGGCTCAAGCTCTATGTGCAGCGCGTCTTCATCATGGACGACGCGGAGCAGTTCCTGCCGCTGTATCTGCGGTTTGTACGCGGCGTGATCGACAGTAACGACCTGTCCCTGAACGTCTCCCGCGAGATCCTGCAGAACGACAGCACCGTGGAGAGCATCCGCACGGCGCTGACCAAGCGGGTGCTGGACATGCTCAAGAAGCTGGCGAACAACGATCCCGAGAAGTACCAGCAGTTCTGGGACCAGTTCGGTCAGGTCCTGAAGGAAGGCCCGGCGGAGGACTTCGGCAACCGCGAGAAGATCTCGCCGCTGCTGCGCTTTGCCTCCACCCACACCGGAGAGACTACCCAGAATGTCTCGCTGGATGACTACGTGGCCCGCATGAAGGAAGGCCAGGAGAAGATCTACTTCCTGACCGCGGACTCCCACCAGGCGGCCAAGGCCAGCCCGCACCTGGAGATCTTCCGCAAGAAGGGCATCGAGGTGCTGCTGCTGACGGATCGCATCGACGAGTGGATGATGGGCTACCTCAGCGAGTACGAGGGCAAGCACCTGCAGGACATCTCCCGCGGCGAGCTGGACCTGGACGAGGTCGAGTCCGAGGAGGAGAAGAAGGAGCAGGAGCAGGCTTCCGAAGAGCACAAGGATCTGGTCGAGCGCATCCAGACGGTGCTGTCCGACCGGGTGAAGGACGTGAAGGTGACCAAGCGCCTGACCGAGTCACCGGCCTGCCTGGTGGTTGGCGATTACGACATGGGCCAGCAGATGCGCAAGATCATGGAAGCCGCCGGCCAGCCGGTTCCGGATGCCAAGCCCATCTTCGAGATCAACGTGGATCACCCGCTGCTGCAGCGGCTTGAGAAGGAGCAGGGCGAGGAACGGTTCTCGGACCTGGCCCAGGTGATCTTCGACCAGGCGACGCTGGCCAGCGGTCAGGAGATCGAGGACCCGGGCACCTATGTGTCCCGGCTCAACCGCCTGCTCCTGGAACTGGCTGAGTAACCAGGAGGGGCGCGCCCTTGAAACCGGAGTCCGTGATCGTGGATGTGGTCATCCACCGGGATGACTGGCTTCGGGTCTATGAAGGCAGCGCCCATCGCGTCTATGTGGTAGCTCGCGATGGGCGTTCTGTCGTTTTCCCCGCCCGGATTCTGCAGCGCTGGATGGACCATGACGGCGTCTTTGGCACCTTCGTGATCAGCTACGACAGCGAAGGCAAACTCGACTCCGTCCGCAAGATCGCTGACCTGCCGAAATCCACGCCCTCAACGCCAGTGGACTAGACCGGAACAGACAGGGGCTAGCGCATGCTGGCTTCCCGGAACGAAACCAGCCGCCGTTCATCCTCGTCCCAGAGCGCCAGGCCCACTGATTGGATGCTCTCCTGCAGTGAGATACGGCTGAATGTCGTCAGTTCCGGATGGTCCCGTAATACCTCTGGCAAGCGGTAGCAGGGTATGCGGCTGGCCAGGTGATGAACATGGTGCACACCGATGTTGGCACTGAACCAGCGCAGGATGCCCGGTAGCACATAGTAGGAGCTGCCCTGCAGCGCGGCGTCATGAGCGCTCCAGTTCTCATTGTGTTCCCAGTAGGTGGCCTCGAACTGGTGCTGCACGTAGAACAGCCACACCCCCATGGTTGAGGCGAGCAGTGTGATCGGGAGCTGGATCAACAGGAAAGGCCCCACCCCGACCAGCCAGATCAGACCGGCTGCCAGTACCGCAATGGCCGCATTGGTGCCCATGGTGCTGATCCAGGGCATCCAGCCGGCACGCATGAAGCCGAAAGGCAACCGGTAGTTGAACAGGAAAATGTAGATCGGGCCGAAGCCGAACAGGACCAGCGGATGGCGGTACAGGCGGTAGCGCCATTGTTGCCATCGGGGCAGTGCCTGGAATTCGCGTACCGTCAGGGTGTCGAGGCCGCCGATGCTCGGCCTGTCCAGGTTGCCGGAGTTGGCGTGGTGGAGGTTGTGGGCGTGACGCCAGAAATCATGGGGTGTCAGGGTGAATACGCCGATGACACGGCCAGCCCAGTCATTGGCGCGGCGGGATCGGAAGAATGATCTGTGGCTGCAGTCATGCTGGATCATGAACAGCCGCACCAGAAACCCGGCGCCCGGGATTGCGAGCAGCAGAGTCAGGGGCCAGTATCCGGCACTGACCGCCAGCCACATCAGAACCCAGATCAGCGCGAAGGGAACGGCGGTGATGAGGATCTCCACCACGCTGCGCGCCGGGCGTGGTCTGCAATAGGCTCTGAGTGTCTGTCTCAGTGACCCCGGGGTGGTGGTGATGTCGGGGGTAAATGATGCTGTGCGCATGGTGCTTCTGTCGTTAATCCGGTGCTGAAAAGCCAGCATGCATCAGAACCGGCACGACATCTGTGCGCCACCGAACGTTCAGTCCTGCACGCGGAAATACTGCTCAAATGCATTGAAAACGCGTTCTGGATACCAGGTTTTGCCGGTACTCCCGTTATAGCGCGCCAGCGCTTTCGCGAGATTCCCGTCTTCCTTGTCCAGGTAGTGCGCCAGGATGGTGGTACCGTAGACCAGGTTGGTCTCGATCTTGGTGAGGTTGTCGTCCGGGCGCCCGATCTCCTTCTTCCAGAAGGGCATGACCTGCATCAGCCCCTGGGCGCCGACGGACGAAATGGCGAACCGGTCAAAGCCGCTTTCCACCTGGATGACGGCCAGGACCATCTCCGGTGAGAGATCCCGGCGCGTGGCTTCCCGGTGAACCAGGCGGAGCAGGTTGAGGCGGCGGTCGTTGTCATCCAGCCAGCGTTTGGTGCGGCCTGACATGTCCACCAGCCAGACCTCGGCGTCAAAACGGTTATCAAAGCTGTCGGCGGCGCTGACCGCATCGCGCAGCTTGGATCGCAGTTCAGGGTCAGAGTCTGTCGCGGTTGCGCCATGGGTGGGGCCTGCCAGCAG
>JBNJEG010000182.1:0-3904 GCA_051745655.1 Pseudomonadota bacterium
GCGCACCATCTGGCAACGCAGCACGGAGATCGCCGGCATTGCCCAGGTCCTGGCCCAGCATTACACCAAGAAGCTCAAACCCGACCAGGCGACCCTCGCCGGACTGGTCTGCCAGATTGGCGCCCTGCCCGTGCTGCGCTTCGTTGAAGACCATGACATCCAGATCAACAGCGCCATGCTGGACAACCTGGTGGATGAGCTTCACCCGATCATTGGTGACCGTATCCTCAAGCGCTGGGATTTTCCCCTTGAACTGCACCACGTCCCCTCGGAACACGTGAACTTCGGTCGACAGGTGCCCGAGGTGGACTACGCGGACGTGGTCATGGTGGCAAGCCTTCAGACTCTGGCGGGCACCGATCACCCCTATACCGAGATGAACTGGCACGAGGTAACCGCCTTCCAACGGCTGGGCCTGGATCCGGAATCGGGCATGGAAGATGACGAGGATCTTGGGGAGCAGATGGAAGCCGCTATGGCCCTGCTCAAGAGCTGATACGGTTCAGTTCTCCGCCTGCTTCCGGGGGCTGCCACGGTAGCGCGCTTCCAGAGTCGCCCGATCAGGCAATACCCAGTCCACCTCCGGCAATCCCTTGCTGGCCAGCCACTCATTGGTGCGTGAAAACCAACTCTGGCCAAAGAAGCCCCGGTGGGCCGAAAGCGGCGAGGGATGAGGCCCCTCCAGCACCAGGTGCCGGTTGCGGTCGATGAAGCTGCCCTTCTTCTGAGCATAGCTGCCCCAGAGCAGGAACACCACCCCTTCGCGCTCTTCGTTGAGATGCCCGATGACCCGGTCAGTGAAGGTTTCCCAGCCCTGGCCTCGATGGGCACCAGCATTGCCCTGGGTCACCGTCAGAACGCTGTTGAGCAACAGCACGCCCTGTTCCGCCCAGGGCTGTAGGCAGCCATGATCCGGAATCGGCGTACCCAGGTCCTGGTTCAGCTCCTTGAAGATGTTGACCAGGGAGGGCGGCACCTGGACCCCCGGACGGACGCTGAAGCACAGACCATGGGCCTGGCCCGGGCCGTGGTAGGGATCCTGCCCCAGGATCACCACCGAGGTGCGATCAAAGGGGGTGGTATTGAGCGCGTTGAAACAGAGATTCGCGCGCGGGAAAAGAGTCTGCCCAGCCTGCTCCTCACTGGCGAGGAATTCCCCGAGTTTTTCCATGTACGGCTGGCTGAACTCGCCCTCCAGGCGCTCCCGCCAGCCGGTGCCCGGTTTCAGGTGCGACAGCAGCGCTTCCGTGGCCGGGTGCATGGTCAGCCCTTTTCGGGTCGCATGGCCGGGAACAGGATGACATCGCGGATCGAAGGCGAGTCGGTCAGCAGCATCAGCAGCCGGTCGATACCAATGCCTTCACCCGCTGTCGGCGGCAGACCGTATTCCAGAGCGGTAATGTAGTCCTCGTCATAGAACATGGCCTCGTCGTCACCGGCGGCCTTTTCCTCCGCCTGCTCCCTGAAGCGCTGCGCCTGGTCCTCGGCATCATTAAGCTCGGAGAAACCGTTGGCGATCTCTCGGCCGCCCACGAACAGCTCAAAACGCTCCGTCACACTCGGGTCGTCATCGCAGCGACGTGCCAGCGGCGACACCTCGGTCGGGTAGCGGGTGATGAAGGTGGGCTGGGTCAGACGGTGCTCGGCGGTCTCCTCGAAGATCTCGGTCTGGATACGCCCCAGACCCCAACCGTCCTTCACGTTGATGCCCAGGTCCGCAGCGGCCTTTGCCGCCTGCTCCGGATCCGAAATCTGCGCCTCCGTCAGGTCCGGGTTGTGCTCAAGGATTGCCTCCATCACGCTCAGGCGCCGGAAGGGCCCGGAGAAATCGTAGGTGACATGATCCACGATCTCGCCGTTCTCGCCCCGCACGCCGTTACTGAAGTGGGCCTCGCCGAAGACGCTCTCCGCCACTTCCCGCAGCAGGTTCTCGGTCAGTTCCATCAGATGGTTGTAGTCGGCGTAGGCCTGGTAGAACTCGAGCATGGTGAACTCGGGGTTGTGCCGGGTGGACAGCCCCTCGTTGCGGAAGTTGCGGTTGATCTCGAACACCTTCTCGAAGCCACCGACCACCAGGCGCTTGAGATAGAGCTCAGGGGCCACGCGCAGGAACATGTCGATGTCCAGCGCGTTGTGGTGGGTCACGAAGGGCCGGGCCGCGGCGCCACCGGGAATCACCTGCAGCATGGGCGTCTCCGCCTCGATGAAGTCGCGGCTGGTGAGATAGTGGCGCACATGGTTGATGACCTTCGAGCGCACCTTGAAGGTGCTGCGCGTGTCCTCATTCATGATGAGGTCAACGTAGCGCCGACGGTAGCGCTGTTCCGGGTCCACCAGGCCCTTGTGCTTCTCCGGCAGGGGCCGGAGTGACTTGGTCAGGAGGACGTATTCCTCCATCACCACATAGAGGTCACCCTTGCCGGATTTCGAGAGCGTGCCCTTGACGCCGACGATGTCGCCCACATCCCAATCCCGGATTTCCTTCTGCACGTCCTTGGTGCTGTAGATCTGGATCCGGCCGCTCATGTCCTGGATCACCGAGAAAGGCTTGCGGTCCAGCATCAGGCGCCCGGCCACCGCCACCTTCATGTTCAACTCGGCCAGCTCCTCCTTGCTGTAGTCGCCGTAGCGCGCCTGCAGCTCCTCGGCGGTGCTGTCCCGCTCAAAATCATTCGGGAAGGGATTGCTGCTGGCTTCACGCCGTGCCTGGAGCTTGTCACGGCGCTCGGCGATCAGCCGGTTCTCATCCTGGGATGGCGTTGCGTCGGTGTTGTCCGTCATGGGCGAAAGATTCTCCGGTTACAGGCCCTGCTTGAGACTGGCAATGATGAATTGGTCAAGATCCCCGTCGAGCACGTTCTGGGTGTTGCTGGTTTCCACACGGGTGCGAAGGTCCTTGATGCGCTGGTCATCCAGTACGTAGGAGCGGATCTGGCTGCCCCAGCCGATGTCCGACTTGCTGTTCTCGGCAGCCTGTTTCTCCTCGTTACGCTTCTGCAGCTCCAGCTCGTAAAGCTTGGCGCGCAGCTGCTTCATCGCGTAATCCTTGTTCTGGTGCTGCGAACGCCCGCTCTGGTTCGCGACCACGATGCCCGTGGGCTGGTGGGTAATCCGCACCGCGGATTCGGTGGTGTTGACGTGCTGCCCACCGGCACCAGAAGCCCGGTACACGTCGATCCGGAGATCCGAGGGATCGATCTCGACCTGGATGTTGTCGTCGATCTCCGGCGAGGCGAAGACGGACGCAAATGAGGTATGCCGGCGGTTGCCCGAATCAAAGGGCGACTTGCGCACCAGCCGGTGCACGCCGGTTTCCGTGCGCAGCCAGCCGTAAGCGTGATCGCCGTCGATCTTGACGGTCGCACTCTTGAGGCCGGCCACATCCCCGTCCTGCGCCTCAAGCACCTCGTACTTGAAGCCCTTGGCTTCGGCCCAGCGCAGGTACATGCGCAGCAGCATGTTGGCCCAATCCTGGGCTTCGGTGCCGCCGGAGCCGGACTGGATGTCCAGATAGCAGTTGCTGGAGTCCATATCCCCCGAGAACATGCGCCGGAACTCCAGTGTCTCGAGCTCACTCTCCAGGGTCTGGAGCTCCCCGGTCACATCGTTGGCGGCCGCCTCGTCTTCCTCGGCCTCGGCCATCTGGAGGAGCTCCTCCGCGTCACGGACGCCGCTGGTGAGTCGATCCAGGGTGGACACGACCGCATGCAGGCCTGCCTGCTCCTTGTTAAGGGCCTGGGCCCGATCCGGATTGTTCCAGACCTCGGGTTGTTCCAGTTCGCGTTCGACTTCCGTCAGCCGTTCCTTCTTGCTGTCGTAGTCAAAGATACCCCCTAAGCGCTTCCGTACGCGCTTCCAGGTCACGAATGGTCTGAATGATCGGATTGGTTTCCATAGCCGACGG
>JBNJEG010000183.1:0-3884 GCA_051745655.1 Pseudomonadota bacterium
CCTGGAAATGGTCGGCCTGGGTGGCTGGGAGAACCACTACCCGGACGAACTCTCCGGCGGCATGCAGCAGCGCGTGGGCCTGGCCCGGGCGGTCGCCACTGAAGCCAACATCCTGCTTATGGACGAACCCTTCTCGGCACTCGACCCGCTGATCAAGGTACAGATGCAGGACGAGCTGATGCGCATCCAGCAGGAGCTGGGCCGCACCATCCTGTTCATCACCCATGACCTCGACGAGGCCATGCGCATCGGCGACCACATCGCGATCATGGATGCCGGCAAGATCGTGCAGGTGGGGAACCCGGAAGAGATCCTGGTCAACCCGAAGACCGAGTACGTCGCCAAGTTCGTGGAACACGCCGACCCGACGGGCGTGATCACCGCTGAAACCGTCGCCCTGCCGTTCAGCGACCGCTACTTCAACAGGATACGCGAAGAGGGCGACAACCAGGTCTGGAACCGTACCGGCTACACCGATGTGGAGTTCCACGTGGACGCCGAGGGCCGTCTGGCGAAGATGCGCTGCGAGGGCAATGAGGTGGCGCTCCATGAGATTGAGGAGAAAATCACCGAGACTGGTGGCGCGCCAGAGCGCCACACGGACGCCGCTGTCCACTGCACCACGGACACCATACTCAAGCGGGTATTGCGCGGGCGTGCCTACTCGGAGCTCCCAGTGATTGTCCAGGACGCGGAAGGGCGCCTGAAAGGCATCATCGATGAACCGGAGCTGATCCACGGCATTCTCGAGAAACACGGTTACGCACAGGACGACTGAGGATTTCATCATGAATGATCTTATTCCAATGCTCGGTGGGTCCTTCGGCAACCCCTTCGAGCTGATCGACATGCCCATTGATGACTGGGTGACCCAGTTCGTCGACTGGCTGGTCGCTACGTTCCGTGAATTTTTCCGGACCTGGGTGAGCCCGCCGGTCAAGACGGTGATGGAGTGGGTTCAGTGGGCTCTGACCTCCACACCGCCGCTGGTAGTGCTTGCGGGGCTCTTCCTGATCGCCTGGCGCGCGGCCTCCTGGAAGGTTGGCGTATTCGCCGTGATCGCCTTTACCTTCATCGGCTTTATGGGCGTCTGGGACGAGCTGATGACCACCCTCTCGCTGGTGATCACCTCGGTGCTGTTCTGTCTTGTCATCGGGGTGCCCATCGGGATCCTGTGCTCGCGCAAGGACATGACCTACACCCTGATACGCCCGGTGCTGGACATCATGCAGACCACGCCGCCCTTCGTTTACCTGGTGCCGGCGGTGATGCTGTTCAGCATCGGTAACGTCCCCGGGCTGATCGCCACCATCATCTTCGCCATGCCGCCGACCATCCGCCTGACCAACCTCGGCATCCGCCAGGTTCCCGGCCAGTACACGGAGGCGGCGACCGCCTTTGGCTCAACGCCGCGCCAGATCCTCTGGAAGGTTCAGGTACCGCTGGCGATGCCGACCATCATGGCTGGCCTCAACCAGACCATCATGCTGGCCCTGTCGATGGTGGTGATCGCCGCCATCATCGGCGCCGGCGGCCTGGGCCTGCTGGTATTCCAGGGGCTGAACCGGCTGGACATCGGTCAGGCCTTTGTCGGCGGTCTCGGCATTGTGCTCCTGGCCATGGTGCTGGACCGCATCACCCAGGGCCTTGGTGACAAGGCACCGGGGAACCGGTCCAGTGGTGACGAATAAACGACTGTGAAGCGCGGATGCCGCCGGCATCCGTGAGACGACACAGCTCACAACGACGTGAGTTCAATAAGAGCAATACGGAGGAACGCATCATGAAACGCCTGAAATCCGTTTACCGCAGCGTATCGCTGAAAGCGTTGGCGCTGGCGCTTGTCGGTTCACTGGCATTCGCGGCCCAGGCCGACGACCACGAATCCATGCCCGGTGAGGGCGTGAGTGTCCAGCCGGCTGTGGCTACCTGGACATCCGCCATCCCGGTCAGCTGGGTCTACGTCGAACTCCTCACGGAGCTGGGTTACGACGTCCAGGATCCGATCTCCCTGCAGAACCCGGTGGCCTACCTGGCCATGAGCGAAGGCGACGTGGACTACTGGCCGAACGGCTGGTTCCCGCTGCACGACCCGCAGCTGCCGGACAACTGGGAAGATAACGGCACAATCTTCGATCCGCTCTGCAAGGGCTGCGGCATCCAGGGTTACCTGGTCAACAAGGCCGCTGTCGAGGAGTACGACATCGAGGGCATCATGGACATCGCGGACAACGAAGAAATCCGCAATGCCTTTGACCACGATGACGACGGCAAGGCCGAGCTCTACGGCTGCCCGCCCGGCTGGGGTTGCCACGAAGGCATCAACGCCATGATCGACAAGTTCGAGCTTGGTGACCGCATCGACCACGTCGACGCCGGCTATTCCGCGAACTTCTCGGAAGCGCTGTCCCAGATCGAGCAGGGCAACCCGACCCTCTACATGACCTGGGGCCCGAGTGCCTGGATCCTGAAGCTCGTTCCGGGTGAGGACGTGAATTGGATCAACGCGCCCGGCATCGTCGAGGACGAGAACGAAAAGGCATCCGGCATCACCGGCGCCGTGACGGATCCCATCGAGATGGGCTTCGTGGCTGCTGACATCCAGGTTGCCGCCAACAGCAAATTCCTGGAAGAGAATCCGGCCGCCGAAGAGCTGTTCCGCCAGGCGGAAGTGCCGCTGAAGTGGATCAGTGAGGTGGATGGCAAGATGAGTGACGAGGATCTGGACGATTCGGAAGTACGGCCCCTGGCGGCTGAGTGGATCGACCAGAACCGGGATAAGGTTGATGAGTGGCTGAAGGCGGCGCGCGAAGCGGCCGAGTAAGCATTAAGGATCCAAACGGATCAGAGAGGGGGCTCCGCGGAGCCCCCTTTTTTTGTGCCCGGTTACCGGGCCGGCGTGCAGGCCAGCCGGTAGGCGGCCGGCGTCACCACCAGCGCAATCAGCGTCGCCAGCAGCAGGCCCACGCCGAAGGTCTGGGCAAACGGTGGCCAGAGGGTGCCACCGGCGACCATCAGCGGCACCAGGCCGCCGAAGGTGGTCATGGTGGTGGAGCCGATGTGGCGGAAGGTTGAGCCGGTGATCACGTCCACCATGGCGGTGGTATCCCCTGCCCGTGCCTGCTCATCGTCATCCAGCGCCGCAATCATGATGATGGTGGCGTTGATGGCCACGCCCACCAGCCCCATGATCCCCACGATGATGATGAAACCGAAGGCATGCCCGGTCAGCGCCAGGGCCAGAAGACCCAGCCCAAAGGCCTGGGCACCGCTGAAGAAGACGATCGCCGCCCGCCGGAAGGAATTGAACGTCAGGGCCACGGCCGCGACCATCATCAACACCAGTATGGCGACGGAACTCAGGAGCCGGGTAACGGCCTCATTACGCTCCTCGGCCTCGCCGCCGGTTTCCAGCCGATAGCCTGGCGGCAGATCGAGCTCCGACTCCAGCATGCCCTCAAGACGCCGCATGACCGTGGGCGCCAGCTCCCCTACCTCGAGATAACCGCGAACCAGCTGCACCCGCTCGCCCTGGCGCCGCTGGATGCGCCGCCACGACGGCGTCAGTTCCTGCTCCGCCAGGGCGGCCACCGGGACGCCGCCCCGGCCCTCACCGCCACGGATCAGGGCACTGCCAAGCAGGCTGCCCTGGTCACGCCAGGGTTCGGGGTAGCGCACGGAGACCGGCATCTGCTCGGTTTCCTCCAGCATGAAGCCACCCTCGCGCCCACTGAGCAGGGCATTGAGCTGACCGGCCACGCTTTCCGCGTCCAGCCCCAGTGCCGCGATCTCTTCCTGGTCCGGCACCAGCTCGATCCGGGGCTGGTCCCGGTTGACCAGGGTGTGCACATGGGTCACCTCGGGCAGTTCGTGCATCAGCCCGG
>JBNJEG010000184.1:0-3831 GCA_051745655.1 Pseudomonadota bacterium
ATCAGGACACCCATGCCACGCTGGCAGGACCACACCTCCGCCATTGCCAGCGGGTTTCTCGGGGACTGGCTCCAGGCCCGTGAGAACCCGCTCGCCATGCCCATGCAGGTGCGCCTTGAAGGGCGCGTGCTCGACACCCGCGCGCCCGATCTTCCGGATGCTTCCGGCACTGTGGTGCTCCTGATCCATGGCCTGACCGAACTGGAATCCGTCTGGCACTACCGGGGTGAGCCGGATAATGGCTACGGCCCCGAGCTGGCCCGGGCACTGGGCGCCACGCCGCTCGCGCTGCGTTACAACACAGGGCTTCCAGTCCACCGGAACGGGGAGCTGCTGGCAGAAGAGCTGGAGCAGCTCCTGGAGCACTGGCCGGTACCAGTCGAGAACCTGATCCTGATTGGCCATAGCATGGGCGGGCTGCTGATCCGTGCTGCCAGCCACCACGGGCGCCAGAGCGGCCATCAGTGGTGCCGCAGTGTGGGCAGTTGTGTCTACATCGGCTCACCCCATGACGGTTCCTGGCTCGCGCGTGGTGCGCACTGGGCGGCTGACCGGCTGGCCGCCATGCCGCGGGATTACCTGCGGGTAGCCGGCGAGTTCATCGACCTGCGCAGTGAGGGCATCCGGAACCTGTCCCGTGGGGAGGTGACACCGCCGGACGTTGAGGAACCCCCGCTGCTGCCCGGCGCGGATCATTACGTGGTCTCGGGCCTGCTGGCCCGTAACCAGACGCACCCGGTGAACGCCCTCTTTGGCGATGCCCTGGTGCACGAGAGCAGCGCGCGGGGCGATGAACGCTCCGGCTGGGTGCTGACGGACATTGCGAATTTCTCCGGGATCCATCACATCCGGCTCGCCCATGAGCCGAAAGTGGCCCGGCAACTGAGGGAGTGGCTGACATGACCACCGAAACATCCGGAAACAACACGCGCTGGTGGTGCGGCGTGGGCGACCTGGCGGGCGTAAGCCTGGAAGAGGCGGCGCTGGGCCTGGAGCGCGTTCACCTGTCCATTGCGGATGAGACCTTCAACATCCTCGGTGCCGTGCCGGTGATCCGGCCGGTGAGTGAGCCGGTGCGCCTGATGCACCATGGCATCAGCCGGCTGTCCTATCGGGGCGTGGCCCTGGCAGGGCGGGGGCTGAACGCGGCCGCCGGGCTTGGGCTTCAGCCGCGCTCCTGACGCACCAGGGTCTCCAGGTCCTCGCTGATCTCCCCGACGGACTGGTCCGAACGGATCAGCAGCCTGGCCCGTCCCTCGCCGTCAAAGGCGTAGACGGCGCTGCTGTGTGAGACGTCGTAGTTGCCTTCCTCATCCGGCTTGCCGTACCCGAAGGTCGTGCGATAACGCTTGGCCAGATCCCGCAGGGTTTTCTCGTCCGAGGTCAGACCCACAACGTTGTCGCCGAAGAAGGTCACATACTCGCGGATCCGTTTTGGTGTGTCCCGTTCAGGGTCAACGCTCACGAACATCAGCGACACCTCGTCCCGCATGTCTTCCGGCATCTGTTTCACGGCACTCTGCAGCCGTGCCATGGTCGCCGGGCAGATGTCCGGACAATGGGTGAAGCCGAAGAACAACAGTCGCACCTGACCGGCCCTGTCCTCCGCGGTGAAAGGTTCGCCGTCGGTGGCCGTGAGCTCGAACTCGAGATCCGGCATCAGGCCCTGTATGTTCTTGGCGTTCCATTCCGCATCACCGCCGCAGCCGGCCAGTAACAGCAGCAGGCCCAGAACGGTGAGGTTACGGATAGCCCGGGTCATGCATGTACCTCCTCGGCGTTGCGTGCCTGTTGTGCCCTGGCGCTGTTATGGTCGTCGTGCATCATCCGCCCGATCACGATCAGGATGGCGATACCACTCATCATCGCCGGCGGAACCCAGGTGATGACCCCGCCCAGCATCTGGTCGGTCTCGGGCGCCATGGGCCAGGCCCGCCCGCAGACCTCATAGACGTCATAGACCATGCTGTCCGAGAACAGGATCCAGGCCCCGAGCGCGCTCTGGGGCGGAATAATCAGCACCAGCAGGATTATGCGCTTGCCGTAGCCCAGCACCTTCTGGGTGTGCGGCGAGCGCGGGTCCAGGATCAGCCACCAGAACAGCAGCCCGTCCAGCAGCATGGACCAGTTCATGACCCAGTACAGCGGGCGGCTGAGCATGGCGTCGAAATGCAGCTCCGGCATCAGCCAGAAGTAGATCAGCCCCACGAACAGCGTGGCGGCGATCAGCGGCTGCTGCAGCACCCGGTAGACTATTTTCACCGGCCACAGCACAGGGTCGAGCCAGCCCGGCAGTTGGCGTGCCCAGAAGCGCATGATCGGCAGCGGGTTGGAGAGCACCATCAGCAGCGGCCCCAGGTGATGGAGCACCAGGTGCTGGCCGCGGTGGATGAAGAACATGTACTGGGAGTAGTAGTCGAAGCGCGTGTGCATCACCGTGTAGCACAGCAGCAGTCCCAGCAGGAAGGTGAAGACCCGCAGCGCGCCGGGGCGCTCCGCCGCCGGTAGCGCATAGAGCCCCTGCAGGTACATCGTCAGCACCACCACGAACGCGATCAGCGTCAGCGGCGAGAAGTCGTACGGCAGAAGGTAGTGGTACCAGCTCATGGGCAACCGGGTGATGGTGTATCGCGGTCCGCAATAATACCGGAAGGTGTTGGGTTTTTCACCGTCCGGAGGCTATGGATGGGGCTGGCCGTGGTGAGTGTCCCGCCGCTACACTGGTCCTCTATTCACCCATTGGGAATTCCTGCCAATGACCGACACCGATCCTCCCCTTGAAAAGACATGGCCGATGGTTGTGTATGTACTGTACCTGGCCGGTCTGCTCAGCGGCTTCGTGATCATCAGCGTAACGACAATCATCGGTCTGATCATTGCGTACGTGAACGGGCAGCATCCGGACGAACGGATCAGCACCCACTACTGGTTCCTGATTCGAACCTTCTGGATCGGCGCCCTCTATTCCGTGCTTGCCGCCATTACCATGCCCATCGGGATTGGGTGGCTGATCCTGGTCTGGGCCGTGGTCTGGCTCATCATCCGCTGTGTTAAGGGCATGGTGGCGCTCAATGAGGGCCGAGCCCATCCCGAGCCAACCAGCTGGATGTTCGGCTGAACCGGTCAGTGCGACAGGGCACGGAAGTACAGGTGCGCGCTCTGCTTGCTGAATTGCAGAGTGCGGCCTGAGCGGAACCGTACTTCAAAAGCGGTATCCGTCTCGCGCACCACGCCGCCGACGCCGTAGAGCACGTGTTCCACTTCCCGGGCCTGCCAGATAGGGTGGGTTGGCGCCTCCCCGGACGCCGTCTCCGGTGATGGCGCCTCCAGCGCAACGCTGTGCAGTTCCGCGTAGCGCCGCGCGATGCGGGTGGCCGGCTCGGTTACGGTGACGGTTTCCTGCTTCCCGTCTGTGATCCCCTCGCCCAGTTCCCGGCTCAGCCCGAAGGCGCATTCCGCCACGAAGCGGCTGGGCAGGCGCTCCGGGTCCGAGCCATCCGTGGTCAGCAGGTGCAGGTGCTCCCTGGTGCGGGTGATGCCCACGTAGAGCAGGCGCCGCTCGCTCTCGAGCAAGGCGTCCAGGTCCGCGCTGCCGCGGGCGGTGTAGGGAAAGGTCTTCTCCTGCAGCCCCGGAATCACCACCACCGGCCATTCCAGCCCCTTGGTGCGGTGGATGGTGGCCAGGTGCACGCCCGCCTGCTGGTTGGAGCCGGCCCGGGCCTTGAGATCGCGCAGGTGGCGCAGTGCGGTCGGGGCGTCCAGGTTCAGGGTGGCCAGGTAGCGCTGGAAACCGGTCACGACGCCGATGCGCTCGTCCGCCTGTTCGTGGGT
>JBNJEG010000185.1:0-3775 GCA_051745655.1 Pseudomonadota bacterium
TCGGCTTTACCCGCGATGGGTTCCTGCTGGACCTTGAGCTCAGCGCCCTGGAGTCCGACGGACAGGCGGAAATCGTTTCGCAGCCGAAAGTGGTCACGGCGGATCGCCAGGAAGCGGGCATCAAGTCCGGCGAGGAAATCCCCTATCAGGAGGCTTCCTCCTCGGGGGCAACGAGTGTGTCCTTTAAGGAGGCTGCCCTGTCACTCAACGTGACGCCGCAGATTACGCCGGATGACAACATCATCATGGACCTGGAGGTTAATCAGGATTCCCGCGGGCAGGTGACAGCCGGGATTCCGAGCATCGATACCAACTCGGTCCAGACCCAGGTGCTGGTTGGCGACGGCGAGACCGTCGTCCTGGGCGGCATCTTCCAGTCCGAGGTCGCGACCAATGTCCTCAAGACACCGTTCCTTGGGGACCTTCCCTACCTGGGAAGCCTGTTCCGGCAGACCGAGAAGATTGACGAGCGCAGCGAGCTCCTGATCTTCGTAACGCCCCAGATCATGGAAAGCAACGTGCTCGACTGAGGACCGGCTGCGGTTCGCGTTCCTGAAAAGCCACCTGCGGGTGGCTTTTCTTTTGTGGTAATCTCAGGCACTGAACTGGAGAGCGGGTGCTCGGGTCGACTGCTATGGCGCTGCCGGAAAGAATCATCCTCGTTGGGCCCATGGGCGCGGGTAAGAGCACCGTGGGGCGTCAGCTCGCCCGCTCGCTGGGGTATCACTTCTATGATTCCGACCGTGAGCTGGAAGAACGCACCGGAGCGGATATCCCCTGGATCTTCGACGTCGAGGGTGAATCTGGTTTCCGCGACCGCGAAAGCCGGATGATTGATGAGCTGCTCGATGAATCTGGTATCGTGCTGGCAACGGGCGGTGGCGCTGTGCTCCGGCCGGAGAATCGCCGGCGCATGGCGGATGACTATGTGATCTATCTGAGGGTGACCCCGGACCTCCAGTACGAGCGCACCCGTATGGACCGCAATCGGCCACTGCTGCAGAACCCGGACCCGCGTGCGGTGCTGGAGCGCCTGTTTGAGGAGCGTGATCCGCTTTACCTGGAAATCGCGGATCTTACTGTTGAAGGGACCCAGCGTGGGCCCCGGAACCTGGTGCGCTATCTGTCGCGGGTTCTTGATGAATCGGAAGGACACAGGCATGCAACCGAAGCAGGATCATCTGAACGTTGAACTGGGTGAGCGCAGCTACCCGATTGTCATCGAGGAGGGCAGTCTCGGCAGCATGGACCTGACTCCCTGGGTGGCAGGGGATCGGGTGCTTGTTGTTTCCAACGAGACGGTTGCGCCCCTCTACCTGGAGCAGGCCCGGGCCAGTTTCCCCGGCTGCACGGTGGATGAGGTGATTCTGCCCGATGGCGAGCGCTACAAGAGCTGGGAGACGCTCAATCGTATTTTTGACGTGCTGATCGAGAAACAGCACACCCGTCGCACGACGCTGGTAGCCCTGGGCGGTGGCGTCATCGGGGATATCACCGGGTTTGCCGCGGCCACCTGGCAGCGGGGCGTGGACTTCATCCAGATCCCGACGACCCTGCTTGCCCAGGTGGATGCGTCCGTGGGTGGCAAAACCGGCATCAATCACCCTCAGGGCAAGAACATGATCGGGGCCTTCCATCAGCCACGCATCGTGGTGGCCGACCCGTTGACCCTGGGGTCACTGCCGCCCACGGAGATGGCCGCGGGCATGGCGGAGGTGATCAAGTATGGCCTCATCCGGGATGCCGACTTCCTCGCCTGGCTGGAAGAGCACATGGAGCATCTCATGGCCATGCAGCCTGAACCGCTGAAGGAGACCATCCGCCGCTCCTGTGAATGCAAGGCCGCCATTGTGGCCGAGGACGAACGGGAATCCGGTGTGCGCGCCCTGCTGAACCTGGGCCATACGTTTGGCCACGCCATTGAAACCCATACCGGTTACAGTGAGTGGCTCCATGGCGAGGCCGTTGCCGCGGGTATGATGATGGCCACGGATCTCTCCGAGCGCCTGGGCTACCTGAACTACAATGACTCGGTCCGTGTGCGCCAGCTTCTGATCCGGGCAAGGCTGCCCGTGAACCCGCCTGAAGGGATGACGCCGGTGCACTTCAGGGCCCTGATGCAGGTGGACAAAAAGAACGTCAGCGGCCGTGTCCGACTGGTCTTGCTCAGCTCACTGGGCGATGCCTTTGTAACGGAGGACTTCGACCCGGAGGCCTTCGAGGCCACACTCAGCCATTTCTGCCATCCATTGGACTGATCCATGAGCGAGCAGTTGGGGCAGGCCACGGCGGATCCCTTCGCCGAGAACCCGAGCTTCTTCTTTACCGGGGCCCAGCGCCAGCATCAGTTGGACACCCTGGGGCACCTGGTTGCCTTCGGGGATATGGTGCTCCTGGTAACCGGCGACTCCGGTGCCGGGAAGAGCCGCCTGTTGGCCGAACTGGCCCGTAATGCCGCCCATCGCCTCTCCGTGCAGCGCCTGAAGGCCGACAGTCTCGCCAGTGCCTCGGCCCTGCCTGGCATGCTTTCCCGCCTCAGCGGTCAGGCTCTGGTTGGCATGGCGCCAGCGGATGCGGCGCGGGAATTTTTCCGCTGGACAGCCTCCCAGGCGGGGCGGGATCGGCGCTGGGTGCTGCTCGTTGATGACGCCGAGGTCATGGGTGACGAGGTTCTGTCTGCCCTGGTGGATGGGTTTTCAGGCAGTGACACGGGGCAGGCGGCTGTTCTGGTGCTTGCGGGGACAGGCAGCCTGAAGGAGCGGGGGCCGCTGGTGGACCCTGCCCGCAGCGCAATGCTGCATGAGGCGGCGCTGCCGCCGCTCGGGGAAGAGGATGTCCGCCATTTCATCCACGCCAGCTATGATCATGTGGGCGGGGATGCTACGCCCCTGCTGACGGATGCGGCTGTCCGGCGGATACAGCATCAGAGTGGCGGCAACCTTCAGGTAATACGCCGCATAGCCCCCGGGATCCTTGCCGGCGTCACCGGAGATGCCCGTGCCCAACGGAGCCCTCGCAACGGGCGCTCGCTGGCGGCCGGCTTCGGTCGGGTGCCCTGGCGCCTCTGGGCCGGCGTCGCGCTTCTGGCGCTTGGCATCAGCCTGGTGGCGGTCTCTTTTCAATATGGCGATGATGCCGACCCTGCTCCCAGCGATGTAGAGACCGCGCCCGAGGCTGAGTTCGATGAAGTGGAGCGTGCCCGTGAGGTCATTGCGGAGACAGAAGGCACGGTCAGTCAGGATAATGCCGGCGAAGGAAGGATCCGGCGGGAAAACGAGCCCGCCCTGGATGTCTCCCCTGTTCTGATTCCAGTGGGTGAAACCGCGGCAGTGCGTGAATCCGGCGTCACTGGCGAGCAAGTAGTGCCGGATCAGAGCCGGGAGGAGAGCCGCTCCACGTCGGAACCGGGAACGACTGACGGGGATACGCGCGAAGAAACGGAGAATGGGACCGAAGAAGACGAAGCCTCTGTTGCGGATGACACAGCTGCCGGTAGTGGGTTCCAGCCCCGCGAACCCGATCGGTTCCGCGAAGCCGACTGGTACCGTGAGGAGGCCGAGGGCGCCTTCACACTTCAGCTTCTGGGTAGTTTCAATGAATCCACTGCCCTAGAATTCATGGAGCGATACGAAGTAGGCGATGCGGTTTATACCCGGACGCGGCATCAGGGCGAACCATGGTTCATCGTGGTGCACGGGACCTACCCGGATCGGGATGCGGCCCGAGCGGCTGTTGAGTCCCTGCCGGAGCGTGTTCGGGCGTTGAGTCCGTGGCC
>JBNJEG010000186.1:0-3705 GCA_051745655.1 Pseudomonadota bacterium
CTGGACCAGGCGACCGTTCTCTCGTGGCTGGAAGGTGTAGAGGCGGCTTCGTCAGCATCGGATGCGTTCTGGTATGATGCGCGCTGCCTGAACAAAGAGGTCACAAGAGAGTAACAGCAATCATGCCAATCAATCGCAAAGCACTTTACGCATCACTGCTGGTGTCCCTGCCCGCGCCGCTCATCATGGCGCTGATCCCGATGAATGCCAACATCGAGCTGTACCTGGAGACATCGGCATCCCTGGTCGACTATCTGCTCGCCTACGCCCTGTTTGTCATTGTGGCGCTGGTGGCATCCAGCCTTGCCGCACGTACGGGAGGTGGTCAGCAGAAGCAGGCTGCTGGCAAAGGCGGTAAGAGCCCCGCTCGCAAGAAGAGCAAGGCCGGGGAAGAAGGCACGGTCAAGTGGTTCAACGTCAAGAAAGGCTTTGGCTTTATTACCCGTGACAGCGGCGGCGATGTGTTCGTTCACTTCCGCGCCATCCAGGGCGAGGGCCGGCGTGTTCTCCGCCAGGGCCAGCGGGTGAGCTACACCGTGGTCGAGGCGGAAAAGGGCCTTCAGGCCAACGATGTAACGACCCTCGACGAAGACTGAGTCTTCCTCCGCGCGGGTCAGGCCATCTGGCCCGCGAGCAGTTCCTCCAGAATGCCCTCGTAGATCCCCGAAAGCGTTTCCAGATCCGCAACCGATACGCACTCATCCGCCTTGTGGATGGTGGCATTGATTGGGCCAAGCTCCATGACCTGTGCTCCGGTCGGGGCGATGAAACGACCGTCAGAGGTGCCGCCGCCGGTTGAGAGTGTTGGTGGCTGGCCGGTTGTCCTCTCGATCACGCGCATGGCGGCATCAATGAAATCACCGCGTGCCGTCAGAAAGGGCTCGCCGCTCAGGTGCCATTCCAGCTCGTAATCCAGCCGGTGACGGTCGAGCAGGGTGGTGACCCGTTCCCGTAGGCGAGCGTCGGTGACCTCGGTTGAGAACCGGAAGTTGAAATCCACCGCCATGGAGCCCGGCACCACGTTGTTGGCGCCTTCTCCGGCTTCGATCCGGGTGATCTGGAAGCTGGTGGGCGGGAAGTGGTCGTTGCCGGTATCCCATTCGGTGTTGATCAGGTCCGCCAGCGCCGGGGCGGCCCGGTGGACCGGATTGTCCGCGAACTGGGGGTAGGCCACATGCCCTTGGGTGCCCCGGACGAGCAGCTTGCCGGAAAGTGAGCCACGACGACCGTTCTTGATGGTGTCTGCCACACGTTCGGTGCTGGATGGTTCGCCCACCAGGCACCAGTCCGGACGGACGCCCTGATGTGTCAGAGCCTCGATCACGCGCCGTGTGCCGTCCCGGGCCGGGCCTTCCTCGTCACTGGTCAGGAGCAGGGCAATGCTGCCTTCGTGCTCGGGATAGCGGGCCACGAACCGTTCCGCTGCTGTCACGAAGGCCGCAACCGAGCCTTTCATGTCCGCCGCGCCGCGACCGTAGAGCATGCCCTCACGCTCGGTGGGTTCGAAGGCAGGGGTTGTCCAGTCACTTTCCGGGCCCGGCGGCACCACATCGGTGTGGCCGGCGAACACGAACAGCGGGCCGCTATCGCCACGGCGCAGCCACAGGTTACGCACTTCCCCGAACGGGTAGTCCTCGCCATGGAATCCCGCCTCAGCCAGGCGTTCTGTCAGCATCGGCTGGCAGCCGGCATCGTCCGGCGTGACCGAGGCCCGGCTGATCAGGTCCCGGGCCAGTTCCAGGGTGGCGCTGCGCGGCTCGCTCATTCGCTCACTCAGTTGTTGGCGTGGAGTTCTTCGTTCAGCGTGATCGCCGTCTTGTTGGTCCGGCACTCAACCGCCCCTGTCTCGGAGTTACGGCGGAACAGCAGATCGGACTGGCCGGCCAGTTCACGGGCCTTGACGGTCTGAACCTGCTGACCACTGTCATCCAGGACCCGGACCTTGGTGCCAGCGGTCACATAGAGGCCAGCTTCCACGGTGCAGCGGTCGCCCAGCGGAATACCGATGCCGGCGTTGGCGCCCAGCAGGCAGTTCTCGCCCAGCGAGATGATGATGTTGCCGCCGCCGGAGAGGGTGCCCATGGTCGAGGAGCTGCCCCCCAGATCCGAGCCTTCTCCCACGACCACGCCGGCCGAGATCCGGCCCTCGATCATGGACTTGCCTTCGGTGCCGGCGTTGAAGTTGATGAAGCCCTCGTGCATCACGGTTGTGCCTTCACCCACATAGGCGCCCAGGCGTACGCGGGCGGTGTCCGCGATCCGCACGCCTTTGGGGACCACGTAGTCGGTCATGGGCGGGAACTTGTCCACCGCCTTCACCTCCAGGGTCCGGCCGGCGGCACGCGCCTGGAGTTGGCGCTGGGGCAGTTCCTCAAGATCAATGGCGCCTTCGTTGGTCCACGCCAGGTTCGGCAGCAGCGGGAAGATGCCCTTGAGGTTCACACCATGGGGCTTCACCAACCGATGGGACAGAAGGTGCAACTTGAGATAGACCTCCGGCGTGCTGGTCGCTTCGGCGTCGGTCTCCAGGAGGGTGACGACCACGGGCAGGGAGCTTTCGCTGGCCTGGTCGGCGAGCGCGCCAAGATCCGCGTATCCGGCTTCTTCCAGCCGGTCCGCCAGGGTCTGAAGCTGGTTGGCATCGGCATCCACCGCCGCGTTGCCCTCACTCAGCCCCTCGATGTTGTTACGTACGATCTCGACCAGGGTGGCGTCGGGATCATGCACGGGCTGCTGGTAATACACCTCCAGCCATTCCTGTTTCTGGTTGCGGGTGCCAATGCCGATGCCGAATGCAAAGCTCATGGTCCTGGGTCTCTCCTGTTAGATGGAGCCGTTCTGTGTCCGGCGTTCAATGAAGCGGGCGATGCGCTGCGCGGCTTCCACGCATTCATCCCGGGGGGCGACCAGCGCCATGCGCACCCGGTTCTCACCGGGGTTGATGCCCCCGCTGGTGCGCGACAGGTAACGCCCCGGCAGTACAGTGACATTTTCCTCGTTGTAGAGCGCTCTGGCAAAGGTCTCGTCGTCCATGGGCGTGCGCGGCCATAGGTAGAAGCCAGCTTGCGGGCGTTGCACGTCCAGCCAGGGCTCCAGAATGGGGAGAACAGCGTCGAATTTCGCCCGATAGGCGTCGCGGTTGGCCTGGACGTGTGCCTCGTCACGCCAGGCGGTGATGCTGGCCTTCTGGTGATGGATGGGCATGGCGCAGCCGTGGTAGGTGCGGTAGCGCAGGAAGCGGGCGAGGCAGTCCGCGTCGCCGGCAGCGAAGCCGGAGCGCAGGCCTGGCAGGTTGCTGCGCTTGGACAGGCTGTGAAACACCACGCACCGGCGGTAATCATCGCGGCCGAGCTGCCGGCAGGCGTCGAGCATGCCCAGCGGCGGTTCCGCCTCGGGGTGATGGATCTCGGAATAGCACTCATCCGCCGCGATCAGGAAATCATGCCGGTCCGCCAGCTCCAGAAGATGGCGATAGTCTTCAAGGCCCATCACGGCCCCGTTCGGGTTGCCGGGGGAGCACAGGTAGACCAGCTCGCACCGGCGCCAGACCTCCTCGTGTACGGTATCAAAATCCGGCAGGCCACCGCCGTCGCGGGTACTGTTCACGAAATGCGGCTGGGCGCCGGCCAGAAGGGCGGCCCCTTCGTAGATCTGGTAGAAGGGGTTGGGACTGACGACCAGTGAATCCGGGCTGCCCGAAAGCAT
>JBNJEG010000187.1:0-3683 GCA_051745655.1 Pseudomonadota bacterium
TTGGTCGCGATCGGTACAAAAACCATCGCGACCGAGGGTCGCTCCTACGGGGTTATCGCTTCTTCATGGCCTGGAAGAATTCGTCGTTGGTCTTGGTATCACGCAGCTTGTCGATCAGGAATTCCACCGCCGCCACGTCGTCGTCCATGGAATGCAGGAGCTTGCGCAGGATCCAGACCCGTTGCAGCTCGTCCTCGCTGACCAGCAGGTCCTCGCGGCGGGTCCCCGAGCGGCGGACGTTGATGGCCGGATAGGTCCGGCGTTCGGCGATCCGGCGGTCCAGGTGCACCTCCATGTTGCCGGTGCCCTTGAACTCCTCGTAGATCACCTCGTCCATCTTGGAGCCGGTGTCGACCAGGGCCGTCGCCATGATGGTCAGGCTGCCGCCCTCCTCCACGTTCCGGGCGGCGCCAAAGAAGCGCTTGGGCTTCTCCAGGGCATGGGCGTCCACACCACCGGTCAGCACCTTGCCCGAGGACGGGATCACGGTGTTGTAGGCCCGCGCCAGGCGCGTAATGGAGTCCAGCAGGATCACCACGTCCTTCTTGTGCTCAACCAGACGCTTGGCCTTCTCGATCACCATCTCGGCCACCTGCACGTGGCGGGCCGGCGGCTCGTCGAAGGTGGACGCGACCACTTCCCCACGCACCGTGCGCTGCATCTCCGTCACCTCCTCCGGGCGCTCATCGATGAGCAGCACCATCAGGTGGCAGTCCGGGGAGTTGCGCACAATGGACTGGGCCATGGTCTGCATCAGCAGCGTCTTACCCGCCTTGGGCGGGGAAACGATCAGGCCACGCTGGCCTTTGCCGATGGGGGAAACAAGGTCCAGGATCCGCGCCGACAGGTCCTCGGTGGAACCGTTACCGGCTTCCAGCCGCAGCCGTTCTTCGGGGAAGAGCGGCGTCAGGTTCTCGAACAGGATCTTGTGGCGGGTATTGTCGGCCTTGCCGAAGTTGATGTCGTTGACCTTGAGCAGCGCGAAATACCGCTCGCCATCCTTCGGGGGCCGGATCTTACCGGAAATCGAATCCCCAGTGCGCAGGTTGAACCGCCGGATCTGGCTGGGCGAAACATAGATGTCGTCCGGGCCCGCCAGGTAGGAGGCATCGGCGGAGCGCAGGAAGCCGAACCCGTCCTGGAGGATCTCGAGCACGCCATCGCCGTGGATGTCCTCACCGCTTTTGGCGTGTTTCTTGAGAATCGCGAAGATCACATCCTGCTTTCGCGACCGGGCCATGTTTTCGAGGCCCATCTCCTGGGCAACCTCAATGAGTTCGGGAACGGGTTTTTTCTTGAGTTCGGTCAGATTCATAGATTGTCTGGGATTACGTCTGGATGGATAGGATGAAGTTGGTTGTTATCAGACTGCCGGGGAAGCGAAGTTCCGGATTGCCCGGGTTCTGCCGATCGGGGCGATTCAGTGAAACCAGGGTCAGAACGGAGATTCCGGGATTGGCGGATGGGTGGGGCACCAGATCCGCCTGCCTTATTCAGGATTTTGTAAAAATACACCATTTTCCGTGGCAGTGCAAAACCCTTCATAAGGACAGCGAAACCGCCGGACAGCGCCTTACCCAATCCGGGGCATTGGTATACCCCCCGGCTGCGCTTATCATAAATGCGAAGACTGAAAGGAGAGCCGATCCGATGGCCGCAGCCAGTGACTTTGTGCCCCTCAACCTTGCAATCCTCACCATCTCCGACAGCCGGGGCCCGGCCGAGGACAGCTCCGGCCAGTTCCTGGTGGACGCCGCCCTGGAGGCGGGCCACCGCGTGGCGGCGCGGCGCCTGCTGCAGGACGACACCTGCCTGATGCGCGCCCTGGTCAGCCGCTGGATCGCCGATCCCGGGATCCAGAGCGTGCTGATCACCGGCGGCACCGGCCTGCAGGAGCGCGACAGTACCCCGGAATCACTGGGCCCGCTGTTCGAAAAGACCATCGAGGGCTTCGGCGAGGAATTCCGCCGCCTCTCGGCCCAGGAGATCGGCAACAGCACCATCCAGTCCCGGGCCCTGGCCGGGCTGGCGAACCATACCGTCATCTTCTGCATGCCGGGCTCCACCGGCGCCTGCCGCACCGCGTGGGAGGGTATCGTGCGCGACCAGCTCGACAGCCGCCACCGGCCCTGCAACTTTTCCGCCCTGGTCCAGCGCAAGCCCGAACGCGACCTCAGCGGACTGGACCGGGCCATCCCACTGGATGCCGCCAGGGGAACGAACTGATGGCAGGCACGGACAAACTGATCAGTGTGGATGACGCCCGGGCGCAACTCATGAAGGCGGCCCGGGTGCTGCCCCATACTGAAACCACACCGCTGGATAATGCCCTGAAGCGGATCCTGGCTGAAAGTCCGGTTTCAGCGGTACAGGTGCCCCCGGCGGACAACAGCGCCGTGGACGGCTATGCCCTTCGCGCGGCGGATGCGGAAGCCGGAACACTGCCGGTTTCCCAGCGCGTACCCGCCGGGCAGGCACCGCAACCGCTGGAGGCGGGTACGGCTGCCCGCATCTTCACCGGCGCTGCTATCCCCGACGGCGCGGACACCGTGGTGATGCAGGAGAACACCGAACCGGAAAACGACGACCGGGTGCGGCTCCTCCAGACTCCGGCGGCCGGCCAGAACATCCGCCCCGCCGGCCAGGACATCGATACCGGGGAAACCCTGATCAATGCCGGTACCCGACTCGACCCCTGGCACCTGGGGCTGCTCGCCTCCGCCGGCCTGCCGGAGGTCACGACCTTCCGGCCCCTGCGCGTGGCCATCATCAGCAGCGGCGACGAGCTGGTGCCGGCCGGCCAGCCCCTGGCTCCGGGCCAGATCCACAACTCCAACCAGCCCATGCTGACCGGGCTGGTGCGCGCGGCCGGCTGGGAACCCATACCCTTCCACACCATGGCGGATACGCTGGAGGCCACACGGGAGACACTGGCCCAGGCCGCGGAGCAGGCGGATGCCATCATCACCACCGGCGGTGTCTCCGTGGGCGAGGAGGATCACATCCGCGATGCCATCCGGGCACTGGGGGAGCTGGACCTGTGGCGCATGGCCATCAAACCCGGCAAGCCCCTGGCGTTCGGGCATATCGGCGAAACCCCGGTGCTCGGGCTGCCCGGCAACCCGGCGGCGGTACTGGTGACCTTCCTGGTGCTTGCCCGCCCCTTCCTGCGGGCCTGCCAGGGCGAAAGCGGCGAGCTCATGCCCCAACCCTGCTCGGTGCCGGTGGGTTTCGCCGTGGACCGCCCCCAGGGCCGACGCGAGTTCCAGCGGGTGCGCTGCCGTTCCATGGAGGGCCGCACCTGGCTCGAGCCGGCACCCAACCAGAGTTCCGGTGTGCTGAGCAGCGCCTGCTGGTCCGACGGGCTCGCCATCATTCCGGAACACCAGACCTTCCAGGTGGGTGATCCGATCGCCTTCCTGCCGTTTTCGGAGCTGCTCCATGGCTGATCCAAGCATCGCTATACGGTTTTTTGCGAGCCTTCGGGAGCGCCTCGGCACCAGTGAGGAACAGCTGCCAGCTGAAGGAATCACCTGCGTCCGGGATATCCTCGAACAGCTGAGACGGCGGGGCGATGAATGGGCGGAACTGCTTGATGATGACTGCGTGCTCATGGCCGTGAACCAGGCCATGGCACGGGAGGCGACCCCGGTTCAGCCCGGGGATGAAGTGGCCTTTTTCCC
>JBNJEG010000188.1:0-3680 GCA_051745655.1 Pseudomonadota bacterium
GCATGTTCTACTACGGGGGTAAGACCCCAAAGCCGATGGGCGAGTGGCGCCCGGAAGTGCATGACTCCGACGGCCTGCTGATCCACAACGGTGAATCCGGCGAGTGGCTCTGGCGGCCCCTCCAGAACCCGGAAACACTCGCGATGGACTATTTCCAGACTCAGGATGTGGCCGGCTTCGGCCTGCTCCAGCGGGACCAGAGTTTCCAGAACTATATGGACCCTGAAGCCCGTTACGAGGCCCGCCCCAGTGCCTGGGTCGAACCGCACGACCCCTGGGGGCCGGGCCAGGTCGTGCTGATCCAGATCCCTACGCCGGATGAAACCAACGACAATGTGGTCGCGTTCTGGAGGCCAGAGCAAGCCGCCTCACCTCAGGATGCCCCTATGACGTTCAACTACAGCGTCCACTACGGGAATGCAGGGATTCCTGACGAGCCGATGGCGCGTGTGGTGGATACGTTTGTCGGCGATGGTTCCCGGATCGGAGGTGGCGACCAGGAAGGGGCTGCCAGAGTCATCGTGGACTTCCAGGGTGGCCCGTTGAAAGAGCTCGCCCCGGATGCGTCGGTGACCGGCGCCATCACCATGCTCGATGGCGGTGAGGTGCTGGGGCACTACGTGGAATACGTCCCCATGCTTGACCGTTGGCGGCTGTCGATCCTGGCACGACCGACCTCCGGAGAGCCGCTGGCCATCCGTGCTTTCCTGAAGCAGGACACCAACACCCTGAGCGAAACCTGGTCATTCAAACTGCCCGGTGACAGTGCCGTGATCAATGGCGCCAACTAGGAGGGCCGGCACATGCAAGCCACAGAGACTGAAAAGGCATTACGACGGGGCCTGGCCTATCAGTACTGGTCCGGCCTGCCGCGAACACCTGCAACCGAGAAACGGGTAACGGAGAGTATTCTGCAGGCCCTGAACCGCGGTTACCCGGACCTCCTTACCACGGTCATGATTGACCTCAGAACAACAGCGCCCGACAGCCCTCCTGACCTGCCCGCCCCCACGCCAGCCATCCGGCGCGGCAGCCTGCACTACGGCGACTACTGAGGCCACCCGCGATGGACAGCACACACACCAGTTCCGTACCGCCGCCCGCGTACAAATGGCGTGCCGTCGCTGCGTTCCGAAGAATGTTCCTGGCACTGATGGTTATCGGTCAGACGGTGATCGCCACCTATTTCATGCTGGCGGTACTGCCCTATCACGGCGGCACATTGGTCGAAACTGGCATGGCCATCCTGTTTGCCATACTCTTTGGCTGGATCTCGGTCGGATTCTGGATCGGCGTTTTCGGGTTTATCTGGCGCCGCCTGGGCGGCGATCCGCATTCCCTTCTGCGCCAGTACAGTGAGCAGACCCTGACCGAAGCCCCCATGGCTCGCACCGCCATCGTCATGCCGATCTACCACGAACCCATCGAAAGCAGCCTGGGTGGCCTCAGGGCGATTTATCGCGATCTCGAACGCACCGGTCAGCTGGCGCATTTCGACTTCTACATCCTCTCCGACAGCCGGGATCCGGATGTCTGGCTCGGGGAGCAGGCGGCCTGGGCCGCGCTCTGTGACGAGCTGGGGGCCCGGGGGCGGCTGTTCTATCGGCGGCGCGTCCTTAACCTGAACCTCAAGAGCGGCAATATCGGCGACTTCCTGCGGCGCTGGGGCAGGTACTACGAGTACATGGTAGTGCTGGATGCGGACAGTCTGATCAGCGGCAACACCCTGGTACGGATGGTGCAGTTAATGCAGTGCCGGCCCGGGGCGGGCATTGTGCAGACGAGCCCGACCCTGATCAACGGGCAGTCCCCGTTCGCCCGCGTCCAGCAACTGGCCAACCGTTTGTACGGCCCCCTGTTCACCACCGGCCTGGCCTCCATCCAACTGGGTGATGCCGCTTTCTGGGGCCACAACGCCATTCTCAGGGTCGCCCCCTTCATGGCTCATTGCGGTCTTCGCAAGCTGCCCGGGAAGGGCATTTTCAAAGGGCCGATCATGAGTCACGACTTTGTCGAGGCCGCCTATATGGGGCGTGCCGGCTATGAAGTCTGGCTCGAGCCAGGGCTCGGGGAAAGCTACGAGGAATCGCCCCCGACGCTCATCGATGAGCTGACACGCGACAGACGCTGGGCCAAGGGCAACATGCAGCACCTGTGGCTCATGTTCCGTGGGCACCATCTGCGGTTCGGCCACCGGATGGCGTTCCTCAACGGGGTGATGGGCTATCTGGCCTCGCCTCTTTGGCTGGGTTTTCTCATCCTCACTACCATCGAGACCACGCGCCTGACGCTCTGGCCGATCAACTACTTTCCGGCCCCCCACCAGCTCACGCCGTTGTGGCCGGAGTGGCACCCTGAATGGGCGTTCTCGCTGCTGGGCGCGTCGCTGTTCCTGCTTTTCTTCCCCAAGATCCTGGCGGTGATTGATGTACTCCTGAGGCGCCGGGCCCACGCTTTTGGTGGTTTCCTGAAACTGCTGGGAAGCACCTTTCTGGAGATGATTCTCTCGGCCCTGCTGGCCCCGATCCGGATGCTCGCCCATTCACGCTTCGTGCTTGAGGCCCTGTTCAACGTCTCGCTCAAGTGGGCCGGCCAGAACCGTTCCGACGAAATCGGGTGGAAAGCGACCCTGCTCAACCAGGCGCCCGGAACCCTCCTGGCATTCGCCTGGTCCTCTTTCGCCTGGTGGCTCGACCCTCTGTTCTTCCTCTGGTCCCTGCCCGTAGCCCTGCCATTGATTCTGGCCGCTCCGACCTCCATTTTCCTGAGCCGGATCAGGATCGGGCGCGTTATGCGCCAGAACGGCTGGCTTCTCATTCCGGAAGAGACACAGCCATCGCCATTGCTGAGCGAACTGGATCGAGAGCCGCTGGTCAATGGTGAACGCGCCGCTATCCCGGGCTTTGAGGAAGCCGTGATTCACCCCTGGTATAACCAGTTGCACCGACAGCTGGCGCGCCCCAACCGGGGTCGGCGCCAGCGGTCCCACCTCGCGGCACTGAGCAGGCGCTGCCTTGTAAAAGGGCCGGATAACCTCAACCGGGCTGAAAAGGCCCGGCTTGCCATGGATGCCCGGTCACTGGAGGAACTGCACCACGAAGTCTGGTGTCAACCGGGTGATACGCCCTGGGGCCGCCTTCTGGACAACCACATCGATGCTGCCCGAGCGCCGAGTGGCGAGGCGTCGTCAGCGGCTGGCGATGATCCATACCGCGTGGATGATGCCCGGGAAGTAACCCAGGAGGGTCAGCAGGATGTTGATCCAGAACTGGAGCCCGATTCCTACCTGCAGGAATACGCCCAGTGGCGGCAGAAGAAGTGACAGGATGAGTCGCAGGATGTCCATACAGGTCTCTCGTCGGGGAAATTGAACAGGCCCGGTCAGGGCGCTCGGCCGGGACTAGAACCACCAGAGCCCGGCGGGATGATGCCGTTCAACACGGATGCCGACGCTCTCCAGAAAGCCGAGAAACTCGTCCAGGTCGTCCGGGTTGAGAAAGCGGGCCAACGGCACACGAACGTCGTGGTGGGCCAGCATCAGCTTGGGATTGGCAAACCCATGGCGCGGCATTTCCATGATCACCCGCACCCAGTGCCGTGGCATCGTCCACTCCGCGTCTTTCTGGTTGACGCCCTTTTCCAGGCGCACCGTATCGGCGGTCAGCACCAACACCTCCTGA
>JBNJEG010000189.1:0-3672 GCA_051745655.1 Pseudomonadota bacterium
GTCACGCTGAGGGTCTGGGCCAACCGCTGAGCCTCGTTCCAGCCCTGCTGCTGAATCCACTCGCGGCGGCGCTCATCGCTGTCGCCCAGCTGTCCATCCAGCAGTGCCTGCTCGGATGCCAGACGCCCGTTAAGCGTCTGCAGTCGACCGCGTTTGTCGTTGAGCTCCGGCTCCAGCTGCTCGATGGCTTCACGATCCCGCTCCAACTGCTCGGTCAGGGTTTCCACCCGCTCCCGGGCTTCTTCCACCCGGGCCTGCTGTTCCTCGCGCTCACTCTCGAGCGCCGCTTCCTCACCAGAGCGGTCGTCGTGGTCCAGAGTGCCGCGCTCGTCTTCCAGACGTTGGCGGCGCTCCCGGAGCTTGAGCAGCGCATCCTCACTGGCCTTGATCCGTGACTGGCCCACCTCCGCCTGCTGGCGGTCGTCCGCCGAGCGCTGGCTGAAATCCTCCCAGCGCTGCTGCCAGTCCTGCATCCGGCTCTCGGCCTCGGCCAGGCGCTCACCGTATTCTTCCGCCTGGGCCTCCGAGGTCTCAAGTTCCGGCTCAACACTGGCCAGTTCCCCGGTCACTGAATCCAGCCGATTCTGATCCTGCTCCAGTTCCCGCGCGACTTCCTTGCGGCTGGCCAGGGCCTGCTCCAGGTCCTCCGCCGCCTGGCGCGCGTTACGCTTCTGGTTCTCGAGGTTCTGTTCGACCCGCGCGATCTCCGCGCCGGCCTCGTAGTAGCGCCCCTGGGCCTGATTGAAGCGTTCACTGCGGTCACTGTGCTCCTGGCGCAGGGATTCCAGATCGGACTCCAGCGAGGTACGTTCCGTAACCACCTTTTCCAGGGCCGTTTCGGCCTCGCCGATAGCCCGGCGGTGTTCCTGCAGTGATGCATCCAGATCGCGCCAGCGCAGCGCCGCAAGCTCGGCCTGTTTCTGGCGCTCCTCCTGCTTCAGGGCCCGATATTTTTCCGCGGCCTCGGCCTGTTTCTCCAGGTGCTGGAGCTGGCGGTCAAGCTCGTCCCGCAGGTCGGTCAGTCGATCAATGTTCTCCTGGGTTCGGCGCATCCGGTTCTCGGTCTCGCGCCGGCGCTCCTTGTAGCGCGAGATCCCCGCCGCTTCCTCGATGTAATGCCGCAGCTCCTCGGGTTTGGCCTCGATCAGGCGCGAAATCATGCCCTGCTCGATGATGGCGTAGCTGCGCGGTCCCAGGCCGGTCCCCAGAAAGAGGTCGGTAATATCCCGCCGACGGCACTTGGCGCCGTTCATGAAGTAGTCGGACTGGCCTTCCCGCGTCACACGGCGCTTGACCGAGATCTCGTTGAACCGACCGTATTCGCCGGGCGCGGTACCGTCGCTGTTGTCGAAGACCAGTTCGATGGAGGCCTGACCCACGGGCTTGCGGCTGGTGGAACCGTTGAAGATGACGTCGCTCATGGCCTCGCCACGCAGGTACTTGGCGGAACTCTCCCCCATGACCCAGCGCACGGCATCGATGATATTGGACTTGCCGCAACCGTTGGGCCCCACAACCGCCGTCATGTTCGACGGGAAGGGAACCGTGGTGGGTTCAACAAAGGATTTGAAGCCGGCGAGCTTGATGGACTTCAGGCGCATGGGCGACCGGCTCAGCTGGCGGGTTCGAAGGTGAGCGATTCATCCCGGGCCAGCGCCTGGAGCGCCACCTCACGCTGGTGTTCCCCGAAATCCCGGATGGCGTCAGCAACAGCCTGCGGGTCGTCCGCCTCAACCTGATCCGCAATACGCCGGAAAAAGGACCCGGAGACCTGCATCTCTTCCGGGTTGTCGGCAAGAACCATATAGTAGGTCCGACTCATGGCCGGGCGGAAATTCTCAAGGGTTTCCTCGAGATAGGGGTTATTAACCACGGGGTAGCATTTGCGCATGATCTCCAGGCCGCCGTCGATCACGTCCGCGAAGTTGGCCTGATCACCGGTCAGACGCTGACACAGCTGGTTGATGGCCTGCAGCAGTGGCTGTTCATCCGGCGCAGTACGTTGCGCCATGAACCGGTCCGCCAGCATCTGCAGCAGGTGCATATAGATGTCGTAAAGGCTGTTCACCAGCTCCGGCGTCATACCGGAAACCACGGCGCCCTTGCGCGGATAGATCCGGATCAGGTGCCGACGCTCCAGAATAAGAAGCGCCTCGCGTACCGATCCACGGCTGACATCAAGCTCCCCGGCTACTTTGAGCTCCTGAATCCGCTCCCCGGGGCGCAACTCACCAGTGATAATCCGGCGACCGAGGTGCTGGGCGATCTGTTCCGAGAGACTTTCCGGTGCCTGGAATTGCATAGTGGGTCACCTACCCGTCGTTCCCTGCTTCAAGCGCGGAATCATAGCACATCAGCCCAACAATAAGACACGCGCATACCGCCCTTGCCGGTCGACCGTCATTTTTTTGCCGCTCCGGCCAGATTCTGCCCCTGTCTGGGCCCAAGCGCCCCCCAATGTATTGATCCCACAGGTTTTAATCGTCTCGGCACGGATTTCGCTTCTTCGTCCATCAGCGAACCTGAAACCGGAGCAACGCATGAAAAAGGTACCCGGCAACGCCCGCACTGTCGACCTCAAGCAGGCCCGAGACGCCGCCGAGAACGTGCGCATCGTCGATGAATGGCAGGACACCGGCAACCAGCTCGCGGTCCTTTGCAGCCGACTGCACCAGACGCTGGACCTGAACACCATGCTGGACATTTTCGCGGAGGAACTGAACCGCATCGTGCCCTTTGCCGCCATGGCTTACCGGCGCTCACGCAGTGGTGGCGATTTCGGCTACCTTCTCGGAGCCGGAGGCCCCCACCACTGCTGCTATAACCTGTCACTGCGCGGCCAGGAACTGGGATCGCTGCGCCTGGATCGGCGTGAACGCTTCCGGGATGACGAGCTGATGTTCATCGAACACGCCATCGGCGTGCTGATTCAGCCGTTGCTCAACGGCTGGCGATACCAGGACGCCCTGGAGTCCGCGATGACGGATGGTTTGACCGGTCTTGGCAATCGCCGCGCGCTGGACGAGGCCCTGGGCAATCATCTGGAACAGGCAAAGCGTTACGATCAGCCGCTGAGCCTGCTGCTGGTGGACCTGGATCACTTCAAGCAGATCAATGACACCCTGGGCCACGCGGCCGGGGATGAAATACTGGGTCTGGTCAGTGAACGACTCGAAACCCAGATCCGCTCCTGTGACCAGGGCTTCCGGTACGGCGGTGAGGAGTTCGCTATTGTGCTACCCCACACCGGCGCGGAGGCGGCTTTCCATGTGGCTGAAAGGCTTCGCAAGGCATTTCGCGAAGCCCCCATGCGCTACGCCGGCCGGGCGTTGACCATCACTGCCAGCATCGGAATAACCACCTGCACCAATGGCGACGACCTGGACACCGTTCTGAAGAGCGCAGACAAAGCCCTGTACAACGCCAAGCACAGTGGCCGCGACCGGGTCCGGGTCGCAGGCGACAACCCGGACAGCGACGTCATCGGCGTTTAGACCCGCCGCTCTTACCCTGTCGGCGCCGACTTCCCGGGCGCCCTTTTTCCGCCGGCTTCAAGCCTGGACGCTTGCGCTTGAGACGGCGCAAACGGTGCTTCTCAGGAGGCGTCGGCGGTTTGACCGGCACCGACTCAAGCCCTACAGACTCACTGAGGGTATCCACATCCGCCTGCTC
>JBNJEG010000190.1:0-3626 GCA_051745655.1 Pseudomonadota bacterium
CCCGCAACTCCATGACGTGTTTCCAGAGGGGGAACAGCAACAGATTCCGACCGAAAGTGCGCACGACTGACCAGCGCCAGCCGTTGATACCCCCGGGCGCGGCAGATGAGAGCAGTACCAGCTTTTCGCAGGGAACACGTGCCGCCACAAGCTGGGCGAGCAACCCGCCCATTGAATGGCCCACCAGAATCGGCGGCGCCTCCAACCGATTTACCCGATCCACCAGAAACGCCACGTAGTCCTGCAGGCTGGTTTGGGCCAGTTTTGCTCGCAGCTGGTCATCATACTCCGCCTTATCCATATGCAGAGGTAGACAGGGCGCCTCGACCGGGTAGCCTGCCTGCTCAAACGCCTCGCGGAGCTCGGTCAGGACCTCCGGCGTACACCACATGCCGTGGATGAGCATCACCGGCGGCTTGCTCGTCTCATTCCGACTCATAGACATTCCCTCCAAACGGGGCCGCGGGCATCAGGCCGCCTCGACCGAAGCCCCGGATTCTTGCCGGGCCTCATCCACCATCTCAAACTCAAGTACACCATCATCCACAGGATCCTCGGTCAGAATCTTCTTGTCGTGACCGTAGTGCATGGTCACTTTCCATGGACCACCCTGACCCTGACGGGGCATGCGATCCTTGGCGCGGCTGATGTAACCTGGCTCGAAGCCGTCCAGCATGCCAGCGTCGGTATCGTTTCCCTCCCGGTCGACCGGCCGCGCAACCGTGAATCCCTTCTCCTCCATGTGATGGAACAGACGACACAAGTACTGGCCGCCAATGTCGCATTTCAGGGTCCAGGGGGCGTTGGTGTAACCGAAGATCCAGCTGTAGTTGGGAATGTCCTGCATCATGATGCCCTTGTAGGCCATCTTCGACGGCAGATGCACCGGCTTGCCGTCCAACTGGAGTTCCATGCCGCCCATCAACTGAACATCCAGGCCGGTGGCGGTGATGATCACGTCCGCCGCCAGTTCCTGACCCGACTTCAGTACAATCCCGCTCCTGGAAAAGTGATCAATATGGTCAGTCACGATGTCGGCCTTTCCCGAGCGCAGGCTCTTGAAGAAATCACCATCCGGCGCGGCGCACAGACGCTGCTCCCAGGGATTGTAATCCGGCGTGAAGTGACGCATGTCGACGTTCGGGCCGACTTTCTTGCGCATGTGGGACAGCATCAACTTGCGCATCGCTCGAGGCCAGCGCATGCACGCCAGATACAGCCCGCGCTGGAACAGGATGTTGCGCTGCCGCGCCATCCGGAACACCCACCGCTTGGGCAGGAATTTATTGAGCAGCATCGAGATCCTGTCCGTGTCCGGCACGGACATGATGTAGCTTGGCGAGCGTTGCAGCATGGTCACCTTCGCCGCTTGGTCCGCCATCGCCGGCACCACGGTAATCGCGGTCGCGCCGCTGCCGATGACCACCACCTTCTTGTCGGTATAGTCGAAATTCTCCGGCCACTGCTGCGGGTGGATGATCTCGCCTTCAAACGATTCCTCGCCCTCGAAGTGAGGGCGGTAGCCATGGTCAAAGTTGTAGTAACCCGCGCAGTTCACCATGAAGTGGCAGGTGATGGTTTTCTCTTCCCCGGTGGCCTCATGCCGCGCCGTGATGGTCCACTGCTGCTCTGCGCTGGACCAGTCCGCACGAACGATGTTGAGCCCGAACTGCACCTTGTCTTCCAGGTGGAACTCCCGGGCGGTTTCGACGACGTAGTCACGGATGTCGTTGCCCTTCGCCAGCACCTGATTCGAATACCAGGGTTTGAAGTCGAACCCGAAGCTCGCCATGTCCGAATCCGAGCGAATCCCCGGGTAACGGAACAGATCCCAGGTGCCGCCCATTTTTTCCCGGCGCTCCAGGATCGCCATGGTCCGGTGCGGGAACTCGGCGGCGATGTGGCAGGCCGTTCCAATGCCGGACAGACCGGCTCCAATGATGACGGTGTCGTAGTGAGGGGCGGTCATAATGGTCTCCTTCTTATCGCTCTTTTAATGACCAACGCGACACACTATTCCAGACTCCCCGCTTGACAGGATTGACATAAGTAGACACTTTTTTGACATAGAGAGACGCACCGTCGGCTGATAGCACCAACGCCGACCACCCAAACCCGGAGGGCCTGTGAGCAGCCTGATCAGGGCGACCAACCTGTGGGGATTTGACGAGCTGGTACGCAGCCGGGGCGGCGACCCACGCCCTCTTCTGGCCCGTTATCACATCCCGCCCGAAGAGCAACGCGATGATCGCTCATTCCTGATCTACCGGAACGTGGCCGCGCTGTTCGACGACACGGCCCGGACACTCAACTATCCGGAGTTCGGTATAAAACTGGCGGAATATCAGGGCATGGATATTCTTGGGCCGGTCTCCGTGATTGCCCGCAGCTCCGCAACCGTCGGCAATGCCATCCAGAGCATCGCCCGTTATCTGCATCTGCATTGCCCTGCCCTCAGGCTCACCGCCCGCACCGAGACGGCCGATGTGGCCCAACTCCATTATCACGTGGATGACGAAAGCACCGGCTATCGGGTCCAGGCCTACGAACTGGCCATGTCCAACGCCATGCAGGTGCTGAAACTGCTCTGCGGGGAGACGGTAGCCCCGCTCAGCGTGCACTTCATGCACGAGCGGGCCGGTGACGAGGCGGTCTATCGAGCCGTCTTCAACAGCGTAGTCCACTTCAACGAGCCCTGGTGTGGCTTTCGCGTGCCCGTGTCCATGTTCGCTATCCCATTGGCCAGCGTCGACCACCAGACCTGGCAACTGGCGGACCGCTATCTGGAATCCCAGCAGGCACCCAATGCCGCCACTGTGTACGAAGACGTTATCGGCCTGATCCGGACCCTGCTCCCTACAGGAAGCTGCAGCAGCGAAACCATCGCCTCGCATCTCGCCATGCACAAACGCACCCTGCAGCGACACCTGGACCGCGAGGGCACTTCTTACGAACAACTGCTCAAAGACGAACGGCGCAACCTGGCCCACCAGTACCTGCTGGAACCCAAACTCAAACTCAGCCAGATTGCCGGCTTACTGGGCTACTCCGAACAGTCCGCGTTCAACCGGGCATGCCGACAGTGGTTTGGTCTAACGCCCAGACAATACCGGGCCAGGTTGTTGAATCAGGGGTAAGAGCACGGTCGTCGGTAATCCCGAAAGGATTCGAAAAACGGACTACCCGCAGAGTGAAAAGGCTATGCTTCCTCTGCCAGGGTGGGCAGATTCGCCATCAGTTCCTTCGCTGGAATAGCGTCGTCAGCAAGCAATGTGGGATCGAGCGTCTGCCCCTGGCTGAGCAGTTTCTTGGCGAGCATGAATTCGGGGGCGCGATTAACGCAGTCGGCGGCAACCAGTTGCCCCTGGCGGAAGTAGAACGCAGCAAAACTCTGGCCCGAGTCAACTTCCCCGCGGATCACGACCTTGTCATGGCCCTGGTTCAACCCCGCCATTTGCAGCTTCAGGTCATACTGGTCGGACCAGAACCACGGCAGGCTGGTATGCGGTGTTCTTTCACCGCACAGCGTGGCTGCAGCCGTCTTGGCCTGCTCCATCGCATTGGGCACGGACTCCAACCGCTGCCGCTGGCCGGAAGACGGATCCCATTGACTGGCACAGTCGCCG
>JBNJEG010000191.1:0-3557 GCA_051745655.1 Pseudomonadota bacterium
GGCCTGAATCCGCGTTACGGCTGCCGCATGGGGATCTGTCACCAGTGCGCCTGCCGCAAGAAGAGCGGCATCGTCATCAATCAGCAGACTGGCCAGGCCTCCGGGCATGGCGAGGAGACTGTCCAGCTTTGTATTTCCGTGCCCCAGGGGGCTGTAGAGCTGGAGCTGTAACCAGATACCGGGCCGACCATCGGGCCGAACCGAACACCGAATCGATACTGCAAGGAGAATTACCATGCAGAAGCTCAATGAAGAACAGCTCGAAAATCTTGCGGCGGATCTCGACGCGATCCGCAACGAGCAGATGGCCGACCTCGGCCAGCGTGATGCGGACTACATCCGCGGCATCATCCGCCTTCACCGCACCCTGGAGTTTGGCGGCCGGGCAATGCTGCCGCTCGGCTTCATTCCGCCGTTCTTCCTGGCCGGCATGACCTCCCTGGGGATCGCCAAGATCCTGGAAAACATGGAGATCGGTCACAACGTGATGCACGGCCAGTACGACTGGATGAACGACCCGGAGCTCAACTCCCAGACCTACGAGTGGGACACCATCTGTACCGCTGACTCCTGGAAGCGGACCCACAACTACGAGCACCACACCTATACCAACGTCATCGGCAAGGACCGGGACTACGGTTACGCGGTGCTGCGCCTTGAGGACGAGACACCCTGGAAGCCGATGCACCTGCTGCAGATGATCAACTTCATCAACCTGAGTGTTTTCTTCCAGTGGGGCGTTGGTGCGCACGAGCTGGAGTTCGAGAAGCTGCGCAGCGGCGAGGTGACCCTGCGTGAAAAGGCGGAGTTCCTCCGGGATTTCGCGCGCAAGGGCGGTCGTCAGGTGTTCAAGGATTATGCGTTCTACCCGGCGCTGACCCTGCCTGTGGCTCCCGTCGTGATCGCGGGCAACTTCGGCGCGAACCTGATCCGCAACCTCTGGGCCTCCAGCGTGATCTTCTGCGGCCACTTCACCGAGGATGCGGAAAGCTTCACCGAGGAAGAGTGCGAGAACGAGAGCCGTGGCCACTGGTATCTGCGCCAGCTGACCGGTTCCAGTAACTTCACCGGTCCCAACTGGGTCTACACCCTGAGCGGGCACCTGAGCCACCAGATCGAGCACCACGTGTTCCCGGATATCCCGGCGTACCGGTATCGCGAGATTTCGCCGCAGGTCCAGGCCATCTGCGAGAAGTACGGTCTGCACTACAACGCCGACAGCTTCCCGCGCCAGTACGCGACCGTCGTCAAGCGCGTGGCGGCCTTCTCGCTGCCGGATCGGATGCGTGAGCGCCTGTTCCCGGAATTCAATGAGGACGGCAAGCAGCCGGCAGCAGAGAACAATACCCGTTCCCTGGTCAGCCGCCTGCGCAACCGCGTGAGCAACACGCTCTCCGCGGCGGCCTGATTCAGGCCAGCTCGCCCATCCAGAAATTCATCGGCTTGGCCGTCTCCTCGGCCTGGTCGATGTCCTTCCAGGGGTAGTGGGTCCGCAGCTCAGGCTTGGGCTCATACCCCCGCTTTTTCCAGAAATCATCCAGTGGCTGGTAGTCTTCCGGTCGCAATGGATGATTTTCTGGTCTCTCCACCGCGCAGAAGCAGCAGTAACGGAAGTCGCCCAGTTCACGGGCATGGGCTTCACGTTCCTCGAAGAAACGCACGCCGATGCCCTCGCCACGATAGTCCGGCAACAGCACCGATTCGCCGAAGTAGAAGATGCCCGCCGGGTCGTAACCCTGGTCCACAAAGGGCTGGATGAAGGCCTCTTCCTCGTCCTCCAGCGGAAGTCCCGTGGCGGCGCCTACCACCCGGTCCCCGTCCCGTGCCAGGACGAAGACGCTGCGGGGCGACTGGACGTAGGTGTCGAGGTATTCCTCCTCATAGGCCATGTCGCCGTCGTACAGGTAGGGCCACTCACGGAAAACCTGGATCCTGAGCTGCGCCACCTCTCGTTTCCATGGCCGGATGGCGTCACCGCTGATGCGTTCGAGCTGTACTGCCATTCGTGTTGCCTCCCGCAAATGGTTGCCGGCTAAGGGTCTGGAATCCTGACCATTAGAGTACAGGGGCAGGGCGCTGGCAATCCTGGAGCAGCCGGGGCATAACCCCTTGCAAAACGGACCGGATTGGCGTGACGTATGAGAGATAAGGGACATGGCAAGCGGAGGACAGCATGGCGGGACCATCCAGGCGTCGGGTGCTCGGTGGCATTGGTGCGGGCCTGGCGGCAGCTGCCTGGCCCGGCCTGGCAGGGGCTGCCGGAGAGGCGCTGAACCGGGCGAGCCTGCCCGGCCGGGAGCGCTCTATTCCGGTGATCGGCATGGGCACCTGGCGCAGCTTCAATGTGGGCGGGGACCCACAGCTGCGTGAGGCGCGCACCCGGGTTCTTGAGGCCTTCTTCGAGGAAGGCGGTGGTCTGATCGACTCCTCGCCCATGTACGGCTCCGCCCAGTCGGTGCTCGGCCACGGCCTGGAACAGCTGGGGTATCCGGAATCGCTTTTCTCGGCGGACAAGGTCTGGACCCGTGATGGCGAGGCGACCCGCGAGCAGGTGAGTGAGTCCGAGGCCAACTGGGGCCTGGAGCGCTTTGACTTGATGCAGGTCCACAACCTGCTGGCCTGGGAGCCGCACCTCGAGACGCTGCAGGCGATGAAGGAGGCGGGGGAAGTGGGCACCATCGGCATCACCACCTCCCATGGACGCCGTCTGGATGAGTTTGAACGGGTCATGGAGAAGCATGACCTCGACTTCATCCAGCTGACCTACAACATCCGCGACCGCTGGGCTGAGGAGCGGCTTCTGCCCCTGGCCCGGGAAAAGGGCATTGCCGTCATCGCCAATCGACCCTACCAGGGTGGCTCCCTGATCAAGGGGCTCAAGCGCCGTGGCGCCGAGCTGCCCGGCTGGGCAGGGGAGATTGACTGCCGTACCTGGGCGGATTTCCTGCTGAAATTCATCGTTTCCCACCCAGCCGTCACCTGCGCCATTCCGGCCACCACGAGTGTTGACCACCTGCGCGAGAACATGGCCGCGGGGCGCGGTGTGATGCCGGACGCCGGGCAGCGCCAGCGCATGATCGACACACTGGAGGCGCTCTAGCCCATGCTCGGCCCGTTGCACACCTACGCCCTGAGGGATTTCGTGCCGGTCACGCCGGCGGTCTGGGAACGCCTGTTTGAGCGGCTCAATGAGCAGGCCTGGCCCTGGCAGGGCGTCTTCCTGGCGCTTTTGCTGTTTGCGCTCTGGCAGCTGTACCGGGGCCGTAGCCGGAGTTGTGGACTGGCCCTGGCCGCGTGCTGGTGCTGGTCCGCCATCCAGTTCCAGTTTCTGCTGCACGCCCCACTGAACTGGGCGGCCACCGCCATGGGGTGGGGCTTCATTCTCCAGGCGGTTCTGGTGCTGCTGGTCGGTCTTGGTGGTGGCTGGCGGTTCAGCGGTGGCCTGCGTGCACACCTGGGTCTGGTCCTGGTCGTCGTCGGCATGGTGCTCCTGCCTCTGGCCGGTCCTTTAACCGGGCGTAGCTGGGCTGCGTTTGAAATCGCAGGCACCGCCCCCG
>JBNJEG010000192.1:0-3549 GCA_051745655.1 Pseudomonadota bacterium
CCTGTCACGGATTTGTAGTTTTTGTACACAGCAGCTACGCTTTGAGTGAAATCGCGTCAATCGGGGTTGACTCATGGCAGCACAGCCTTCTTCGGCGGGCCCCAGCGGGCGACCAAACCTGCGGCACTATCACCGGATTCCGGTCAATCTGGAAGCATCCCTCGAACAGGACGGGCAGCTGTTGCCTGTTTGCCCCATCAACAACCTGTCCCGATCCGGCCTCCAGATTGCCTGCTCCCCCGAAACGCTCGGCCAGCTTGTGCCCAACGGCGAGCCGGTCGCACCCCACATGGCCGTCCCTGTGCACATTGCGTTTGAGATCCCGGTGGGCGAAGCCGACAGCACTCGCATTCAGGCCCGCTGCGACGTAGTCACCGTGCGCCGGATTGCCCGCGACTGTTTTCACGTCGGCATGTCCTTCACTGAATTCGAGGACGACGCGGACGCGCTGCTCGACCACTACATCAACGAACAGCTCGCCGCCGGCGCCTGACGCCCTTCTTGCACGCCCCTGCGTTCTGGTATAATCCCGCGTTCAGTTGAAGCCGTTCGTTATAAGAGGCGGTTCCATTCCGAGTCAACAGCGGTACAGAGCGCGATGACCCAATACAACCTCACGCACCTCAAACAGCTGGAAGCGGAAAGCATCCACATCATGCGGGAAGTGGCAGCCGAGTTCGACAACCCGGTCATGCTCTACTCCATCGGCAAGGACTCCTCCGTGATGCTCCACCTGGCCCGCAAGGCCTTCTGGCCCGGCCGGATTCCCTTCCCGATGCTGCACGTGGACACCACCTGGAAGTTCAAGGAAATGATCGAATTCCGGGACCGGATGGCCGAGAAGTACGATCTGGATATGATCGTCCACATCAATGAGGAAGGCGTGAAGCAGGGCATCGGCCCCTTCAGTCACGGCAGCGCTAAGCACACCGACGTGATGAAGACCCAGTCGCTCAAACAGGCGCTGGAGAAGTACAAGTTCGACGCCGCCTTCGGCGGTGCACGCCGGGATGAAGAGAAATCCCGGGCTAAAGAACGCGTCTACTCCTTCCGGGACGAAAACCACCGCTGGGACCCGAAGAACCAGCGACCGGAGCTCTGGAACATCTACAACGGCCAGATCAACAAGGGCGAAAGCATCCGCGTCTTCCCGCTCTCCAACTGGACTGAGCTGGACGTCTGGCAGTACATCCATCTTGAGAACATCGAGATCGTGCCGTTGTACTTCTCCAAGCCACGGCCCGTGGTCGAGCGCGACGGCACCCTGATCATGGTCGACGACGACCGCATGCCGCTGGAGCCGGGCGAGGAGCCCGAGATGAAGTCCGTGCGCTTCCGCACCCTGGGCTGCTACCCACTGACCGGCGCCGTCGAATCGAAGGCAGACACCCTGCCCGAGATCATCCAGGAGATGCTGCTGACGCGCAGTTCCGAGCGCCAGGGTCGAGTCATTGACCACGACAGCGCCGGCTCCATGGAGAAGAAGAAACAGGAAGGCTACTTCTAAGCGCGCGCCCAACCCGGTTTTTCGGAGACAAGATCCATGTCACATCAGTCAGACCTGATCGGCACCGACATCAATGCCTATCTCAAGCAGCACGAAGAGAAAGAGCTCCTTCGGCTGCTGACCTGCGGCAGCGTGGACGACGGTAAAAGCACCCTCATCGGCCGCCTGCTGCACGACACCAGCATGATCTACGAAGACCAGCTGGCCGCGCTGGAATCCGACAGCTCCAAGGTCGGCTCCACCGGTGAAAAGCTGGACCTGTCCCTGCTGGTGGACGGCCTCCAGGCCGAGCGCGAACAGGGCATCACCATCGACGTGGCCTACCGCTACTTCTCCACGGCCAGGCGCAAGTTCATCATGGCCGACACCCCCGGTCATGAGCAGTACACGCGCAACATGGCCACCGGTGCCTCCAACGCGCAGCTCGCGGTCATCCTGATCGACGCCCGCCACGGCGTGCTGACCCAGACCAAGCGCCACTCCTTCCTGGCCTCGCTGCTGGGTATCAAGCACGTGGTGGTGGCTGTCAACAAGATGGATCTGGTTGAGTACAGCGAGCAGCGCTTCAACGAGATCCGGGAGGAATACCAGCACTTCTGCGGCAACCTCGGCCTGGAGGATGTGCGTTTTGTGCCCATCTCCGCGCTTGATGGCGACAACGTTGTCTATCCCAGCGAGAATATGCCCTGGTTCGACGGCGAGCCCATGATGCAGGTGCTGGAGACCGTACCGATCTCCCACGACAAGGACTTCGAGCACTTCCGGTTCCCGGTGCAGTACGTGAACCGCCCGAACCTCGACTTCCGCGGCTTCTGCGGCACCATCGCCAGTGGCGTGGTCAAGCCGGACGACGAAGTGGTTGCCCTGCCCTCGGGGCGCTCCACCCGCGTGGACCGGATCGTCACCTTTGAAGGAGACCAGGAAGCAGCCCACATCGACCAGGCGGTCACCCTGACCCTGAAGGACGAGATCGACATCAGCCGCGGCGACATGCTGGTACACGCCGGCAACATGCCCGAGGTGGCCACCGCATTCAACGCCAACGTAGTCTGGATGATCGATGAACCACTGGCCCCGGGCCGCCAGTACGACATCAAGCAGGGGCCTCGCTACACCTCCGGCGCCATGCGCCGGGTGCACTACAAAACGGACGTGAACACCCTGGAACAGCAGGAAGGCAGCGAACTCGGCCTCAACGAGATCGGCCTGTGCGAGTTCGCGGTCAGCCACCCGCTGGCATTCGACCCCTACCCGAGCTGCGGATCGACGGGCGCGTTCATCATCATCGACCGGCTGACCAACATCACCATCGGCGCCGGCATGATCAAGAGTACTGCCAGCGACGCTGAAGGCCTGATGAACCCGGTTACTACCGAGGAATGGCAGCGCCGGCTCGACCAGAAACCGCTGGTGATCGACTGTGGCGGCGAAGCGGCGGACAAGCTGGCCACCGCCCTGCAGCGCAGCCTGTTTGACGTGGGCAAGACCGGCATCGTGCTGGACAACACCAACACGGACTCCGAAGAGGATCGCGGCAGCATGGCTGAGGTTCTGCGCAGCCAGGGCCTGATCGTGCTCACGGCCGGCATCAGCGGTACACCGGCGGACTACAGCGTCAGTGCCGACAATGACGCCGGCATCAGCAAGGCCGTGCAGGAACTGCTGCAGACACTGCGCCGGGAACAACGGCTGCAGGGCTGACCGATGGCCATTCGGCAGCTCCGGCTCATGCGGGCAACCCTGCCCGGCGGTGGCCAGCCGGCGCGAACCAGCGCCGGCGAGGCCATGGCTGAGCCGGGCGGTGACTACGAGGCCCTGCACCGCCAGTTCAAGAAGCTGTTCAACAGCCGCCCCGGCAAGGCCTATGGCCGCTTTTCGGACGACATCGCCAGCCACCCCATACGCGGATGGCTCGGTGACTACCTCGATGGCCGTCAGGGCTTTGAGGCCTTTACGGACCAGTTGCTGGACCAGTGGCAGGACGAGATCACCCGCGCGGACACCGACCCCGAGCGCCCGCTGCTCGTCGTCCATGAATCCCT
>JBNJEG010000193.1:0-3515 GCA_051745655.1 Pseudomonadota bacterium
ATCCACCGCTACGGCTGCTCCCTTCCGGGCCTGACCGGGTTCACGGTTTATCGTTGCGAAGGCACCAGCAGGACCACCATCGCGCTCAGCCATGCGGACCTCACCGCCGCTGAGAGCGCGAAGTCTAGCACCGGGGCATGCAGCGCTTCAAGCTGCAACCATCGTCAAATGCCAGCGCAGCATCTATACTCTCATGCTGTTGAATCCCCGGGGACGAGAGGGCCCATGCTTACGTGGCGACGCATTCCGATTCTCCTGATCATGGCGACCATTACCGGTTGCGCGCACTTCTATCCGGAACCAATCGAGGATGACGTGCAGGTTCTCCAGACCCAGCTTGCCCGACAGCAGGAGCAGATGGCATCGCAACAGGTTCTGCTGAACTCGTTGCTCACCCAGCAAAACGACACTGCTGCGCAGCAGGGACAGGGCTTTGCCAACCTTCAGGATCAGATGTCCCGGCTTTACCGGATCACCCAGGTCTATGGGGGGAGCAATGAAGGCGAGTCAGACGATGATCTATGCCCGATGGCCGTCCCCAACCTGCAGGATGAAGCCCGCGAGTGCACCGACCGCAGCATTTCAGGGGCAGTGGAAAGCGTTCACATCGAACCACCCGGCCATCTTTTTGAGGCGCGCATCGATACCGGTGCCACCACCTCGTCCCTGGATGCCCGCAGCATTGAGGTCTTTGAGCGTGACGGCGAGGACTATGTCCGTTTCGAGCTGGCCGGCGAGCACTTCGAGAACGGCGAGTCACGAGAGCTCGAACAGCCGGTCGCCCGATTTGCGGAGATTGTCCAGGCCTCGGATGAAGAGAATGAACGCCGCCCCGTTGTGGAACTCCAGTACCGCCTGGGTCCGGTGGAGCGTGTCGCGGAATTCACACTGACCGATCGGGGGCACTTGACCTACCCGGCCCTGATCGGCCGCAATGTCCTTCGGGACCTGTTTGTCGTGGATGTGGGAAAAACCTTCCATCTGAGCGACCGCGAGGAACTGCGTGACGCGGCCGGCGAGGTGGAGGCGGAGGAATGAACCAGCGGCACATCTTTTTTATCGCCGTCAGCGTCCTCTTCGGGCTTGGTATCGGCCTGATGACCATGCGCCATGTGCAGCTGGATATTCCGATTGTGCCGCAGCAGCAGGTGCCGGTCTGGCTGGTTGAGGCCCGTATCGATTTCAATGCCCTGGGCGAGGAAACCCTGGCCAGCCTGAGCCTTCCCAGCAACCCGCCAGGGTACCGGCTGGTGTCCGAACAGGCCGCCTCGCCGGGCTATGGTTTCTCACGCATCAATCCGGACAAAGGACGGCGCGGTGAATGGTCCAAGCGCACCGCCGAAGGCCCCCAGGTTCTCTATTACAAGGCACAGTTTGCGCCTTCCGGCGATCAGGAGACACGCAAGCCTGTCACCGATGGCTCCAAGCCCGAACCACGCCAGATCATCTGGGAGGAACCTCAGGCTACGGCCGCCTCTGACATGCTGGGTTCTGCCATGCGTCGCTCCAGTACCGCCGACAGCCTCGCACGGGAACTGATCCGGACCATCCAGAGCGAAAATGACCAGAACGCCACCCTGCTTCTGGACGGAAGGAGTCCTGAACAGCTGCTGGTAAGGCTTCTCAATCAGGCCGATGTGCCCGCCAGGGTCGCCATGGGCCTGAAACTGGAAGATGCCCGCCGGAACCAGAGCCTGCGACCACTGGTGGATGTCTTTGTGGACGGGGGCTGGCAGCTCTATGACCTTGAGCGCGACGGCAGTCGTGGCATAACGGGGGAAATGCTGCTGTGGCACCGCTCGGACGGCCCCGTTCTTGACGTTATGGGTGGCCAGGATTCCAGCGTCCGGTTTTCCATGATGCGCCAGACCATCCCGGCCCTCGACCTGGCCCAGACAGAGGCCATGGAAAGCGAGGAAATGGGCTGGTTCAGCCTCTATCAGCTTCCCATCGAGGAGCAGAGCATGCTCAAGCTTCTGCTGCTCCTCCCCGTGGGCGCGCTGGTCGTCGCTTTCATGCGGATAGTCGTCGGAATTCGCACGTCCGGCACGTTCATGCCCGTCCTGATCGCGCTCGCCTTCATCCAGACGACCCTGATACCAGGGTTGACCGCCTTTCTGACCATCGTCGGGCTCGGCCTCCTGCTCCGAGGGTACCTCTCGCGCCTCAACCTGCTGCTGGTGTCCCGGATTGCGGCCATGATTGTGCTGGTGGTCCTGCTCACCGGGCTACTGAGTGTCTTTGGCCATGAACTGGACCTGGACCTGGGCATGACCATCACTTTCTTCCCGATGATCATCATCGCCTGGACGATTGAGCGTATGTCCGTAATCTGGGAGGAAGAGGGCCCCCGGGAGGTCATGACACAGGGCGGCGGCAGCCTGATCGTGGCGGTGCTGGCCTATGGCGTGATGCAGCTTCCCCTGACCCGGCACCTGACCTTCAACTTCCCGGAGGTTCACCTGGTGCTTCTGGCGCTCATTCTTCTGGTGGGTCAGTACACCGGCTACAAGCTCTCTGAACTCTACCGTTTCCGCACCATCGCGGAGGAACGCTGATGCTGGCGTGGCCAGCCGCTCTCAGGCGCCGCGGACTGCTGGGCATGAACCGGCGCAATGTAGCCTATATTGCGCGCTACAATGAACGCCGTCTCTATCCGCTCGTGGACGACAAGCGTCTCACCAAGCAGCTTGCGGAGAAGCACGAGCTCGCCACCCCGACACTGCGCGACGCTATTCACACCCAGCACTCCGTCAAGGATCTTGAGACCCGACTGAAAGGCCTCTCGAGTTTCGCGATCAAACCCTCCCGTGGCGCTGGCGGCAAGGGCATCCTGGTGATCCGTGAGCGCAGTGATGGGCAATTTGTCAAAAGCTCCGGTCAGGCCCTGACTATTGAGGATCTCCAGCGCCACTGCTCCAACATTCTCGCGGGCCTGCACTCCCTTGCCGGCGCGCCGGACACGGCGATCATCGAGGATCTTATCGAAGCGGATCCCTACTTTGAATCCCTGTCCGTGGAAGGGGTTCCGGATATCCGCGTCATTATCTTCCGCGGCGTACCGATCATGGCGATGCTCCGCCTTTCGACCCATGCGAGTGACGGCAAGGCCAATCTGCATCAGGGGGCAATTGGCGTTGGTCTTGACCTCGCCACGGGTCGCTGCATCCATGCGGTCCAGTATTCCAACCGCGTCCACACCCATCCGGACACCGGCGTCAGCCTCGACCGTATCGCCATCCCGGACTGGGAAAACCTGCTCACCCTGGCGGCCCGGTGCCATGACCTGACCGGCCTGGGGTACCTGGGGGCGGACATTGTGGTGGATAACAACCGCGGGCCTCTGATGCTCGAACTCAATGCCAGGCCCGGACTTGCGATACAGATTGCCAACGGCATGGGGCTGGTGCCGCGCCTGCGGTGGGTCGAGTCCCTTGAAAACGTGCCGGACAGCGCTGAGGCCAGGGCTCGAATGGCCATGGAAGAGTTCGGCCAGAAATAAAAAACCCGGCACA
>JBNJEG010000194.1:0-3477 GCA_051745655.1 Pseudomonadota bacterium
ATGCGCCAGCCCTGACGGGCGACCTTTTCCACTAGCATGAGTGCCGCAAGTGGCGCCATCCAGGCCAGATTGGCGATCCCCACCACGAACATCACCAGCATGAGCGCCCAGCAGCAACCGACGCAGAAGGCCCCGTGCCGCGCCCCCAGGGCGAAGCCCCCAGCAATGCCCTGGCGGTAATGGTTCAACAGGAAAGATCGCGGCTGCCGGCACTTGTCGAGGCAGCGCTCCTTGAGAGAGGAGAACTGGAAGCCGCCGGCCAGAAGCAGCACAGCACCGGCCAGCCACTCGGGACGCTGCATCAGCCAGTGCCAGTGCAGCATGGCAAACTTCAGCAGCGCATCACCGAACAGCGCCGCAAAGCCGAACAGGGTCCAGACTGCCAGGTAGCCGCCCAGGAAGCCAAGCCGGGCCAGCCCCGGATGACGCTGCCGGGCGGACACGCGACGGAAGAGATCAATCATCGGCAGCGTCGATGGCAGCATCATTGCGGCGATATGTACCTGCCAGGCCATCACAAAGAGGGCCAGGCTGGCCCAGATCGTGCCTCCGTCAACCACCAACCGATGATGATGGACCCACTGCACTTCGCCAGTCAGCTCGGCGCCAATGGCCAGCAGCCACGCCAGGCCGATGGCCAGGATCAAGACCGGGGCACTCCGCCAGGCGAAGCCCCCCGTCACGGTTACCGCGTTCATGGCTGGTGCTCCATCATCCAGGCGGTCTGGATGGTGTTGTGTCCGTCATAGCTCCAGCTCATATCGTATTGTGGCAAGTTGACCCGATAACGCCGAGACTTGCCGAGATAGGCGGGAGCCCCCTTCACCGTCGTAAAGGCGCTGTCGTGCAGCGTCGCCGTGGTGCCGTCGGGTGAAGACTGGATCGGCCCGAACTCCGCGTCGAGGAACTCCCCGGCCTGCAGGCGTCCTTCGGCTTGCTCGGCTTCATGTGTGATCGGAACCCGCTCAACCGCCACCACTTCCCCGACCAGGCTCGCCATATCCGCGAGCGGTCCACCCAGCTTGCCACCGAAGGCGTCCAGAAGGGCCTCGTACTGCGCGTCGTTGGCCTTGCTATCGACCAGTAGTACTGAGCGCCAGTTTCCGGCCAGAGCGTTGCCGGGAATATGGGCGACATTTACGAGAGTCAGGCCGGAGACATCAATGCCACGCGCCTCCCCCTGTTCCAGATTGAAGGCAATCACACCGAAGCATTCGTTGCCGTCCGGATCCTCACCGATGAAACAGGGGCAAGAGGCCGCACAGGAACAGATTTCCAGCATGGTGCCTTCAAGGTGATAGCTTGCTTCCGTTGTAGTGTTCATCTTCCATTCTCCATCAGTGTCGGGTGTGAATTAACCCGGCGCCGCAGCATGGCGCCGAGTCTGTCCTTAGGGGTTTCACTCATGTCAGAATGTCCCTTATCGGATAAGTCTTCGGTCAGGTGCGTATGGCACCTACCTCTAAGGGCGTGACAATCCTTGTTACAACCGCAACAAGAGGACTGAGCGATGGCAGAAGGAGCACTGTCCCCGATTCGGGTCGCCCTCGACGCCGGTGAATTCGCCCGGGCCCAGGAACTGCTCGCGGAATTATCGGCACCACCCTCGGCCGAGCTGCTGGAGCTCAGGGCCAATGCGGCTTATGGGGTTGGCGATCTGGAGGGAACACTTGCCGCGTATGGTGATCTCTATCGCCTGCACCTCGAGAACGACCGCACCCGGGAGGCGGCATTCGCTGCCGTTATGGTGGGCATGTACCTGATGATGGATACGGGCCTGATGGCCACCGTTCGTGCCTGGCTCTCGCGGGCCGAACGCCTGCTAAAAGGCGCGCCCGACAGTCCAGTCTGGGCGTGGCTCGCCGCAGTGCGGACCTATGAGCGGTTGATGTGCGGCGACATGCCGGGGACCGGGCAATGGGCGCAACGGGCCATGGACGGAGGACAAAGGCACGGGCTGACCCCACCCTCGATCATTGGACAGGTGGCTTTCGCCAGAGTCCGCATCCACGACGGCTACCTGGACGAAGGGCTGAGCGCGCTTGATGACGTTGCAGTGGAGCTGAGCGCGGGTAACCTCGACCCCCTCACCTCGGGGCAGATGTGGTGCGAGCTTATCTGTGCCATGCAGTGGCTCGGTCAGTACGACCGCGCCGAGCAGTGGACCGAAGCCATGGAACACTGGCGCCAGGGCGCGGCCTTCGGGGGTCTCCACGGCCGCTGCCGGGTGCACCGGGCGGAGATCATGCGCCTGCGGGGGCCTTGCGACGCAGCCGAGGAGGAGGCATTGCTGGCCTGTGAAGAACTGCGCCCTTGGATGCGGCGGGAGTATGGCTGGCCATTGACCGAACTCGGCAACACGAGGTTGCGCAAAGGCGATTTCGCGGGCGCCGAAGAGGCGTTTCTGGCGGCGCACCAGAATGCCTGGCTGCCTCAACCGGGATTTGCGTTGCTGCGGTTGGCCCAGGGCCGAATCGATGAAGCCTTTTCAATGGTCGAGAACGCGCTCGATCATCCGTTTAATATTCCGTCGAAGGAACGCCCGCCCTCGGGAGGCTTGCAGCGGGCTCCCCTGCGCGCTGCACAAGTGGTTATCGCGCTGGCAGCCGGGGCCGGCGACACGGCGCGAGTTGCCGCCGCCGACCTTGCGGAGATTGCCGAAACCTATCAAAGCAGAACATTGCAGAACTCTGCGCTTGCTGCGAAGGGACTTCTGGCGCTGTACGACGGGCAGAGCAACGAAGCAATCCGGCTTCTGAGTGAAGCTGTCATGGAGTGGGTCTCGCTGCGAATGCCGTTCGATGCGGCAATCCTGCGCGTTGAGCTCGCGGCCGCGCACCGGGCTGCCGGCGACGAGAGGGCGGCCGACCTGGAGCTCGACGTCGCCTGTCGAGCACTCGAGGATCTCCACGCCACGACCTGGGTGGAGCTGGCTCGCGAACACGCCCCGGTGACCTCCTCACGGCGGGGTGCCGAGCCCGAGCGTTGCGTTTTTTGCTGCGAGGGAGATATGCGAACGGTGGCCTTCTGTGGCACTACCGTGTGCCTGAAAGACCTCAAGGGCATGCGCTACCTTGAACGCCTGCTGGCGGAACCCGGCCGGGAATTCCACGTCCTCGATCTGGTGACGGTGGAGCGTGGGGCGCTTCCTGTCGGGGCCGCTTCGGGCCCACCTCGAATTGATGCGCAATGTGGACTGGAGGTGTTCGATTCAAAGGCCCGGGAGGCATACCGCCAGCGGCTCGCCGAGACCGAAGAAGACATCGCGGAGGCCGAGGCCAACAACGACCTGCACCGAGCGGAACTCGCACGTGCCGATCGCCAGTTTCTGGTCGAGGAGCTTCGCCGGGGCGTCGGCCTGAACGATCGGGCCCGGACCGTTGGTGACGGCATGGAGCGCGCGCGCACCAGCGTAACCCGTTCACTGCGCTACGCCATCGATCGGATAACTCAATACCATGCAAGTCTGGGTAAGCA
>JBNJEG010000195.1:0-3399 GCA_051745655.1 Pseudomonadota bacterium
TCATTGCGTGTCTGATTCCATACCATAAACCAGCCAGTGAGTGCCCGCCAGCGGGAAGCCGGCGCCGGATTGCATCACCACTGGATTTAACGCACTATAACGGCCCGTTTCCGTGCAAGGGCGAACAAGAGGCAGTGATGGCAAGCAGCGACATCGAGAACGTCAATATTGAGGAACAACAGGTACTGACCACACCGGGGGCGCTCAAGGAGCAGCTGCCGCTGACCGATGCCGCGAGACGCACGGTGCTCGAAGGGCGTCAGACCATCAATAATATTCTCGATGGCAAGGATCCGCGCCTGTTCCTGGTGGTCGGTCCCTGCTCGATTCATGACCCGGAAGCCGCCCTGGATTATGCCCGTCGTCTCAAGGCCCTCCAGGAAGAAGTCAGCGACACCCTGTTCCTGGTGATGCGCGTCTATTTTGAGAAACCGCGCACCACCACCGGCTGGAAGGGACTGATCAACGACCCGCACCTGGATGACAGCTTCGACATTGAGCGTGGCCTTTACCTTGGCCGCAAACTGCTGCTCGATATAGCCGAGCTGGGTCTGCCGACAGCTACCGAAGCGCTTGACCCGACAGCCCCGCAGTACCTCCAGGACACCATTGCCTGGTCTGCCATCGGGGCACGAACCACGGAATCACAGACTCACCGGGAAATGAGCAGTGGCCTGTCCATGGCGGTTGGTTTCAAGAACGGGACCGATGGCAGCCTGGATGTCGCCGTTAACGCCATGAAGTCTACCGGGAACCCGCACAGCTTTCTGGGCATTGACCAGAACGGGCAGGTGGCGATCACACGGACGAAAGGCAATCCCTACAGCCACGTCGTGCTGCGCGGCGGTGGCGGCAAGCCGAACTACGACTCCGTCAACGTTGCGCTCTGTGAAAAGGAGCTGGCGGAAGCGGGTGCCCGAAACGCCATCATGGTCGACTGCAGCCACGCCAATTCCAGCAAGGACCCGGCTGTGCAGCCGCTGGTCATGCAGGATGTCAGCCATCAGGTCAAGGAAGGCAACCTGTCGATCATCGGCCTGATGGTGGAGAGCAACATCAACTGGGGTAAACAGAAGCTCGCCGCGCGCGAGGAGATGCAATACGGCGTCTCCGTCACCGACGCCTGCATCGACTGGGAAACCACCGAAAAGGCGATCCGGGAGATGCGCGATGAACTCAGGGACGTGATTCCCCACCGTCACCGGAGCTGAACGCGTCCGGCTCGGCGGGCATCTGCTCAAGCCAGCCGAGCCGGCTCCGCAGGCTGACCACATCACCCACAATAATGATGGTTGGTGCTCGGACTTCCGCCTGCTCAACCGCCTCCACGATGGAAGCCAGCGTGCCGCACACGACCCGCTGTTCCGGCGTGGTCCCCTTCGCAACCAGTGCACAGGGCGTCTCCGCTGCCATGCCGTGGGCGATCAGCTCCCGCGTGATGATCGGAAGCCCCACCAGCCCCATGTAGAACACCAGCGTCTGCCGGTTCTGGACGAAGTCCTGCCAGGGCAGATCCGTGGTGTCATTCTTGAGATGGCCCGTGATGAAGCGTACGGACTGGGCGTGATCGCGGTGCGTCAGCGGGATACCCGCGTAGGCGGAACAGCCTGACGCAGCCGTTATCCCAGGAACCACCTGGAAAGGAACCCCATACTCCGCGAGTCGCTCGATCTCCTCACCCCCACGGCCGAAGATGAACGGGTCCCCACCCTTGAGACGCACAACCCTACGCCCGGCTCGGGCGTATTCCACCAGCATGTCGTTGATCCGATCCTGGGGCACACTGTGGTTGGAGCGTGCCTTGCCCACATGGATGACTTCGGCCTCTTCGTTGATCAGATCCATGATGGGCTGGGATACCAGACGGTCATGAAACACGACATCGGCTTCGCGCAGAAGACGCAGCGCCTTGACGGTGAGCAGGTCCGGATCACCGGGCCCCGCACCCACCAGGTAAACCTCTCCCCGTACACCCGTGTCCGATGACGTGGTGCGCCCGGGAGGAAGCAGACTCTTGAGGCGATCCTTCACCCACTGTGTAACCATCGTGCTCAGGCTCCTTCAGGTACAAGCTCGGTCATACCGCCCATGTAGGGCTGCAACACGGTCGGCACGCGAACGCGGCCATCCGCCTCCTGATAGTTTTCCAGCACCGCTACCAGGGCACGCCCGACGGCCAGACCCGAGCCGTTCAGTGTGTTGACCAGTTCCGGTTTCCCGGTTTCGGGATTGCGCCAGCGTGCCTGCATACGCCGGGCCTGGAAGTCGCGCGTGTTGCTGCAGGAAGAGATTTCCCGGTAGGCCGACTGGCCCGGAAGCCAGACTTCCAGATCGTAGGTGCGCGCGGCTGCAAAGCCCATATCCCCGCCACAGAGCGTCACAACCCGGTACGGCAGCTCAAGCCGCTGCAGGATTGTCTCGGCATGGCCTGTAAGTGCTTCAAGGGCAGCGTCCGACTCCTCGGGCCGCACGATGTGGATGAGCTCGACCTTCTCGAACTGATGCTGGCGGATCATGCCGCGCGTGTCCTTGCCATAGGCGCCAGCTTCACTGCGGAAGCACGGCGTATGGCAGACCATGCGCTTGGGCAGCTCCCCCGCCCCGAGGATGCTGTCGCGCACCAGGTTGGTGGCCGGCACTTCAGCGGTCGGAATCAGGTAGAGGTCCCGGTCACCGTCAATCCGGAACAGGTCCTCCTCGAACTTGGGCAACTGGCCGGTACCGGTCAGGCTGTCGCTGTTCACCAGGTACGGCAGATAGGTCTCGGTATAGCCATGCTCGGCGGTATGCAGGTCCAGCATGAACTGGGTCAGCGCCCGGTGCAGGCGGGCCACACCCCCCTGCATCACTGCAAAACGGGCCCTGGCGATGGTGGCCGCGGCGGCGAAATCCATTCCACCCAGCCCCTCCCCCAGGGTCACATGATCAACCGGTTCAAAAGCCGGCTGCGCCGGTTCGCCCCACCGCCGGACCTCAACGTTGTCCTCGTCGGAATCCCCCTCTGGCACGGAGTCATCCGGCACATTCGGGATGCCCTCGAGGAAGGCATTGAGCTCAGCCTGGAGTTCCTTGAGCTGATGTTCGGCGTCCGCTTTCTGCTGCTTGAGGGATTCCACCTCATCCATGAGCGGCTGGGCGTCTTCACCGTTACGCTTGGCTTCCCCGATCGCCTTGGAGCGGCGTTTCTGTTCCGCCTGCAGCTCCTCGGTCCGGCTCTGGAGTTCGCGTCGGCGGCTTTCCAGCTCGCGCACCTGGCCGGTGTCGAGTTCATAGCCGCGCCGCGCCAGTTGGGCCGCTACGGCGTCGGGATCGGTTCGCACCCATTTGGGATCCAGCATGATGCTCTTCTCTGTCCAATCGTCAGTTGTTGTTACCGTCCGGATAGCGCTGCTGTTCACT
>JBNJEG010000196.1:0-3396 GCA_051745655.1 Pseudomonadota bacterium
AGGATGCGCCCGATGCGGGCCAGCAGGCCGGGGCGATCCGGCGTGACCACCTCCAGCATGGTGCGGTGATTCGCCGTATCGGTGGAGATGGTGACAGCGGTTGGGAACGCGAAGTGCTTGAGCTTGCGCGGCACCCGGCGCTCGATGATCGCTGGGTAGTCGTCCGGATCGTCGAGTTCCTCGATCAGGCGCTCGCGGATGTGGTCGCGGCGTTCCGGATCCTTGCCCAGGGGCTGGCCCTGCTCGTCCACCACCACGTAGCTGCTCAGGTTGTAGGGGCCGTCACCGGAGAGGATGCGGGCGTCGACGATGTTCAGGTGCAGCTGTTCCAGCACCGCCGTGGTGGCGGCGAAGAGCGCGGCACGGTCGCGCATGTAGATGATGATGTGGGTGTAGCCATCCGTGGGGCCGCCGGTGGTGTCCCGGATCATGACCAGCGGGTCCGGGTTGTCGCCGTGGCGGATGATCGCGGCCGTCTGCCAGACGATGTCTACGGTGGCGTCCTGCAGGAAGAAGTCGTCGTCCAGGGTGTTCCAGACCGCGTCGATGCGCTCGTTGCTGTAGCCCTGGGTGCGGAGCATGTCCCGGGCTTCCTCGCAGGTGGCACGGATCCAGTCGTTGCGGTCGAAGGGGCTGTCGATGCCCTGGCGCAGTACCCGGCGTGTCTCGATATAGAGCTGGCGCAGCAGCGAATCCCGCCAGGTGTTCCACAGGTTCGGATTGGTCGCCGCAATGTCGCACACCGTCAGGATGTAGAGATAGACCAGGTGCACCTTGGACGGGATCTTGCGGGCGAATTCCCGGATGATCGCCGGGTCCGAGATGTCGCACTTCTGCGCGGTCAGCGACATCAGCAGGTGATTCTCGATCAGCCAGGCCACCAGCTTGGTATCGCGGTCGCTCAGGTGGTGCTGCTCGCAGAAGCGGGCGGCGTCGATGGCGCCAAGCTCCGAATGGTCGCCGCCGCGGCCCTTGGCCACATCGTGGAACAGGCCGGCCACGTAAAGCAGCTCCGGCTTCGGCAGTTGATGGCTCAGCCGTGAGGCCAGCGGGAACTGTTCACGCCCCTCGGCGGTCTGCATGTGCACCATGTTGCTGATCACCCGCAGGGTGTGAGCATCCACGGTGTAGACGTGGAAGAGGTCGTACTGCATCTGCCCGATGATGCTGCCGAACTCCGGCAGGTACCGGCCGAGCACGTTGTAGCGCTTCATGTAGGACAGGGTGGTGTCCAGTTCGTGAGGCGTGCGCAGCAGCTCCATGAACAGGGTGGTGCAGGCCAGGTTCTGGCGGAAGGCGTCGTCGATCAGATGCCGGTGGGCCCGGATGGCCCGGATGGTCGGCGCCCGGATGCCTTTGACTTCAGGGTGCTGGGCGAGCACCACGAAGATTTCCAGAAGCGCGTAGGGCGCATAGGCAAACACCTGGGTGTTTACGGCTTCCAGGTACCCGTTGCGGATCTGGAAGCGGCGGTTGACCGGGTGGACCTGTTCGGGCTCTTCCGCGCGCAGGATCTCTTCGTCCAGATGCTGGAGGATGACGTCCGTAAGCTCGGCCAGTGCCAGTACGCTGCGGTAGTACGCCTGCATCATCAGCTCCACGCCCAGCCGGCCATCCTGTTCCGCAAAGCCAAGCATGCGGGCGAGGTCTGGCTGATAGTCGAACAGCAGGCGGTTCTCGTTGCGCCCTGCGAGGATCTGGAGGCCGTAGCGCAGCTGCCACAGGAAGGTTTCTCCCTCGCGCAGGATACGGAACTCCTCATCCGAGAGAATGGCGAAGCGCATCAGGTCCGAGGGGTCGTCCAGCCCGAAGTGGCGGCGGGCGACCCAGATGATGGTCTGGATGTCGCGCAGGGCACCCGGTGAGCCCTTGAGGTTGGGCTCCAGGTTGTACTCGGTGGCGCCATATTTACCGTGGCGATCCTGTTGCTCACGGCGCTTGGCTGCGAAATAGTCCCGGTCCGACAGGGTGTCGCTGGAGTAGACGCGTTCGCGCAACACCTCCGGTGCCTGCTCATTACCCGCAATCAGCCGGGTTTCGAGCATGTTGGTGAGGATGGTGACGTCCTCTCGGGCGGTGGTCACGCACTCCTCGATGCTGCGCACGCTGTGGCCAATGTCCAGGCCGAGGTCCCAGAGCAGAGTCAGAAATCCGGAGAGCGCTTCCTCGTGGGCCTGGGCGCCGGCCTCGCTGGTCAGGATCAGAAGGTCAATGTCGGAATAGGGGTGCAGCTCGCCGCGGCCATAACCCCCGACCGCCACCAGGGAGAGATCCTCCGCATCGCCCAGGGGGGAGTTCTGCCACAGCAGCGCGAGCACCGTGTCCATGATGCGGGCGCGCCCATGCACCAGCGACCGGACGTCCGTGCCGGCGCGGAACGCATCCGCCATGACCTGTTGCAGGTGCTCAAGATACCGGCGCACGGGGATGCCAGGTGAGGCCGCGTTGCGGATTTCCTCGGCCAGCATACCGGGGTCCAGGTGCTGGTCCGGATCAAAAATGGGGCCGGTCGTGTTCATCGCAGGCGCATTCAGGCTGGTTCCTCACCGTCGCGCAGGGTCAGGATCTCGTAACCGTCTGCGGTAACGAGCACTGTATGTTCCCACTGTGCGGACAGTTTGCGGTCACGGGTAACCACTGTCCAGCCGTCCGGCAGCACCTTGCTGTGACGCTTGCCCTGATTGACCATGGGCTCAATGGTGAAGGTCATGCCCTCCTGGAGCTCAAGCCCGGTGCCCGGCTTGCCGAAGTGCATCACCTGGGGCTCTTCGTGGAAGCCCTTGCCGATCCCATGGCCGCAGTACTCGCGGACAATGCTGTAGTGGTTCGACTCGGCATGAGCCTGGATGGCTGCGCCGATGTCGCCGAGTTTCGTGCCCGGGCGGACAAGCTCGATGCCGCGGAACAGGCATTCCCGTGTCACACGATTGAGCCGCTTGGCGGCGGGGTTGGCCTTGCCGGCGACGAACATCTTGCTGGTGTCGCCGTGGTAGCCGTCCTTGATGACGGTCACGTCGATGTTGAGGATATCGCCGTTCTTGAGGGCTTTCTTCTCATTGGGGATGCCGTGGCAGATCACCTGGTTGACCGAAATGCAGACCGACTTGGGGAACCCCTTGTAGTTCAGCGGTGCCGGGGTGGCGCCATGCTCGATGATGTAGTCATGACAGAGCCGGTCGAGCTCCTCGGTTGTAACGCCCGGCTGCACGTGTTCGCCGATCATTTCCAGGACGCTGGCGGCCAGTCGGCCCGCCACCCGCATCTTCTCGACTTCCTCCGCCGTTTTGATCTGAACGCTCATGCCGCTCCCGCACTCTCTCAATTTAAAGGTCGCCTATTCTACCGGCTCAGGCCTGGAGATTGAACCTGCCCGATGTCGCAGCGTGGCCTCTGTAG
>JBNJEG010000197.1:0-3390 GCA_051745655.1 Pseudomonadota bacterium
TCCGGCAACCGTACCTTCGGCATCACCTCCGGCACCAACGGCTGTGACACCAGTGGCGCGCTGGCGTATCACGGCGAGAACATGCTGGCTCAGGCGGGTGTTATGGAAGAAGTGGCACAGGACATGGCCGTGGGCGACGGTGAGGCCCTGACAGCGCTTTCCGTCTCCATGGGCATCCCGGCTGAAGAGCGCGCCCACTTCAAGAAGACCATGCACGAGAACTTCAGCAGCATCTTCCCGAACGAAGACGTGACTGCGGAAGAAGTCATGAGCAACATCCAGAACGTGATGAACCAAGACGACCAGCTGGCCACCCTCAGCTGATCACCGCGTCACAACACCGCCCGGCCGTGCGTCGGGCGGTCCTTCCTCCGAGCAAGCCATTATTGATGAAACCAAGACACCTGGCACTGATACTGGTGCTGGCATGTGCCCCGTTATGGGCCCATGCAGCGACTGAGGAACTGGCGGAGCACCCCCGCTGGAAAGCGCTCCTGCACATCAATCAGGGCACCACATGGCGCTACCAGGGCCGCAGCTACATTGATGATCCCGACTTCTTCCTGCACGAATCCGGTGCCACCGATGCCCAGGCCGAGCTTAACGAGAGCATTGAGCAACTGCGTCCGGAGGGCAGTGACGCCCGCTGCGAGTTCCCGGCGCGTTATCGCTTCCTGAGCCGGCAGCTGGACTGGCCCGATGACGGGGCCCTGAGCCACTGCAGTGACTACCAGGAGTGGCGCGAGGCGATGCCCGAGGAGCGGGTGGCATTGATCTTTCCCGCGTCCTACCTGAACAGCCCCTCTTCCATGTTCGGCCACACACTGCTGCGCATTGATCATGGCGAGGATGAGGACGGCGTCTGGCTTTCCCGTGCGATCAACTTCGGGGCGTCGGTCCAGGGCCAGGAGAACTCCATACTCTACATCTACCGGGGGCTTTTCGGCGGCTATCCCGGATACTTCAGCAATGTGCCCTACATGAACAAGATCCGGGATTACGCACATCTTGAGAACCGGGACATGTGGGAGTACCAGCTCAATCTCGACGAGCAGGAGCGGGAATGGCTCCTGGCGCACCTCTGGGAGCTGGAGGATATTGAGTTCGATTACCTGTTCCTGGACGAGAACTGCTCGTTCCGGTTGCTGGAGCTGATCAATCTGGCGCGCCCTGAAAGCGGCCTGATGGACGGTTTCCGCCTGGCGGAGGTGCCGGCGAATACCGTCAGCTCCCTGGACAGGGCGGGGTTCATCGAGTCGGTGGATTACCGCCCCTCCAAGGCGAATGAGCTGGATGCGCTGGTCAAGCAGCTGGATTCCACCGAGCAGGAGCTGGCCCTGGCGCTGGCCCGTGACCATGCCGTCACCGAGCGGGAGGCCTTCAGGGAGCTGGCTCCCCGGCGTCAGAACCTGGTGGCCCGTACCGCCTACGCCCACCTGCGCCTCCAGAACCGGGAAGGGGAGCGCAGTCAGGCTGCAGCCCAACGCGGCATGGCGCTTCTCAGGACCATCAATGATACGCCTACGGTTTCCGGGATTGAGCCGGAAAGGCCGGTCTCGCCGGAAAAGGGCCATGGTACCAAGATGCTGGCCGCCGGCGGCGGCATGCTGGGTGATCGCGGGTTCGGGGAGCTGCAGGCACGCTTCAGCTACCATGATTGGCTGGACAACCCGGAGGGTTATCTCAACGGCGCTGCGATTGAAGCCTTCAACGCCCGCATCCGCCGAACCGAGGGCGATGACCTGACCCTGGAACAGCTGGACGTGGTCAACATCAAATCCCTGGCGCCACGCAACAGCTTCCGTAAGCCGGTCTCATGGTTCGTCAACGGTGGGCTGGACCGGCGGTTCATCGGTGAGAAGCGCCATCTGACCCGCCACATTCAGGGCGGGCCCGGTCTGGCCTGGGAACTGGGCCCTGTCATGCCCTATGCCTACGCCATGGCGCGGGCGGAGAACAACAGCGCCCATGACGTGCTGGTCTCCACGGCCGCCGGCGCGCGGGCCGGGGTGCTCTGGTATGCTGACGGCTTCCAGCTGGGGCTGGAGGCGGAAGGCCTGTACTATCACAACGACGACCGCCGCTATCGGCCCTCGGCCACGCTCAACGTGCCCCTGGACCGTAACCATGCCCTGCGTGCGCGCATCGAGCGGGACGGCGGACCGGACCGGGCTGAAACGGAGTTCCACCTCTCATGGCGTTATTACTTCGACTGACCCTGCTGCTGACGCTGCTTGGGCTGGGGGGCTGCAGCGGCCTCTTCTTCTATCCCATGAGCGACTGGGTGCAGAACCCGGCCCGCCAGGGGCTGGACTATGAGGACATCGTGCTCATCCACCCGGATGGTCAGCGCATCCATGGCTGGTGGCTGCCCTCGGCCACGGACGAGGTGCGGGGCACGGTCTATCATCTGCACGGCAATGCCCAGAACATCAGTACCCACCTGATGAACGTGGCCTGGCTGCCGGACGAGGGCTACCAGGTGCTGCTGATCGACTACCGCGGCTATGGCCTCTCGGAAGGCGAGCCGGATCTCGCCGGTGCCCGCAAGGACATCCAACTGGGGCTGGACTGGCTCTACGCGTCGGGGCGCGTGGAAGCGCCGCTGGTGGTGTTCGGGCAGAGCCTGGGCGCGTCGCTGGCAACTGGCGTACTGGGGCGCGAGGACAACGAAGGCGTAGGCGACTGCGTCATCCTGGAGGCCGCGTTCACCAGCTACCAGAGCATTACGCGGGATGTGATGCGCAAAAGCTGGGTGCTCTGGCCCTTCAGCTTCGTGGTGGCGCCACTGATGCCGGATGAGGCGAACCCGATTGACCGGATTGGGGGGCTCGCACCCCGGCCGCTACTGATCATGCACAGCATCGACGATAACATCATTCCGTTCGAGCACGGTCGCGCCCTTTACGAGGCGGCTGGCGAGCCGAAGAGCTTTCAGCGCCTGAAGGGTGGGCACATCCAGAGTACCCAGGCGGAGGACGTCCGCCAGCGCCTGCTCGACTTTATGGACGAGGATTGCTCCTAACGGCGCCGGTGGCGCTTTTTGGGCACGAAACCGGGGGGCTTGCTGCTGAGCCAGTACGCGAACTCCGCCAGCTCGGGGATAGCCAGCAGCGACTCGCGCGTGTTGTGGTACAGGCCCAGCTGTTGTTCGCTGCGCACGTGATGAATCATGTTGTGGCAGGGCCGGCAGACCCAGCAGACACGCCCCTCAAGGTCCCCCCGCGAAAAATCCTTCCGGAAGCGCTTCCGGCGATGGAGTCGCCGGGGGATGAGGTGGTGCTGGGTCAGGTCCGCGACGGCGCGCCCGCAGAGTTCACACTGTGAAGGTCTGGGTGGTTTGCCATTCATAGCGCGTGCAGACTGGGCCCGGTTTGATTATGATCAGCA
>JBNJEG010000198.1:0-3351 GCA_051745655.1 Pseudomonadota bacterium
ACCGCCATGTCCGGCTCCATGGGCGTGGTACTGCGGCCCTGCCTGCTGGTGGTGGTGATTGCCATGCTCAACCGGGAGGTCACCACGGACCAGCTCTTCAGCTGGGGCGCGATTGTCTTCGCGCTCTCGGCGGTGCTCTTCTTCATGGTGACCATGCTGTTCAATCGCCAGAGTGAGCTGAAGCTGGCGCCGCTCAACGAGGCCATTCCGGAGATGCTCCAGGCCCTGCGGCCGCTGATCCCCTATGCACTGGTGGTGGCCGCCGTGGTTCTGGCCTACCGCTGGGGCCTGGGCGTGGGTCTGGATGAGTTCTCGGCGCCACGTATCCTGCCGGTGATGCTGCTCAGCGTGCTGGTCTTCGAAGCCATCCGTTTCCGGGGCCGGGAACTGCCGCAGACCGCCGGCGGTGAGGCGCACCGCGGCCTTGAGCCGAGCCTGCGCCACGCCACCAGTGACACCACGGCGGAGATCGGCGCGCTGCTGCTGCTGTTCGGTCTTTCCATCAGCCTGGGTGGGGTGATTGAGCGTGCGGAACTCATGGCGCTGTTCCCGGACAGCGTGGCGAGCCCCTGGATGGCCATGGGCCTGATGGTACTGCTGCTGGTGGGCCTGGGGATGATCATGGACGCCTTCGGCGCCGTCATCCTGGTGAGCGCTACAGTGGCCACCTTCGCCTATAAGAGCGGGATCGACCCCGTGCACTTCTGGATGGTGACCCTGGTAGCGTTTGAACTGGGCTACCTGACGCCGCCGGTCTCCCTCAACCACCTGCTGACGCGGCAGGTGGTCGGAGATAACGAGGTGCGCCTGGCACAGACCGAGGCCAGCGGCGGCACCTTCTACCAGCGCCATGAGCGGATCGTGATGCCGATGGTTGTGATGGGCACCGCTCTGGTTCTGGTCGCGTTCGTGCCGCTACTGATGTACGCCCTCTGACCAGCCCCCAACGAAAAGGGCCCCGGTGCGACAACACCGGGGCCCTTCTGTTCATGCGCCCCGCGGGGCGCTTCAGACCACTTACCGGAACAGTTTCGGGCCGGCATTGACGATCGAATCCGGCACGTCGAACTTGCTGAAGTTATCGACGAACTGAGCAATCAGCTCCTGGGCCTTCTTATCGTACTCGACCGGGTCGTCCCAGGTGTTGCGCGGGTTCAGCAGCTTGGTCTCAACACCCGGTACCGAGGTCGGCACATCCAGGTTCAGGTCGTCCAGGTGCTCGGTCTCGACGTCGTCCAGCTCACCGTCCTGGATGCCGTTGATGATGGCCCGCGTGGTCGGGATCGGGAAGCGTTTGCCCACGCCGTAGGGGCCGCCGGTCCAGCCGGTGTTCACCAGGAAGACCTTGCTGTCGAACGCATCCATCCGCTTCATCAGAAGCTCGGCGTAAACGCCGGCCGGGCGCGGGAAGAAGGGCGCGCCGAAGCAGGTGGAGAAGGTCGACTTCAGGCCCTCGTCCGAGCCCATCTCCGTGGAGCCCACCAGTGCGGTGTAGCCGCTCAGGAAGTGGTAAGCCGCGGATTCGCGCGAGAGGATGGACACGGGCGGCAGCACGCCGGTCATATCGCAGGTCAGGAAGATGATGTGTTTGGGCTCGCCGGCGCGGTTTTCCACAACCCGTTTCTCAACGTGGTCCAGCGGGTAGGCGCAGCGACCGTTCTCGGTGAGCGATGTGTTGGTGTAGTCCGGCTCGCGGTTTTCCTCGTCCACCACCACGTTCTCGACCAGGGCGCCGAACTTGATCGCGTCCCAGATGATGGGCTCGTTCTTGCGCGTCAGGTCGATGGTCTTGGCGTAGCAGCCACCCTCCAGGTTGAAGACGGTGCCTTCGCCCCAGCCGTGCTCATCGTCACCGATCAGGTGGCGGCTCTGGTCGGCGGAGAGGGTGGTCTTGCCGGTGCCGGAGAGGCCGAAGAACAGGCAGACGTCGCCGTCATCACCCACGTTGGCAGAGCAGTGCATGGGCAGCACGTCGTAGTCCGGCAACAGGAAGTTCTGTACCGAGAACATGGCCTTCTTCATCTCGCCGGCGTAGTGCATGCCCGCGATCAGCACGCGCTTGCGTGCGAAGTTGATGATGACGGTGCCGTTGCTGTTGGTGCCGTCGCGCTCGGGCACGCACTCGAAGTTCGCCGCGTTCAGGATCTCCCATTCCGGGTTGTCGATGGGGTTGTACTGATCCGGGCGGATAAAGAGGTTCAGGCCGAACAGGTTCTGCCAGGCCGTCTCGGTGGTCATCTTCACCGGCAGGTAGTAGTTCGGGTCCGAGCCCACGTGCACGTGCGAGGTGAAATGCTCACGCTCGCCGAGGTAAGCCTGGACGCGCTCCCAGAGCGCATCGAACCGGTCCGCGTCGAAGGGGAGATTGATCTTGCCCCAGTCGATCTGGTTGACGGTGCTGGGCTCCTCAACGATGAAGCGGTCGACGGGCGAGCGGCCAGTGCGCTCGCCCGTTGTGACCACCAGTGAGCCGTTGGCGGCGAGTTTGCCCTCATTCCTTTCCAGCGCGAGCTCAATAAGCCGGGCCGGGCAAAGATCCGTGTAGGTTTTACTCACGATAACCTCACTCTCAGATGTTTCAAATCGGTCGCGGCGCGCAGCTGCCGGGATAGAAGGGCAGCGCGGCGGCCCCGGGGTGCGGATGGTTATTCGGGGCGCACCCCTCAAAGCGGTAGCACCCCGCCTTCGTCGCTCGTGGCGACATGACGGGGTGCGGGAAAGCATTCCTGTCGTCTACAGGCGTGGCAGTATGCCAGAACGTTTCGGTAATTACGACCATCGGGCGGGGTGTGGGGTGGCTCGCGGGTGGCTTCGGAGGTTGAGGATTAACGCTGGAGTCGACGGGTGACACAGGCTTACAGAGTTCCCTATACCTGTGGATACAATTTACCTTGGGAAAAGATCCTGTTCTGACCCGTCATTGAGATATTTGCGGATTACGCAGTGTGAGTGTCGGAGGAGCTGAAAACGGTGCGACTACTCTGCGACGAAATGCTCAACGGCATCGCCCAGTGGCTGCGCGTCGCGGGGTACGACACCACGGTGCCGACGCCGGGTCTTCCGGATAACCAGCTGATGGACCGCGCCCGCAACGAGGGTCGCTGGCTGCTCACCGCTGATTCCGATCTTCTGGGGTTCGCGGAGGCGCCCCATTATGTCATCTATCTGCAGGGCCAGGATGATGAAGCCCGTCTTCGGGAGCTGACCCTGAGGCTGGACCTGGACTGGTGCCGGGCGCCATTCACACGCTGCAAGAACTGCAACACGCCATTGCACGAGGCGAGCGAGTGGGAGGTGGCGCATTACTACCCCGGCGCCATCTGGTTGGATGGACAGCACGTATGGGCCTGC
>JBNJEG010000199.1:0-3313 GCA_051745655.1 Pseudomonadota bacterium
AGCGAAAAGGCGTCCCAGTAACCGCCGACCCATCCAGTCACCGGGAGATCGGGCTGTGAAAGTGACCATCGTGAGCGGCCGCTCGGGCTCCGGCAAGAGTACTGCGCTCCATGTGCTGGAAGACCTCGGCTACTACTGCATTGATAACCTGCCCATCGGGCTGCTCCAGCCCCTGACCCGCAAGGCGCTGGAGTCCGGCGAGCAGCAGCGTGATATCGCCGTCAGCATCGATGCCCGCAACCTCTCCGCGGACATTGCCGATTTCGAGAATCTCTACCGCCAGCTCCAGCACCCGGACCTGAGCGTGGAGATCATCTACCTCGATGCGGCGGACAGCATGCTGCTGCAGCGCTTCCACGCCACCCGACGCAAGCACCCGCTGAGCACGCCGGGGCGTTCGCTTTCAGAAGCCATCCAGGACGAGAAAGCCCTGCTGGAACCGATTGCCCGCCTGGCAGACCTCCACATTGATACCACTGAACGCTCCATGTACGAGCTCCGGGACATGGTGCGCGAACGGATCGTGGGGCGCGACGAACAGCAGATGGCACTGCTGATCCAGTCCTTCGGCTACAAGCACGGTGTGCCCATCGACTCCGACTTCGTTTTCGATGTGCGCTGCCTGCCCAATCCCTTCTGGGATGAGTCACTGCGTGGCTACACCGGCCTGGACGCCCCCATCCGCGAATACCTGACCGTTCAGCCGGGCACCACCGCCCTGCTCGACGACATCAAGGGGTTCCTCGACCGCTGGCTGCCGGAGTTCCACACCGTCAACCGTTCCTACATGACCATTTCCATTGGCTGTACGGGCGGCCAGCACCGCTCAGTCTATATGGCCGAGGAGCTGGCCGCCCATCTGCGCGGGGCCTTCAGCACCGTTCAGGTCCGGCACACGGAACTGCCGCACGCCCAGCCCAGCGCCTGATGCTCAGGGAAAATCCATGATTCGAGAATCCATCACCATCATCAACAAACTCGGCCTTCATGCCCGTGCCGCCGCCAAACTCGTGGGCTGCGCCGAACGCTTCGAGAGCAGTATCAAGCTGGGGCGTGGCGACCGGGAGGTGGACGGCAAGAGCATCATGTCCGTGATGATGCTGGCAGCCAGCTGCGGCACCGACATTGAGCTGATCATTGAGGGCGAGGATGAGAACGAGGCGCGGGAAGCGCTGGTGGAACTGATCAACAACCGGTTTGATGAAGACGAATGAGCGACTCTGATACGCCCCCCGGGCAGCCGCAGGAAGAGCTGCCCAGCAAAAGCCAGGCGAAACGGGAGATGCATGAACTACGGGACCTGGCCGCGGCCCTTGCCGCCCTGCCCGAGGAGCGCATCCACCAGCTGCCCGCCTCCAGTGCCCTCATCGAAGGGCTCCTGGAGGTCCGGCACCTGCCAGAGGGCGACCCGCGCCGGCGCCAGACCCTCTACCTCGGCCGCATGATCCTCGAAGAGGACGAGCAGGCCCTGCGCCGGGCCGTGGCCGGGCAGACCGCCGGCACACCGGAACACACCCGCCGCCTGCACATGGCCGAACGCTGGCGCGAACGGCTGATCCAGGAAGGCAAACCGGCTCTGACGGAATTCATGAACCGGTACCCGCACGCCGATGCCCAGCATCTTCGCCAATTGATCCGCAATGCCGCCAGACAGTCCGACAGCGGGGACCGCAACAGCCCACGCAGGCGCCTTTATCGCTATCTGCGCGACTGCGTGGATGAGGGAGAGCAATCCGGCTGATGCTTTTGTCGGTGGACTGACAAAGCTTGTAGGCAATCGCTTACAGTCAGGGCCAGCGATGTCTTATTTCGCCCACATTCAGTTTCTCTAGAATACGCCCCTGCATGGACGCAAAGCGGTGCAGGAAGCACCAGACCACAGGGACGGACAGCGCCCAGGGATTCGGGCAGGGCCGGAACAGCTCGGGGGACAGGGATGACCGCCGTCTGCTCCACCTCATCAACGACCTTCCTGATTGTCTCCGGGCCAGTTCTGTTCCAATCATTCCCGAACAGAAAGGAGCCCGTAATCCATGAACAGAATCGTTTTCAACGCCGTAAGCATGATGATGCTGGCCCTGATGATGGCTGTGACACCGGCAGTCGCGCAGGATGCAGCGGACGAGGCAGAGGGCGTGAACATCAACAAGGCCGGCGCTGAAACGCTGGCCGATGCCCTCCACGGCGTGGGCCCGGCCAAGGCTGAGGCCATCGTGGCCTGGCGCGAGGAGCAGGGCCAATTCACGACCCCGGAGCACCTTGAGGAGGTCGACGGCATTGGCCCGACGACCGTCAGCGACAACCGGGAGAAGATCCGCCTCGACTAGAGGCGACGATGTTCCCAGACGGGGATGGCAGCGCGGGTACTGGCCAATTGATCCCGATCCAGAACCGCGCTGACCACACCCGGCCCGCCTTCCGTGCGCTCGGTGACCACATGCCCCCAGGGATCAATGATCATGGAGTGGCCCCAGGTCTGACGGCGCTCATCGTGCTGCCCTCCCTGGTTGGGCGCGCAGATCCACACCTGATTCTCAATTGCCCTGGCCCGCAGCAGCGGCTCCCAGTGCGCCTCGCCGGTACGATGGGTAAAGGCCGAGGGCACTACCACCCATTCCGCACCCGCCTCGCGCAGCTGGCGATACAGCTCCGGGAATCGCAGGTCATAGCAGATGCTCAGCCCCAGCCTGCCCGCCGGAGTGTCCACCGTCACCACTTCGTCGCCGGGCTCAAACAGATCTGATTCCTGATAGCGTCCCTGGGAATCGCCCACCTGGGCGTCAAACAGGTGGATCTTGTCATAGCGCGCCACCCGCTCGCCCTGATCATTCCAGACCATGCAGGCCGCCCTGACCCGCCCCCCGGGCACCGCCGTGCCATTGGGCCGGGTCCCCATGGGCAATGACCCCGCGACGATCCAGAGACCCAGCCGCGCCGCCTCACGACCAACGAAGGACTGGATGGAGCCGTCCTCCCCGCGCGCCTCGGCCTGCCCGAGTTCCGCCAGATGGCGGTTCTGGAAGGCTGCAAAGTTTTCCGGGAGAACCACCACGCGGGCGCCGTCCGCGGCTGCCTTCTCCAGCAGCTCCCGCGCGCGCAGCAGGTTCTGCTCCACCTCAAAGCCACTGACCATCTGGATGGCCGCTACCGATACGGATGCCGTCATCGCCTGATCTCCCCTGCGGGCCTTTCGGGCGCTTCCACGCCCACCTCCGGCCGTTCATAACTGTCCAGGTCCGACTCCGTGTCAAACAGGTTGCGAAGTTCAATGTCCGGGTCGTTCCAGTTGCCCTCAACCGTGTACGTGGCACTG
>JBNJEG010000200.1:0-3310 GCA_051745655.1 Pseudomonadota bacterium
AACGCCGTACTCAGCTCATCCCCGAAGTAACGCCCGAAAGCGCCGAGGACGCTCAGGTTCAGGTCCACCGGTTCGCCATCGGCGAGGTGGAAGATCTGCTGGTAGTACCAGGCCTGGGCACCGAGCACGTTGATCATCTTCAGTGGCATCAGAGGGCTTGCCGGTGAGAACCAGCCCTGGTCCGCAAGACGCAGGCGCTGTTCGTGGCTGACCACCCGGTCGACACGGCCCTCGATCAGTTCCTTCGGGGTATCCGGGTCGGTGCACAGGGGGCGACCCAGGCCGATCATGTCCAGCTCCCCGTTCGCCAGGGTCTCTTCCATCAGTGACCGGCTGCGGAAGCCGCCAGTCACCATAAGCGGGCACTGGCAGACCTCCCGGATGGCCTGCGCATACTCCAGGAAGTAGGCCTCCCGGGCACGCGTGCTGGCACGCTGCTCGGGTTCATAGGCTGTGCCCTGGTCACCACTGTGACCAAGCAGACGCGGCTGCTCGTAGGTGCCGCCGGAAATCTCCAGCAGGTCGATGCCTTCGTCATTCAGCCACTTCACCACCTTGAGGCACTCTTCGTGGCTGAAGCCGCCTTTGCGGAAGTCATCAGAGTTCAGCTTCACCGCTACCGGAAAATCCGGACCGACCCTTGCACGCACGGCGCGCACGGTTTCCAGCAGAAAGCGCGCCCGGTTTTCGAGAGAACCGCCCCACTGATCCGTGCGCTGGTTGGTGACCGGCGACAGGAAGGAAGACAGCAGGTAGCCATGGGCCCCATGCACCTGCACGCCCGTAAAACCGGCGTCCCTGGCGATGCGTGCGACATTAGCGAAACGCTGGATGAAATCGCGGATTTCAGCGTCACTCAGCGCGCGCGGCCGGGCGTAGTTGCCCATCAGTTCAAGCTGCACTTCTGAGGGGCCAACGGGCTTGGTGGTCACGTAGCGCGGCGACTGGCGACCGGCATGGGAGATCTGCATCCAGAGGTGGTTACCGTTGCGCGCACCCTCCCGCGCCCAGGCGCGCAGTGCCGCCATCCCGACGGGCTCCCCGTCCGCCGGCGCCGGATCGATGGCCACGTTACCCGGGCGCTCCAGCACCGTGCGGTCGATCATGACGTTACCGGTAATCAGAAGCCCTGCCCCACCGTCCGACCAGCGCCCATAGAGGCGTTGATGACGCTCGGAGGCATGCAGGTGGCTGTCCGCCACGCCTTCGGTCATGGCCGCCTTGGCAATCCGGTTGGGGATGACGGCGCCGCAGGGCAGTGTCAAAGGCGAACCGAGTGCGGTGGTATCCGTCATCAGAAAAAAGTCCCATCCAGTGGTGAAGAAGCACTGGCGTAAGCCCTCTTCGGCATACGACCAGCAGTGTAGGCCTCACGCCCGGCCTCAATCGCCTTGCGCATGGCCCCGGCCATTCGTACCGGGTCTTTCGCCTCCGCGATGGCGGTATTCATCAGGACCCCATCGCAACCCAACTCCATGGCCAGGCTCGCATCCGACGCGGTGCCGACACCCGCATCCACCAGTATCGGCACACTGGCGTTCTCGACGATGGTGCGGATGTTGTAGCGGTTCTGGATGCCCAGCCCCGAGCCGATGGGCGCCCCCAGCGGCATCACCGCAATGCAGCCCATCCGCTCCAGCTTCAGGGCAATCAACGGGTCATCGTTGGTATAGACCATCACCCGGAAGCCATCATCAATCAGCTGCTCCGCCGCCTTCAGGGTCTCGGTCACATCCGGGTACAGGGTCTTCTCATCCCCCAGAACCTCCAGCTTCACCAGGTTGTGCCCGTCAAGCAGCTCGCGCGCCAGCTTGCAGGTGCGCACCGCATCCTTGGCCGAATAACAACCGGCGGTGTTCGGCAGCAGCGTGTACTTCTCCGGCGAGACAATGTCCAGAAGGCTCGGCTCATCCGGGTTCTGCCCCAGGTTCGTGCGCCGCACCGCCATGGTCACCATCTCCGCTCCGCTGGCTTCAATGGCGTCCCTGGCCTGCTCCCAGCTGGCGTACTTGCCGGTTCCCACCAGCAGGCGGGAACGGTAGGTGGTGCCGTCGATGGTGAGCGGGGTGTCCTGTGGGGTCTCGTGGGTCATGGTGTCTCTCGTTTCAGGGCGTTATATCGCGACCGGGGGTCGCTCCTACAGGGGCGCGGATCAGGGTTCAGCCACCGCCGATGGCGTGGACGACCTCCACCTGGTCACCGGGCGAAAGCTGGTGCGCGGCATGCTCGCTGCGGGGCACAATCTCCTCATTCACCTCCACGGCAATCCGCCGCCCGGTGAGCTCCAGCTGATCCACCAGCGCCTGGATGCTTGCGCCTTCGCTGACTTCGGTGTTTTCGCCGTTCAGTACGATCTTCATTTCTAAAGCCCAATCCAGCTGGAGTGCATGGTGATGGGTATCGGGGAGGTCTTTCCGGGAAGCTCGATCGCCAGGGATGGCGATCGCGCAGCGTCCATGGATGGATTCATAGCGATTCCCGGAAAGACCTCCCCGATGCCCATCTTCCCAGAAACCGAAAGGCTTGAGATGTCCCTTGTACAAAAAGTGAGGCTTTAGCAGACCAGCTTCAAGCCCCCAGCCTCAACCCCGCAACAACCAGACACACCCAACCAACCAGAAACGCCACACCCCCAATCGGCGTGATCGCCCCCAGAACCCGGACACCACTCAGCACCAATGCATACAGACTACCACTGAACAGCACCACCCCGACGAGAAACGCCCAGGCCGCCGGCACCAGCCAGGACGCATCCGGCCGGATCATTCCGATCAGAGCCACACCCAGCAACGCCAGCGCATGGAACATCTGGTACTGCACCGCCGTCTGGAACACGCTCATGTAATGCTCCGAGAGCTTGCCCTCAAGCGCATGGGCACCAAAGGCCCCGGCCGCCACCGCCAGACCACCCAGAATGGCGGCAACCGCCAGCCAGGTGCCGGCCGGGAATCCCGCCTCAGTCACAGTGTTCAACACGGGTCATCTCCCTTGTATCAAGGTTCATTGCCGTAAGCTGGCCGTTATAGACACAGCCCGTATCCAGACCGTAAACGCCGGGCGTGTCCGTGCGACCCTCAAGTGCCGCCCAGTGCCCGAAAATGAGCTCCGTGGCATCCGGCCGCGGGTACTGGAACCAGGGCGCGAAGCCCTCAGGGGCCGCCCCAGCGCCCTCCTTGGTGGCCAGATCCAGGGTGCCGTCCTCGGCCAGAAAGCGCATGCGGGTGAAGTAGTTGGTGATCACCCGCCAGCGGTCCATTCCCTCAAGGGCGGCATCCCAGCGTTCCGGCTGATTACCGTACATCTCCCGGAA
>JBNJEG010000201.1:0-3310 GCA_051745655.1 Pseudomonadota bacterium
GGACTCCGGCTACAACGCTGAGACCCTGAGCGACCTGCATTTCTTCAAGAACTGCTCGTCCATCGTTTCGATCGTGTCGCTGCCCAAGGACTACAAGCTTTCCTATGTGGACCTGAACCGGCTCAAGACGCACCTCAACGCGCTCTTCCCGAACACCACGCTCAAGCGCTATGCGCTGGTGATCGGGGCCTCGGCGAACCTCTCGCTGACAACCCTGGTGGTCAAGAGCCCGTGTCTGAGTGACGACTTCCTGACCCTGATCACGGCCTACATCAAGCGCTGTTTCGCGAATGAGCAGACACGCTTTGACGACACGCTGGACCGGAGCATGCTCGAATTCATCAAGAGTGAGGAGTTCGATGAGCAGCTGGTCGATGACATGCTCAACGAGTTCGAGAACCCGGCCAAGATCCTCGACACCAACTGGTACGCGATCAAGCCGATGTATGAGAAGAAATACCGGGAGATGTGCCATGACCGGAGCAGTTTCGTCTCGATCAACGACATCCGGCTGAACCGGGACAACATCAAGAAAGCGATCAAGTACCTGCGCGAGATCTACAGGCACAAGATCAGCAAGACCCAGATGATCTCGCTGAACGATGAGCTTTGAGATGTGATGCGCTCGGTGGAATATCGGGCGCAATCCGGTAAGGGCCTGAAAAAACTGAATTAACGGTAATAAGAGGGTTATTGCTGTCGCACGTAAAAAAATGTGAAAGTCTTCGGCACATTCCAAGTTAAAAGGGACGTGCCGATATGAAACGCGAATGGATTATAGGCCTTACACTCGTAGCCGCGCTGGGTCTTGCCGGTTGTGGTGACGATTCCTCGATGGAGGAAACCGGTGAAGAGATGGAGGAAATGGCCGAGGAGGGCGCTGACAGCGCTGAGGAAACCTCCGAGGATATGACCGGAACCCAGGAAGACTCCATGGAGCAGGCTGAGGAGACCGCTGAGGAAACCGGTGACGAGATGGAGGAGGGCGCTGAAGAGGCCGGTGACAGTATCGAAGAGAGTACTGACGACTAACCGCGCTAGCGTCATTTGTGAGAAAAGCCGGGCCCTGTGCCCGGCTTTTTATTGGCTGGACCATTACTGTAAGGTGGCTTTTCTCAGTCGATCTCGACCTGGGTGTCGAGGATAGGGGCGTCAATGCGGGCAAGAATCGCCTTTTCCACTTCCTGGAGGCGGTGCTGGAGGAGCTGGGGGTCCTGTCCTGTGGTGACCACGCTCCAGGTTGCCAGGCCGGGGTCGTCCTGATCGGCGATCTCGGCTACGGCCAGGTCCGGTTCCTTACCCCAGACCCGGCGCATGGCCGAGAAGACGCGTTTCTTGTCCCGCACCGTCTCGCAGCCGTAGACCTGGAAGCGCAGGGTCATGACGGCGACGTGGGGGTGCTCCATCAGTCCTCCACGCTCGGCGTGGCGCGCTTGATGATGGCGGCGCAGTCGACGTCGTCCGGCAGGTTGCCGAACTGGAAGTGGTCGCGCTGGCGCAGGCGGCCGGCGCAGAAGCCCTCGGCGACCGTCCTGTTCTCGCCGCGCAGCAGCAGTGAGGCCTGGATGGCCAGTGCCATGCGGTCGGTCAGGTTGCGGGCGCGGTACTCCAGATTGTCGCTGTGGCGGAACTCGTTTTCCAGTTCGCTGGTGAAGGCATCGAAGTCCGCATTCAGGCCCTGGGCCCGGTTCACTTCCGCGAAGAAGCTGTCGAGCACTCCGGGTTCCTTATTCATGGCCCGCAGCACGTCCAGGCACTGGACGTTGCCGCTGCCCTCCCAGATGGCATTGACCGGTGATTCGCGCAGCAGCCGCGGCATGATGCAGTCTTCCATCAGGCCGCTGCCGCCGATGCACTCCATGGCCTCATACGCGTGCTGTGGAGTGCGCTTGCAGATCCAGTACTTGCCCACGGCGGTGACCAGGCGCACAAGATTGCGCTCCTCCGGGTCGTCCTGGTGGTCCATGGCCCGCGCCATGCGCATCGTGAGGGCCACCGAGCCTTCGCTTTCCAGGGCCAGGTCCGCCAGCACGTTCTGCATCAACGGCTGCTGGTTGAGTCGGCCGCCGAAGGCATCCCGGTAGGCGCAGTGATGCAGCGCCTGGGCCGCGGCCTGGCGCTGGCCGGCGGCGGAGCCGATCATGCAGTCGTAGCGGGTCATGGCGACCATTTCGATGATGGTGGCCACGCCACGGCCTTCCTCGCCCAGCATCCAGGCATGAGCGCCGCGCAGCTCCGCCTCGCTGGAGGCGTTGGCAACGTTGCCCATCTTGTTCTTGAGGCGCTGGATCTGCATGGCGTTCTTGGTGCCGTCCGGGCGCCAGCGCGGCATCAGGAAGCAGCTGAGGCCGCCGGGCGCCTGCGCCAGGACCAGGAAGGCATCGCACATGGGGGCGGAGACAAACCACTTGTGCCCCACCAGCTGGTACGCCCTGCCGGGGCCCTCCTCCGCCATCGGGTAGGCTTTGGTGGTGTTGGCGCGCACGTCCGAGCCGCCCTGTTTCTCGGTCATGGCCATGCCGATAGTGACGGCCTGTTTCTCCGAATCCGGTACGTTGCGCGGATCATAGTGGCGGTTGAGGATCTTGGGCAGCCAGTACTCCGCCAGTTCCGGCTGTTTTTTCAGTGCCGGGACGCAGGCGAAGGTCATGGTCACGGGGCAGCAGTGGGCCGCCTCCACCTGGCTGTGCATGTAATAGCGCGCGGCCCGGGCCACGTGGGCGCCTTCGCCGGGGTCGGTCCAGGGGGCGCTGTGCAGGCCGCCTTCCAGTGCCATGGTCATCAGCTCGTGATAGGCAGGATGGAAGCGCACCTCGTCGATGCGGTGCCCGAAGCGGTCGTGGGTATGGAACTCAGGCTTGTTGGCGTTGGCACTGTAGCCGAGCTCGATCACATCCGAACGGCCGGTGATGGCGCCGTAGACGTCGAGTTCGCTTTCCGCCCGCGCGGCGCCCTCGCGCCGGACCGCCTCCTGCAGGGCGCGGTCTTCGCGGTAGAGGTTGTAGTCTTCCAGTGCCGGCGGCTGGTTGAAGACCTCATGGGTGTCCGCCAGGAAGGCGCTGTCCTGGTTGGTCTCGAAGGGTGCGTTCATTGTTGTTGTCCTCCCGGTGCCCGTACGGCCTGCAGACAGAACCGTACGATGTCGTGGATCAGTTGTTCGGCTTCCGCTTTCTCCAGTCCGTTGGCGGCGGGAGAGAGGGGGCCGACCAGTGCTTCGGCAATGGCACCGACCGTGGCGGCACTGCTGAGTCTGGGGTTCTGGTCCGGGCGGAAGCATCCCTCGCGCATGCCCCGGGCCAGGGTCTGTTCA
>JBNJEG010000202.1:0-3261 GCA_051745655.1 Pseudomonadota bacterium
AGCCTCATTGAGGTCGTATTCCTCGATCGGCCAGCGGCGCTCGTCCGTCAGGGTGGTTTCCAGTTCAAACACCTTGTCCGGATAAAGCCGTCCCAGCATCCAGATCAACTCCCGTGCCTGGCTTACTGGCGCAGCCCCCTTGCCAGCCTGGGCGCCGGCAAAACGGCTGCGCCGCATTTCGGTCTCCAACTGCCCATCAATATCCGAGAGGCGCTGGGCCAGCTGCAGGCGCATATCCCAGTCCAGGTGCCGCTCACGCTCCTCAAGCACCTGACGGACGGCCGTAATAGGTGTCTTCACACTGTGGGACAGGTTCGCCAGTGCCTCCCGAGAGCGGATCAGGCGCTGGTCAAGCGTATCCAGGAGCTGGTTCAGCTGTCGCACAAGCGGCTGGAACTCGGCGGGCGTCTCAACATCGAGACGCTCGCGTTCACCCTGCTGAAGTTCCTTCAACGCGGTCTGCAACGTCGTCACGGAGGCCAGGGACAGCCGGATCCCCATCCAGATCACCAGGACAAGCAGCCCCAGTAACACTGCGGAAACCACCGCCGTCCAGATGTGCAGCTCAAACTGACTGGCACCAATCCGGGAAAGGTCTTCCGCCACGACAATCACCGCTTCCCGCCCCTCCAGATCGAAGGTCTCACGGTAGGCAAGGTAATCCGTAATCTCGCCGTCTGAGCCTGTCTTCTGGATGAATCCGATTCTGTTTTCTTCCAGGAGGGATGTCAGTAATGGCCTCCAGGAGGGGAGGCTGACGAAGCGCTGGGAACCCACGCGCACAGCGAATGCGTGATGGAAGACTTCCTCGAAATAATCACCGGTACTCAAGTCATCAATGCTTCCGCCAGCTTGGTCAATACGATGCCTGAGAAAGCTGACCTCTTCCCTGAGGCGGTCCTCTACAAAGCTGTGGGCCATACGCTCAAGCAATGCGCCATGGATGATCCAGGCGGCGCCCATCAGGGCAATGGCAGCAGGGAGCAGTACGATCAGGAGTGTGCGCCGGATGGAGCGGTTGAGGTCAATCCACGGCATGGAACATATACCCCTGACCACGACGGGTCACGATGGCATCCTGACCCGCCAGCTTCCGAAGCCGGCGGATATACGCCTCAATCGCGTTGTGGCTCGGGCTTTCATCCAGGTTATAGACCTGCTCCAGCAGCTTTTCCTTGGAAAACAGCTGACCGGGCCGGCTCATCAGGCAGCGCAGCAGGCGGAATTCCGTCCCCGTGAGCGGGTGCTCCTCGCCATCCGGGGTCACCAGGAACTGGCGGTTTTCATCCAGCCTGAAGCGGCCGGCGGCGATAACCGAATCCACCCGCCCCTCGCTGCGGCGGATCAGGGCGTCGAGACGCGCCAGAAGCTCCTCGGTCTGGAAGGGTTTGGCCAAATAGTCATCCGCGCCGGCCTTGAGGCCGCTCACTTTATCCTGCCAGTCACCACGGGCAGTCAGGATCAGCACGGGCATGCTCAGCCCACGCGAGCGCCACTCCCGGAGCACGTCCAGGCCATTGCCGTCGGGCAGCCCCAGATCCAGCACTACTACGCGATAGTCTTCCTGCCCGCCAAGCTGGGCCGCGCCCGAGGCCGTGGCAATGGTATCCACACTGAAGCCTGCGGCTGAAAGCTGTCGCTCCAGGCTTTCGGCCAGCAGGTTGTCATCCTCAACCAGCAGCAGTCTCATTGCGTTCCTTCAGAACCACCAGCGCACGCCCGCAACCAGGGATGTTTTCTCCGTATCCCCACCCTCGGCACGGGTCAGATCCGCCGTATCACCGTACTGGTCCTGCCAGCGCACGCCCACATAGGGCGCGAACTCACGGGCCAGTTCATAGCGAAGACGCAGCCCCAGGGTAAGACCGTTAACCCCTTCACCAACACCGAACTCACGCACCTCACTGAACGCGTAGCTGGTCTCCGCCCGGCCCTGCAGGATCAGGCGTTGGGTGAAGAGCCAGTCGTACTCACCCTCGAATTCGGCCACGGCATCACCATCCTCACTGACGCGCAGGCCAGTGTCCACCTCAAACCAGTAAGGGGCCAGCCCCTGAACGCCGATGACGGCTGAGCCCCGGTCACGATCAGGCCCCGGACCGAAAGTGGTCTGGTAGCCCAGCCCGGCCTTGGCCTGCCAATAGGAACTGAAACCGTAACCATACTGGACATCGAAGCTCTCCACTTCGCCGCCATCGCCACCCGAAACCAGGGCCTCACCCTCGGAGTCGACCACCAGACGGTGGGTATCCCCGCCCCACCAGGCCTGGCCTTCCCAGGCAAAAACATCCTCGTCGTCACCAGCCTGGTATTCAAAGCGATCCATCAGAAGCTGGCCATAGGCCACATCGTCATGCACTGGAAGCGACCAGTCCGGGTCTGCCTCTGGGCCCACACCCTGTGCGACAACGCCGCTTGCCGGCGCCATCAGACCCAGGACCACCAGGGCCGTGGAACGACCGTGTTTAACAGCCATGTTGTTCCTCCTGTTCTGCGCACTCATTGGACGGACACCACGCGGAACATGCCCGCTTTCATGTGGTAGAGCAGGTGGCAGTGAAAGGCCCAGTCGCCTTTATGCTCCGGCGTAATCTGTGCGGAGATCATTTCCCCCGGCTTGACCAGCAGGGTGTGCTTGCGGGGCCGGTAGCCGTCGTTACCGGTCTCCAGTTCCATCCACATGCCGTGGAGGTGGATGGGGTGGTCCATCATGGTGTCGTTGACCAGGATCAGCCGCAGGCGCTCCCCGTGGCGGAATTCAATCGCGCCATCCACCTCGGAGAACTTACGCCCGTCGAAGGACCACATGTAGCGCTCCATGTTGCCGGTCAGGTGCAGTTCCACCTCGCGCTCGGGTTCGCGCTCATCCGGCCAGGCGTGCAGGCCACGGAGCTGGTCGTAGGTCAGTACCCGGTGGTCCACGTGCTCAAAGCCCACGCCGGGATCGTCCAGTCTCGGCCTCGGGTTCATCGCCACCATCGCGGCGCCGGCGCCGTGGTTGTCCGGGCCGTGTGTCACCTCCCGGTCGGCCACAGGGGGCTTCCCCTTATTACCGTGCATCTCCCCGTCCATGTTTCCACCGTCGTGATCCATACCGTCCATGGAGTCATGATCCATTTCCTCTTCACCGCCATGCCCGTGACCGGACATACCCATCGCCGCCATGGTCCTTTCGGTACGCGGATAGAGTTCCGGAACGGAGGCCTCCATGCCTTCACGCACGGCCAGGGTGCCCCGGGTAAAACCGGAGCGGTCCTGCGA
>JBNJEG010000203.1:0-3260 GCA_051745655.1 Pseudomonadota bacterium
GCCTGGTTGAGCTGGTCAATGTCCAGCAGAGTGTCCTCACGGAAGAATGCCTGGACACGACCGAGCTCGTCGGTCAGCACGGCCGTCCTCACACGGGGCTCACTGCCGGGCTGGCTGGCTTCAAGGTTCTCCGGGACCAGCGCCCCGTCATCGGTACGGAAACAGGATTCCAGGTGTCGCGGTGCGGTCATAATCGTTTCCAGTGTCGGGTCGTTGCTCTGATTACCTTTTATTCATCAAGGATACATCAGACATCGCCGTAACGAATACGTTCACCCAACCACCGGTCGATCAGTGCGTCGACCCGTTCCGGTTCCGGCAGTAACACCGGCCCGATCCGGCGCACTTCCTCGAGCCAGCCGGCATCCTGTTCCCAGTCCGCAAGGCGGAACCCCATGAGCCCGGTCTGGCGGGTGCCCAGCACCTCCCCCGGGCCCCGGATCTCAAGGTCCCGCTGGGCGATGGCGAAGCCATCCTGGGTCTCGCGCAGGGCCTGGAGGCGGGACTTGGCGGTGTCCGACAGCGGCGGGTGATAGAGCAGCACGCAGTAGCTGGCCCGCTCGCCCCGGCCAACGCGGCCACGCAGCTGGTGGAGCTGGGCCAGCCCCAGGCGTTCCGGGTTCTCGATGATGATGAGCGTGGCCTCGGGCACATCCACACCCACCTCGATCACGGTGGTCGCCACCAGCAGGTCAATCCGCCCTTCCTTGAAGGCCTCCATCACCTCGGCTTTCTCCGCCGCCTTCATGCGCCCGTGCACCAGCCCGACAGTCAGTTCGGACAGTTCCGCCTGCAACTGTTCGGCAGTGTCCTCGGCGGCCTGGCACTGAAGGGCCTCGGATTCCTCGATCAGGGTGCAGACCCAGTAAGCCTGGCGGCCCTCGGCACAGGCGGTGCGTACCCGCTCCACCACATCGCCCCGGCGCGAGTCCGGCAGGGCAATAGTGTCGATGGGCTGGCGGCCCGGCGGCAGTTCATCGATCACGGAGGTATCCAGGTCCGCATAGGCGCTCATGGCCAGGGTGCGGGGGATGGGCGTAGCGGTCATGATCAGCTGGTGGGGCACGGTCTCGGCGTTGGCGCCCTTCTCCCGCAGCGCCAGCCGCTGGTGAACACCAAAGCGGTGCTGTTCGTCGATGATCGCCAGCGCCAGCCGGTTGAACACCACCTCCTCCTGAAAGAGCGCATGGGTGCCGATCACCAGCGGGCACTCGCCGCTGGCCAGCTGCGCCAAGGTCTCCTGCTTATGCTTTGCGCGGCTTTTGCCCGAAAGCCAGCCCGGCTCAATCCCCAGGGGTGCCAGCCACTCACGGAAGCTCAGGTAGTGCTGTTCGGCCAGGATCTCGGTGGGGGCCATCAACGCCACCTGGGCGCCGGCCTCGATGGCCTGAAGCGCCGCCACGGCCGCCACCACTGTCTTGCCCGAGCCCACGTCGCCCTGGACCAGGCGCAGCATGGGCACCGGCTGCGCCAGGTCCTGGCTGACTTCCTCGGTCACTCGCCGCTGCGCACCGGTGAGTGCGAACGGCAACCCCTCGAGGAACCCCGTCACCAGCCGGCCATCGCCCGTATTGAGCGGCAGTGCCTTCCAGGACTGCACCTGGGCCCGGAGCTTCAGCAGGCTAAGGTGATGGGCCAGCAGCTCCTCCATCACCAGGCGGTCCCGGGCCGGGTGGCGCTGTTCCATCAGGGCACTGAGATCCGCGTTCGCTGGTGGCTGGTGCAGCATCCGCAGGGCCTGGTTGATTTCCGGCAACTGGTACTCACCGAGCACGGATTCAGGCAGCCATTCCCGCACCGGGTGGCGCGCCAGCATGGCCACCGCCTGCTCACACAGGCGCCGCAGCCGGGGCTGCTGGACGCCCTCGGTGAGCGGGTAGACCGGGGTCAGCGTGGCCTCGTCACCGGTGGGCAACGGTCCCGGGTTGGTCTGGTATTCCGGGTGGTAGATCTCAAGCCCGGCCCGCCCGGGCCGGATCTCACCGTAGCAGCGCACCCGGGTGCCCGGAGCGAACTGGCGCTGCTGGGCGGCGCTGAAATGGAAAAACCGCAGTGCCACGAAACCGCTGCTGTCGCGGAGAGTCACCTGGAGGCTGCGGCGCCGGCCCTGGACCACGTGCGCGCTCACCACCTCGCCTTCCACCACGCCCGAGTCCCCCACCCGCAGCTGCCCCATGGGCAGGATGCGGGTACGGTCCTCGTAGCGCAGGGGCAAATGGAAGAGCAGATCCTGGAGGCTGGTGATGCCGAGACGCTCAAGGGTAGCTGCCAGCTTATCGCCGACGCCCTTGAGCACGGTCACATCCACTGTGGCCGGATCCGCCATATCAGCTCCGTGTGGGCGTGCGCAGGCTCAGCCCGGAGGTCGCATCCGCAACGCTGTTGTCCCGGCACTGGGCAACGGAACGGGCCAGGGCATCAATGGCCTTGGGTCGCGGGAAGGTCACGCGCCAGGCGAGGGCAACGGTCCGCGAAGGCACCGGATCCACGAAGGGGCGCACGGCCAGCAGATCCTGCTGGTAATTCACCGCCGTGGCCGCCGACAGGGGCAGCACGGTAATGCCCAGCCCTGAGGCCACCATGTGGCGGATGGTCTCCAGGGAGCTGCCCTCGGTCACCACGCCGCCGGTGGTCTCGCGGCGCTGGTTGATCGTATCGATCAGCTCCGGCACCGACTCCAGCACCTGGTCCCGGAAGCAGTGGCCGGGCCCCAACAGGAGCAGGGGCTGGTCCGCCAGCTGGGTGCTGTCGATGCGATCGTTCTGCGCCAGGGGGTGATCCGCCGGCATCAGGACCACGAAGGGTTCGTCGTAGAGCGGCAGGGTCACTACTTCCGGTTCCTCGAACGGCAGGGCCACGATGATGGCATCCAGTTCGGAGTGGCGGAGCTTGCGGCGCAGATCGCCGGTATAGCCTTCTTCAATGAAGAGGGACATGTCCGGCGCCTCCTCCCGCAGGCTGGGCATCAGCTGCGGGAACAGGTAGGGGCCAATGGTGTAGATGGCGCCGACCTTGAGCGGTGAACTGAGCTGGTTCTTGCCGTCCTCGGCGAGATCATGGATGACCCCGGCCTGGTCCAGAACACGCTGGGCCTGCTCGACAATACGCTGGCCGATCTCGGTGACCTGGATGCAGTTCTTGCTGCGCTCGAACAGCGCAATGCCCAGTTCATCCTCGAGTTTCCTCACGGCCACACTGAGTGTAGGCTGGCTGACGTGACAGCGCTCCGCCGCGTGGCCGAAGTGTTTCTCACGCGCGAG
>JBNJEG010000204.1:0-3260 GCA_051745655.1 Pseudomonadota bacterium
TTGCAAGGGGGCGTCAGGATACAGGGTGTGATGCGTTGTTGAACGGTGCACGCGCCGCCAGCCATCCAAGGCAGCCCTCGGCCAGACCATCAACGTCCGAATCCAGGTGGCAGTGATGACTCCCTTCCAGATCCATTACCTCGCAGTCCGCGATCAGGGGCAACCGCTGCTCAACCCATTCCGGCTTGAACGCGCTCATTCCGCGGCTGGCCCGGATCAACAGCGAGGGCACCGCAATCGCCCGCAGATAGGCCTGGACCTCATCCTCGTCCAACCGATGCATGGAAGGATACCGCAGCCGCGCGTCCGTGACCCACTGCCACCCTTCCCCATCCTGCTCGAGACTTCGGGGCACGATGCAATCGGCCGCACTGCGGGACAGCGGAATCCGCCCTTTCATCCGGGCTTCGATTGCCTCATCGACGCTGGCATACCGCGGTGCCTGACCACGACTCCCCTGGCGCACCCGGTCCGTTGCATGCTTCAACTGCTCTGGGAAGGACTCCGCGTCACCAGTAAGCGGGCCCATGCTGTCCACAAGCATCAAGGCCCGGCAGCGGTCGGGAACCGCCACACTCAGGAGGCTTGCAATGATTCCACCCAGCGAGTGCCCCAGCAGTACCGCACCATCCGGTGCCACGCGATCGAGCAGAAGCGCCAGGTCGCGCACGTAATCCAGCAACTCATAAGTCGCCCCCGGGGGCCGATGGAAGGAGCGGCCATGACCGGGCAGGTCCACGGCCACGACCCGGTAATCGCGGGCAAGCGCCGGGCCAAGGCGGCTGAAACTGGCAGCATTGTCGAGCCAGCCATGGAGGGCAATGACCAGGGGCTCGGAGGGATCCCCCCACGCGAGCGCACCCAGGCTTCCCGCGGGCACCTCAAGCGTCAGTTCTTCCGGTTCCACGGGTGTCATGGCTTACATGGTGTGCGTCGGCCGGTCCGAGCTCAGTGACCCGGCCAGGTAGGCTTCAATCTTGGTGCGCGCGGTTTCGTCATCACCGTTGAACTGGATCCCGACACCCGCGGCCCGATTGCCCTGGGCACCCTTGGGTGTGACCCAGACCACCTTGCCGGCGACCGGGACCTTCTCGGGTTCATCCATAAGGTTGAGCAGCAGGAAGACTTCATCGCCCATCCGGTAATTCTTCTGGGTTGGGATGAAGAGCCCACCATTACGGACAAAGGGCATGTAGGCGGCGTAGAGGACCGCCTTGTCCTTGATGGTCAGCGTCATGATGCCGCTGCGTGCGCCGATTCCAGGCCCCATGATTCTCCCGTTCAGTTACCGGTTCTGATTCTTGCCAGTCTAGCGGCTCATGCCGGTTTTGCCACCCCGGGCCGCCGCATCAGCCGCCGCCACTGCTCCAGAAGGCCGATCAGCTCCAGTTCTGGATTGACGTTGTAGTCCAGACCACGGCGCACCTCCATGACCGCCTCATGAACCGCCTGGAGCTCCGATGGATGCCGTCTTCCCGCCAGGAAACGCAGCATTGGGGCCGCTTCGCCATCCGCAATGGAGGCCGGGTCCGCCCCGGCTCGCGCCAGATCCAGAGCCCATCCCTGAAGAAGGTCCAGCGCCTCGGTCAGCGGCATGGCCATGAAGGGTTTAACCGCATCGGCCGATGTGATCTCGGACTTGAGTGCCTGCTGCAAGGCCTTCAGGCATTCCGCTCTCTGGCCGGGGCGGTTCTCGTCCAGCAGGCGCCGCGCCTCAATGGGCGCCCCGCCAGCCCACCGCAAGGCCTGGTCCAGGGCCGCGCCCTCCTCGGAACGCTGCCCGGCAAGCCACGCCCGAGCCTGCTCCGTTGGCGGCGCTTCCACCCGCAGGATCTGGCAACGGGAACGAATGGTCGGCAACACCGGCTGCCCCTCGCGCTGCAGCACCAGCAGGAAGGTATCGGCAGGAGGCTCTTCCAGGGTCTTGAGCAGGGCGTTCGCAGAGTTGAGGTTGAGCTGGTCGGCGCGCTCCAGTATCGCCACCTTGCGCCGCGCCACCTGGGGGCTTTCCATCACGAAACCACCCAGCGCACGCACCTGGTGGATCCGGATGTAGCGGGACTGGTCCGTGGGCATCAGGCGGCGGGCGTCCGGATGCCCCTCCCCCGAAAGCAGGCGGCACTGCTTGCACTCTCCACAGGCCACGGCGCCGTGATCCGATGCCACCGGTGCCTCGCAGAGCAACAGGGAGGCCAGCGCGACAGCCAGCTGGCGCTTGCCCACACCGGCCGGGCCCAGCAGCATCAGCGCGTGGGGAAACTGTTGCTGCTCCAGCCGGTGCGCCAGTCGCGCATAGGCGTCAAGCTGCCATGGCCAGGGCGCAAAACTGTCACTGAAAAGGGGCTGTGTGTCCGGATCAGCCATGGTGCTTCCGCTTTCGTAACGCATTCATGAGACGGCGCGCGCGAGCCAGGTCACGAGCCTCCATGGCGTCCCCGCCGTAGAAGCTTTCTTCCAGAAGCCCGCCCAGGGCCCGGATTTCGCGCGCCCGCGAAGGGCTGGCGCGAACCGCCTCTGCTACCTGCTCGGACAGCGGATCACTGCGGCCCGCGCCGGTACGATGGCGGCTGTGCCAGCGACACCACTGATCATACAGGCGGTACCAAGGATCGCGGAAGTGACGCCGTCGCGACCGGAGCACTGAGATACCCACGCCAGTCATAATGAGCACGGCCACCAGTGTGGCTGTGATGATGCCCAGCATACGCCTGTCGATGTCCCCAGGAAGCCGCCCCAGCAGCGAAAGCTGGGTCTGGCCTTCATAGCCGACGACCCAGCGCTGCCAGTAATAGTTGGCCGCATCCAGCCGCAGCCGCATCCAATTCACCCAGCCCAGATCCCTGTAACGGCTCATCGAAAAGGGGTTATCCTCGAGAAAATCGCCCTGCTCTTCCATGGCGTCGCGCAACCCATTCTCAACACGTTCCGGTGCGATCATGGCCGTGGGGTCGAGCCGCACCCAACCACGCCCCGGCAGCCAGGCCTGGACCCAGGCATGGGCGTCGTACTGGCGCACGATCAGGTACTCATTATCAACACCGGATTCCCCTCCCAGGTAACCGGTAACGATCCGCGCCGGGATACCCGCCGACCGCAGCATGAAGCCAAGGGCGCTGGCATAGTGCTCACAGAACCCCTCACGGGTCTCGAACATCAGTTCATCCACAGTGTCGCCCTCCCCCAGTGACTCAGGCTGCAGGGTGTAATGGAAGGGCTCCTGCCTGAAGTGCTCCATCAGCTGGCTGACCAGTGCTTCCCGG
>JBNJEG010000205.1:0-3255 GCA_051745655.1 Pseudomonadota bacterium
TAGCCGGCCCACGGGCGATACAATCCGATTCGTTGCTGGTATCGTATACAGCCGAACAATCCAATTCCAAGGCCAACACAGGGAAACGCTATGGATCTCCTTATTGTTGTTCTGCTCGCACTCGCCGGGCTGCTGTTCGTGCTTCGGCGCGAATCCGGTGCGGTCGCAGCTATCACGGTCATGGTCGTGGTCGGCGTCATCGGCCTGTTCATGGGCACGGGCTGGTTCAGCCTGCTGCTGTTCATTGGCGCAGGCATCACCGCGCTTGCGGGACTTCCGGGCCTGCGGCGGCAGTGGCTCACCCCCCGCGTCTTCGCCATATTCAAGAAGGTCGCCCCCAAGGTGTCCGAGACCGAAAAACAGGCCCTGGATGCTGGCACCGTGGGCTGGGACGGAGAACTCTTCACCGGCCGGCCGGATTGGCATCAGCTCCTGAGCAACCGCGACACCGGTCTGTCCGAAGACGAACAGGCGTTTGTGGATAACCAGTGCGGCGTTGCGGCCAGCATGTGCAATGCCTGGGATATCGGCTTTGAACGGGCGGACCTGCCCAAGGAGGTCTGGGACTATCTCAAGAAGGAACGCTTCTTCGGCATGATCATCCCGAAGGAGTACGGCGGTCTCGGGCTTTCCGCCCGCGCCCAGTCCGCGGTCCTGCAGAAACTCGCTGTGAACGAGTCCCTGATGGTTTCGGTGGGCGTGCCCAACTCCCTGGGCCCGGGTGAGCTGCTGCTCAAGTACGGCACCGACGACCAGAAGAATTATTACCTGCCGCGCCTGGCCGATGGCCGCGAGATTCCCTGCTTTGGCCTGACCGGCCCGCGCGCCGGCTCCGACGCCACCTCTCTGCCGGACACCGGCATCGTGTGCAAGCAGGAGATCGACGGCAAGGAAGTGGTGGGCCTGCGCCTGAACTTCGAGAAGCGCTGGATCACCCTGGCGCCCATCGCCACCGTGGTGGGCCTGGCCTTCCGCATGTTTGACCCGGATAACCTGCTGGGCGAGCAGAAGGACCTGGGCATCACCTGTGCCCTGATCCCGCGCGACACCGACGGCATGGAAATCGGCCGCCGCCACGCCCCCATCGGCAGCCCCTTCATGAACGGGCCGATCAAGGGCAAGGACGTGTTCATCCCGCTCGACTACATCATCGGTGGCCCGGGCATGGCCGGCCAGGGCTGGCGCATGCTGGTGGAATGCCTCTCCGTGGGCCGCTGCATCACCCTGCCGTCCGGCGCCAGCGGCAGTGGCCGCTACGCCACGGGCCTGGCGGGTGGCTTCACCCGCATCCGTCGCCAGTTCAACACCCCGGTGGCGGACATGGAGGGCGTACAGGAGCCGCTGGCACGCATTGCCGGTCGCGCCTACATCGCCCAGTCCGCGGTGATGCAGACCGCCAACATGATCGACAATGGCGAAAAGCCCGCCGTGCCCTCGGCCATCCTCAAGAGCCAGATGACCGAGTACCAGCGCGACATCCTGACCGATGCCATGGACGTGCATGGCGGCAAGACCGTGACCCTGGGGCCGCGCAACTACCTGGGGCTGTCCTTCGCCGGCTCGGCCGTGTCCATTACGGTGGAAGGCGCGAACATCATGACCCGCAGCCTGATGATCTTCGGCCAGGGCGCGATCCGCTGCCATCCCTATGTGCTGGATGAGCTGGCGGCCAAGGACAACGACGACGTCGATGCCTTCGATGACGCCTTCTTCAACCACGCGGCCCTGATATTCGGCAATGCCGCCCGCGCCTTCACCCAGGCCATTGGCATCGGCCGGGGCGATGTGCCCTTCGACAACGCGGCGGCCCCCTACGCCCGCGCGGTCAACCGCTTCAGCGCTGCCTTCGGGCTGGCCTCGGACGCGGCCATGACCACGCTGGGCTCGGACCTCAAGCTGCGAGAGCTGCTTTCAGCGCGGCTGGGCGACGTGCTTTCCAACCTCTACCTGACCTCCATGGTGCTCAAGAACTGGCACGAAGGGCAGGCCGTGGAAGGCGAGCGCGAGCTCATGGCGTACAGCTGCGAGTTCCTGCTGAACCGGGCCGAGAAGGCGCTGGACGAACTGCTGGACAACCTGCCGAACCGGGCGGTTGCCGTAGCCCTGCGCTGGGTCACCATGCCGCTGGGTCGGCGCTGGAAGGCACCGTCCGACAAGCGCACCCAGGCGATTGCCCGGGCCATCAGCACGGATTCCGCGCTGCGCGCCAAGCTCACCAGCAACACCTGGAACACACTTGAGCAGAAGGGCGAGGTCTTCAACCCGCTGGCGCATTACAACCAGCTGCTGGCGGACTACCCGCGCGCGGACAAGCTCTACAAGACCCTGGACAAGGCGCATGCCAAGGGCGAGCTGCCGGCCGAGGCCCTGCACCCCGAGCAGAAGTTCGAGGCAGGGCTGGAAGCCGGCCTGATCTCCGAGGACGACGCCAAGTTCATGCGCCAGTACGAAGAGGAAGTGCTGGAGATGCTGAGCGTGGACGACTTCCCGTTCGACGGGCTCGCCCACAACAAGCGCAAGCTGGTGAAGCACAACGTGCTGTAACCAGTACCAGCGCGTAAAAAACCCCGGTCAGGTGCGCCCTGCCGGGGTTTTTTGTTTACGGCCTTAGCAATTACCACGGATTGCGGTTTGTTGGAGCTCCGGACGCCAGCGTCAGGACAGGGCCACGTCCTTCCGCTCGAACCGCCCTTCCTGGTAGTCCCGGATGGCCTGCTCAATCTCGTCGCGGGTGTTCATCACGAAGGGCCCATGCTGGACCACGGACTCCTTCACCGGGGTGGCAGCCAGCAACAGCAGGCCAGCACCCTCTTCCCCGGCGCGGAGACAGACCTCGTCACCCCTGGAGAGAAGGCCAGCGTGACCGGCGGCGACGGGTGAGAAGCCATCATCCCCTGCGGAAACCTCCCCGTCGTAGACGTAGATCATGGCATTGCGGCTGGCCTCAATCGGCAGGGTCAGTTCCCGGCCCGGTTCCAGCGTCAGATCCAGATAGGTCGGCGCTGTAGCCACGCCGGAGACCGGACCCACCAGCGTGCTGCCTTCCAGTTCGACCTCGCCGGCAATCACCCGCACGCGGCCACCTTCAAAGGGGTATTCCGGCACGCGGTCAGCCTGGATATCCTGGTAACGCGGTGCCTTCATCTTGTCCGTGGCCGGCAGGTTGATCCAGAGCTGGAAGCCGCGCATGCGTCCCTCCCGGAGTTCCGGCATCTCCGAGTGAACGATACCGCCGGCGGCCGTCATCCACTGGAC
>JBNJEG010000206.1:0-3231 GCA_051745655.1 Pseudomonadota bacterium
TGGATCGGGAAATTGACAGTCTGCGCGAAGAATTACCGGATGGCGTTACGCTCAGGACGGATCTTTTCCGCCAGGCGGACTTCATCGACACGGCCGTGAATAACCTTCTGGAAGCACTGCGTGACGGGGGCATCCTTGTGGTGGGCATCGTCATGCTCTTCCTGGTGAGCTTTCGGGCCAGCGCCCTCAGCCTGCTTGCCATTCCTTTGTCACTGATCGCAGCCGTTCTGGCACTGCGGGCGCTCGGCGGAACCCTCAACACCATGACCCTGGGCGGGCTCGCCATCGCCATTGGCGCGGTGGTGGACGACGCCATCATCGTGGTGGAGAACATCGTTCGCAGGCTCAGGGGCAACGCGGCCCTCCCCGAACACGAACGCCTGCCACCGGACAAAGTTGTGGGGCCGGCGACGGTGGAGATCCAGGGATCCATCGTGTTCGCCACCTTCATCATTATGCTGGTGTTCACGCCCCTGTTTTTCCTGCCCGGCATCGAGGGCCGGCTCATGGGGCCGCTGGGATTCGCCTACATCGTGGCGCTGGGCGCCAGCCTTCTGGTGGCGATCACGGTGACACCGGCGCTGGCGAGCCTGATCCTGCCGAACTCGCGCACCGTCCAGAAGGCAAAGGAACCGCGCCTGGTGGAACGGACCAAGGCGGCGTTCGCGCCGATCCTGGATGCGACGCTCCACCGCTGGAAGCTGGTTGCCGGTGTGGCTGTGCTGGGGTTAGCAGGGGCCTCGCTGGCGCTTAGTCTGGCGGGCCAGTCCTTTCTGCCCGAATTCAACGAAGGCTCGCTGACGGTGAGCGCGGTTACGAAGCCCGGCACCGCCCTGGAGGAATCCGACCGGCTGGGAGGCATGGTTGAGGACATCCTGCTTTCGCATCCCGAAGTCACCTCCACGGCGCGCCGGACCGGACGTGCAGAGCAGGATCCCCATGCCCAGGCGGTTTATGCCAGCGAGATCGACGTGTCCCTGGCTATGGGGGATCGTTCCAAGTCGGCGCTGCTCAAAGAGCTGCGTGAGGAGCTGTCTGCCGTGCCCGGCACCAATATCGTGATCGGGCAGCCATTGTCACACCGCATTGATCATATGCTTTCGGGAACCCGGGCGAACCTTGCCGTTAAGTTGTTTGGTCCCGAGCTGGATCAGCTGCGGCGGCTGTCGAAGGACGTTGAGGGTGCGATGGAAAGTGTGCCCGGTATCGTGGATCTGACACGTCAGCCCCGCGCGCAGATTCCGTTCCTGAGCGTCGACTTCAATCGCGATGCCATTGCCCGCCACGGGCTGCGCGTTGAGCAGGTGGCCGAGGCCATGCGCACGGCATTCACCGGAGAGACGGTTTCCCGGGTGATGGAAGGCGAGACGGCCTTTGATCTGGTCGTGCGGTTGCCACCCGATGCCAAGCGCGACAGCAAGGCCATTGGTGAGCTTTCGGTTGCGACGCCGGACGGGGCTAGGGTTCCGCTCCATGCCCTGGCGGACATTCGCGAGACGCGCGGGCCCAACACCATCATGCGCGAAGATGTGGAGCGCAAGATGATCGTGAGCGCGAACGTCGATGACCCGGACCTGGTTGGAGTGGTCCGTGACGCCCAGCAGCGGGTGTCGGACGAGGTTACATTGCCCAAGGGTTATCGTGTCGAATACGGGGGGCAGTTCGAGGCTGCCCAGGAGGCTTCAACGGCTTTATTCTGGCTGGGTCTGGCCGTGCTGGCCGGCATCTTCCTGTTGCTGTACGTCGCCTTCAATTCGGTGCGTGATGCGGTACTTGTGATGATCAACCTGCCGCTGGCGCTGATTGGCGGCGTCGCCGGTCTGTTTGTTGCCGGCGGGATACTGTCCATCGCCACCATGATCGGGTTCATCGCGCTGCTGGGAATCGCGACCCGTAACGGGGTCATGCTCGTGAGCCACATTCACACCCTGCGCGAGCAGGAAGGCGAAAGCGCGGTTGGTGCGGTACGACGCGGCACGCTGGAGCGGCTGATTCCGATCCTGATGACGGCACTTTCCGCCGGTCTGGGGCTGGTGCCGCTGGCCATGGGTGCTGGGGAGCCGGGCAGTGAGATCCAGGCGCCGATGGCCATGGTGATCCTGTTCGGGCTGCTTTCGTCCACGGTGCTGAATATGGTGGTTCTGCCGGCGTTGTACCTGCGTTTTGGCAGTGCGACACGAGCGAACCGGGAGACGGGGTCAGTCGGCTGAAGCCAAGGCGAGTCAGTCAGCTGTTGCTGGAAGGCTCGCCTGGCATGAAGGCTCAGTCCGTCAGGATCTCAGCTTTTTCGATGAACTTTTCACCATAGTCGCGGACCTGCTCGCCATCTCCGGCCTCCGAGCCAAGATGTACCCGCTCAAGGTCCTCGGCCATGATTCCGGCTTCTTCACGGATCTTTGCCATTGCCTTCTCGAGTGTGTAGGTGAGCTTGTGGATCTCACCGATTTCCGAACGGCTCAGCTCACCCTCCTCGAGAAGCTCCTCCATCCGCTCACTGTATTCCTCAAGATTCTCAAGCGCTTCTTCCAGGGTTTCCGAGTCTTTGCCCTCGAAGTGTTGTGGCTGATCCTCGGCGCTCACACTGAGTGCCCCGAGAAGCAGTGATAGTACAAACGCATATCGGATTATGGCGTTCATGAGGTGCTCCTTCTGGTATTTATGCGGGAAGGGTTAATATCAAAATAATATTAGACTATTCTTATAGGAAATAAAACCAGCCAGCCTTTTGGAGAGGGTTCGGGTATCATTGCCCAGTCGAGGCGGATCAAGGCCTGAGCCTGTTTTGGTCTAGCCTCGGGGCGGCTGTTTCAGTGGCAAAAGGCTGCGTTTGACCGCATCCAGGGTACTATCGATTTCCGGGCTTTTCTGCAGGTAGACGCCGGTGGCCAGGGTGTCGAGCATGACCAGGTGGGCCAGGCGCGAGTTCATGGGCGTGAAGGTTTCGTTGTCCTCGTTGATCTCCACCGGGATGGGAATGTCGCAGAGCTCGAACAGCGGGGTGTTGCTGGGGCAGATGGCGATCACGCTCGCCCCCTGCATCTGGGCATAGGTACCGCTTTCCAGCAGGCTCTTTGTTCTGCCGCTGTGGGAGATGGCCACGACGGCATCCTCCTTGCCCAGGGTGGCTGCGGCCATGTGCTGCATGTCCGGGTCTGAATAGGCGCTGGTGGAGACATCCAGGCGGAAGAACTTCTGCTGGGCGTCCCGCGCGACAATGCCGGAGGCCCCGAA
>JBNJEG010000207.1:0-3229 GCA_051745655.1 Pseudomonadota bacterium
TACAGCGTGCGCGTGGTCGAGGTTATTCCGGGCAAGTCCGTGGTTGGTATCGAAATTCCGAACGAAGAACGGGAGATGGTGAAGCTCTCCGAGATTCTGTCTTCCTCCAGCTATTCCAAGTCCGGTTCCGCTCTGACACTGGCGCTGGGTAACGACATCGGCGGTGAGCCGGTGGTAGCGGATCTCGGTAAGATGCCCCACCTTCTGGTGGCCGGTACCACGGGCTCGGGCAAATCCGTGGGTGTGAACGCCATGATCCTGAGCATGCTCCTCAAGGCCACGCCTGAGGAGGTGCGCATGATCATGATCGACCCCAAAATGCTGGAGCTGTCGATCTACGAGGGCATTCCGCATCTGCTGGCGCCGGTGGTCACGGACATGAAAGAGGCAGCCAATGCGCTGCGCTGGTGTGTCGCGGAAATGGAGCGCCGCTACCAGCTGATGTCTTCCCAGGGGGTGCGCAACCTGGCCGGTTACAACCGCAAGGTGCGTGAAGCCCGCGAAAAGGGCGAACCCATAAAGGATCCGCTCTGGAACCCCCAGAACGCACTGGATCCCAGCGAAAACGCGCGGCCGGAGCTGGAACCGCTTCCCTACATCGTCGTGGTCGTGGACGAGTTCGCGGACATGATGATGATCGTGGGCAAGAAAGTGGAAGAACTCATCGCGCGGATCGCCCAGAAGGCGAGGGCGGCCGGGATTCATCTGATCCTGGCGACCCAGCGGCCGTCGGTGGACGTGATTACCGGCCTGATCAAGGCCAATATACCCACCCGGATGTCGTTCTCCGTGCAGTCCAAGGTCGACTCGCGCACGGTACTGGACCAGGGGGGTGCCGAGCAGTTGCTGGGTAACGGCGACATGCTCTATCTGCCGCCGGGGTCCAGTAATCCCGAACGGGTGCATGGCGCCTTCGTGGATGACGACGAGGTCCATCGCGTTGTTGAGGCCTGGAAACAGCGCGGTGAACCGGACTATGTAGACGATGTGCTGAGCGGCGGGGACAGTGACAGTGTTCCGGGTATCGCGGCCGTGGGCGGAGAAGACAACGAGCAGGACGCGCTTTTCGACGAGGCCGTCGCCTTTGTCACCGAGAGCGGCCGGGTCTCGATCTCCTCCGTGCAGCGCAAATTCAAGATTGGATACAACCGGGCGGCGAATCTGGTGGAAGCCATGGAGTCGGCGGGCGTGGTTAGCGCTGCCGGCCAGAATGGTGCCCGTGAAGTGCTTGCCGCCCCGCCACCGAGAGACTAGATGATGACACGATTGATTCAGATTACCCTGATCGCGCTCTGCCTGACGGCCCCTTCGGCATTCGCGGAGTCCGGTAAGAGTGAGGAAGCTGCCGAAGTGCTCAGTAAACGGCTGTCGGATTACAAGAGCTATCAGGCAGACTTCGAGCAGACGGTAGAGAGCCCTGATGGGGAAAGGATCCAGAAGACCACCGGTGAGCTGAGCGCGCGGCGCGGGGGTGATTTCTTCTGGCACGCAGACCCGCCCATGGAGCAGAAGATCGTGACCGCTGGAGACGAGGTTCGGGTCTATGACCCGGACCTGCGCCAGGTAACGGTCTATCCCCTTGAGGATCGTATTGCGTCGACGCCCGCGCTGCTGCTTTCCGGTGAGGTCGAGGATCTTGCCGGCACCTTCCGGATCCGGCGTGAGACCACCGATGAGGGCGAGCGCTTTATCCTGGAACCGCGGGACGAGGATACGCTGTTTCTTGAACTGAGCATGCGATTTGATGACGAGGGCGTGTTGCGTGCCATGCGGCTGCACGACTCGCTGGATCAGCGCAGTGACCTGGAGTTCAAGGACGTCGTACTTAATGAATCCATTCCAGACGATCGCTTCGAGCTGGACGCGCCGGATGACGTGGATGTGATCCGTAACGAGGGCAACGGAGCCCGCTGATGCAGCAGGGGCTGTTCGGCACGGATGACGGGCGCCATCAGCCCCTGGCGGCGCGCATGCGCCCACGTGGGCTGACGGATTATGTCGGCCAGCCGCACCTGGTCGGTGAAGGCAAGCCCCTGCGCCGGGCCGTGGAGGAGAACCAGCTCCATTCGATGATCCTCTGGGGCCCGCCGGGGGTGGGCAAGACGACGTTCGCACGCCTTCTGGCGGAGCAGACCTCGGCGTATTTTGAGACGCTCTCAGCGGTCGCCGCTGGTGTGAAGGATATCCGCAGTGCGGTGGATGCGGCGCGGGAACGGCTGGAGATGAACGGCCAGGAGACCCTGCTGTTCGTGGACGAGGTCCACCGCTTTAACAAGTCGCAGCAGGACGCCTTCCTACCCCATATTGAGGAAGGCACCGTGATCTTTGTCGGCGCTACCACGGAAAACCCCTCGTTCGAACTCAACAGCGCACTGCTTTCGCGCACGCGGGTGTACGTGCTGCGGGATCTTGAGGAAGCGGACCTTGTCGCTCTGCTTCGGCGCGCGTTGGAGGCAGAGGATGGACTTAATGGTGCGGTCTCGGTGTCTGACGAGGTGCTGGGCATGATGGCCCGGGCCGCGGATGGGGATGCCCGGAGGGCACTCAACAGCCTCGAAGTGGGCGCGGATCTTGCTCGGGATGAGGGTGACGAAAAGCCTGTCATTGACGAGGCTGTTCTGGGCGAAGTGCTGCAGACATCCCTGCGGCGCTTCGACAAGGGCGGCGATGTTTTTTACGATCAGATCTCCGCGCTGCACAAGTCCGTGCGCGGCTCCGACCCGGATGCGGCCCTTTACTGGATGTGCCGGATGCTGGATGGCGGTTGCGACCCGTTGTATATTGCGCGCCGGCTGGTGCGTATTGCCAGCGAGGACATCGGCAATGCCGACCCGAGGGCGTTAAGCCTGAGCATGGAGGGGTGGCAGGTGCAGGAGCGGCTTGGCAGCCCTGAAGGTGAGCTGACCCTGGCCCAGGTGGTGACCTACCTGGCGCTTGCGCCCAAGAGTATCGGGGTCTATCGGGCGTTCAACGACTGCATGGCCCTGGTGCGTAAAGACCAGGACCGCCCGGTGCCGGTGCATCTGCGCAATGCGCCCACCAAGCTCATGAAAGAACAGGGCTACGGCGCGGAATACCGCTATGCCCATGACGAACCCGATGCGTTTGCGGCGGGTGAGAGCTACATGCCGGAAGCGCTCCACGGCACGCGTTTTTATGAGCCGGAGCCGCGTGGCCTGGAACAGAAACTGGCGGAAAAGCGCGCCTACCTCGATCGGCTGAATGCCGC
>JBNJEG010000208.1:0-3214 GCA_051745655.1 Pseudomonadota bacterium
CGCCGCTTGATGTTGATGGACTTGTTCTCGTGGCCGTTCTTTTCCATCACGAAGGTCCGGAAAAAGCCCAGCGGCGGCGTGCGGTTGAGCGCGTTGCGGGCCATGGCTGCCAGGAACCGGTCCGCCAGTGGCGCCTTGTTGGCAATCAGCCCCTGAAGGTCCTCAACGAACTGCTCTTCCCCGTGCACACAGTCCAGGTCGAAGAAGATGTTGCAGTGCAGCAGTGCCTCGGGCGTGGGGTTGTCGATCCATTCGGTGAAGTAGCGCCGCCAGGTTCCGAGTGGCTGCCGCCATTGCGGATTGGTCGCCATGATGTCGCCCTTGCAGTAGGCATAGCCACAGGCGGCCATGCCGTCCGAGGCGCGCTTCGCCAGGGTCTCGAAGTATTGGCCGTGCTGCTCCGGGTCGTAGTCATTGCTCAGGATCATGGCGTTGTCCTGGTCGGTGACCACGGTCTGCTCATCCCGGGCCATGGACCCCAGGACCATAAAGGCGTAGGGCACGGGCGGCGGCCCCAGCTCCTCTTCCGCCAGTTCCAGGATCCGGCGCGCGAAGCTGCGCCCGATGGAGGCCAGGGCGGTGCCGATCACCTTGGAATCCGAGCCGTCCCGAACCATGCGCGAGAACGCGATGCTGACCTCGTGCCGGAGCCCCGCCAACCCCTTGAGCGTGGTCTGGTTGAGGATACTGCCCACCAGATAGAGGCTGCTCTGGGTCTCGTAGCGGATGATGTCGGAAAGGTGCAGCAACCCGATGGGCCGGCGTCGGTGCAGCACCGGGAGATGCTGGACGTTGTTGCGGAGAATGCTGAGCATGGCCTCCTGGACGGTTTCGTCCGACTGGATTGAAACCAACGCGCCGCTGTAAAGTTCGATCACGGGCGTGGTGTTGGGAAGCCCCTCAGCAATCAGCCGGACCCGCAGGTCGGCGTCCGTCAGGATGCCCTTGAGGGCCCACTGGCGCCCATCGGCCCCGGTGTAGATCACGGAATCCGCATCCGCGGCCGGCTCCACCACCAGCGCTGCCGAGACATTCTCCTCCGTCATCCGGCCCGCAGCATCCTCGGCCGTCGCATCCGCCTCAATCAGAAGCGGTAGCCGATTCACAAGCTTGCGTACCCGGGTGCTCATCAGGTCGTTGCTCTTGTGCTGGGCCTCGACCGTTGCCTGCAGGCGCGGTTTTTCCACCTCCACGAACTCGGCAAAGTCGTCATCCGCCTCACAGAGCCGGTAGAACAAAGAATCCGGTATGAAGTAGATCAGGGTGTCTTCCATGGCACGCGCGGGAAAGCGCACCCGATTATTCCGCAACAGGTTGAAATGCCCGAAGATGTCGCCTTCACCCAGGCGGTTGTAGAGTTCGTTGTTGCGGCGATAGATCTCCACGGCGCCGCTGCGGATGTAGCACAGGTCGTGGATCTCGCGGTCGCCTTCCAGGATCATGCTGCCGGCCTTGAAATAGGCAACATCCACGGCGCTCGCGACCTCGTCAATCAGCGCGTCCGCCAGGCGATCAAAAGGCGGGAAGCGGGCCATGTGGTCACGGATCTCAAGCAGCTCGGAATTCATGAAGGCCTCTTCGGGACGGTTGCCGTGTCAGCATGGCCCAGGCGCTGGCGGCTCGCAATCCGCATCGACCGCAATCAGGCCTCGAGGATGGCATCCGTGGGTTCCTGATCATCCTGCCCCAGTGACTGGTTACGCGTCTCAAAGGCATCCGCCAGGGGCTGCTCCATGCGTTCCGTGCCGGCCAGGACCCGCAACCGCAGTCGCTGTTCGCGACTCTGGCCGGCCACAACACCGCTGACAACCAGGGTCCAGTAGTGATGGCAGCGCCACTCGTCCTCGCTCAGATCCGGGCGCGGCTCGGTAGCGGGCAGTGTCGCCGGGGGTTCGAAGCGGAACGACAGACAGCCACTCTCCTCGGAAAAGGCCGGGCGCGTCTCCCACCAGAGCCAGTCACGGCGGTGCGCCACGCTCTGGTGCCCGGCTTTCTCGCAGAGGCGCGTGCAGACCAGGGTGACCTGTGGCTCGGAGGGCATGGCAGTGGCCCCACGCGGGTACAGACGACCGCCCACATCCCCTCCGACACAGCCAGGAGCAGGGTCCGGCTCAAGCCGGAACGATAAGGGTTCAGGCGCACGGGGCCATGCGAGCCATGCCTGCCACCCACAGAACGCACCGCCCGCAAGCGCTGCGATCGCCGGCAAAGGGTTGTATGCCAGTGCCGCAACCCCCATAACTGTAATCAGCAGGGCCATCACCAGCCAGGCCCGGTACAGGCGCTGCTCGGGAGTGCGCGACAAATCCTCATCTCCTGGGTGGGAAATACAGCCTCACTATGCCACACCGGTGGTTCCCGCTGAATGGGGGTCGAGATTCCCTGTCAAAGCGTCTATTCTAAGGGTGGGTCGTATTGAACGACCTGACCCGACTCTAAGGGAGGTGCCCGTGACCGATCTCATGCACGACGCCATCACCATTGCCCATGCCGGCATTCTCGGGGAATACGATGTACCGCCGACAGCCGTTGTGCTGGGCGACGGCAACAACGTCCAGCTCGTACTCGGCGGCCTTCCCGAAGACGCCGAGAGTGACGAGTGGCAGAACGCGCTGCGCACCGTCCGCGAGGAACTGGACGCACCGGCGGTCATGCTGTATTTCTCCGCCTGGACCACCATACAGCGCGACGGCGAGGACGAGTCACTGGACACGCTGATCGTGCAGATCGGCACGCCCGGTTGCCTCTACTTCCGCGCCTATGAACAGATCCGGGAGCCACGGCTCGGGGTCGTAACCGGACTGCGGGAACTGACCCATCTGCGTGATGAGGCGGATCCCGGCAAGGACACGCCAATGCAGCCAAGCCTCGGCGACGTTTTCGCGCCGGCGACGGAATCCTTCCGTGAATCCAGTACTTATCTGGACATCATTGACACGGTGACCGAGAAACTCGACGAAAGCACCCTGTTCACCGGGGATAACCGCACCCACCTCCACTGATGACTCTGCGAAGGGGTAGCTGGATGGCCCCTTCACTTTTTGAATGATAATGTTTATCATTCGAGCGTCGCTTCGCAGACTACCCCCAGGGGGTCATCAACGCTTATGAGTCTATCCACACCCGGTTCCGACAGCCTGCTCGCGCCCGTGGCAGAGCTTCTGTCCATGGGCGGGCCCGTCATGGGCGTGCTGTTGGCCATTTCCGTGCTCGG
>JBNJEG010000209.1:0-3209 GCA_051745655.1 Pseudomonadota bacterium
TGAGTTCGTGTTCTTCCGGCCGCACCAGAGCGAGGCAGTCTTCCTGCAGTTCGGGGCGATCGCAGTCTACGAGGCCGGCGCCATCGTTGATGAGTGGCCAGTATTTCCGCCCTCGGCCTGAGGGGATGCAGCCCGGCTGAAGTGAGCCGGGCCGGACGGAGTCAGTGCCGGGTGGCGTGGGCCGCGATGGCCTGCTGGTAGGCCTTTTCGGCTTCCTCCGCCAGCTCATCCAGCCCCTGAAGGTGGCGGCTGTTGTTCTGGTGCCAGGGGTGGAAGCTGTATTTGAAGTATTCCAGCCATGATGGGATCTGGCGGCGCAGCAGGCCGGGGCGGCCGAGCAGGGTGTTGAGCACCGTGAGGTGGCCGCGCCAGCCCTCGCGCTGGCAGGCCTCGCTGGCGGCGGTCATCTGCAGGTAGAAGCGGGTGACGTTGCTCCAGAAGACGGTGGTGGTACGCATCATGCCCACTACCCGGTGCACGTAGGCCCGCGGCCCGCGACCCACGCATTTCTCCCAGACGTCGTAGCACACCGACTTGTGTTCCACTTCCTCCATGGCGTGCCATTCCCACATGCGCCGGTAGTCTTCCTGGGAGCCTTCCAGGATTTCCGGGTGGTCGAGCATGAAGCCGCCCATGAGCGCGGTGAAGTGTTCCAGCGCGATGGTCTCGCACAGCAGGTCCTGCCGGCTGCCGTGCTTCTTGAACCAGTCGAGCATCTGGCGTACCTGCCGGTCGAGACGCCCGGCGGGCAGCCCGGCGTCCTCCATCATCTGGTTGTATTCGGCGTGCTCGCGGCTGTGGTAGGCCTCCTGGGCAATGAAGGCGGAGGCCGCCTTGCGCAGGTCCGGGTCAGGAATCTCGTCCCGGTAGGCACGTACGGCATCAATGAACAGCCGCTCGCCGGCCGGGAAGAACAGCGACAGGGTGTTCATGAACTGGCTCAGGTGCGGGCCCATGGCATGCCAGTCGTGGATGCGCTCCTTCGGCGGCAGGAAGTGCAGGTCCCGACGTTCCGGAATGACCATGGTGTCCTGGCCGGTATCCGTTGCGTGGTGGTCGTTGGCGGCGGTGGATGTGGCCATGACGTGCCCTCTCTCTTCGATGGGTGTTGTCCTCAATGTAACGCTGGGAGGGAAGGGGGCAAGACTGATGTGACGCCGTGGCGCGTCAGCGCGGCGAGCGGACAAAAAAGGGCCCGGACGAACCGGGCCAAGGGGTTGGGGAGCTCTTGCAGTCCCGAAGATCAGTGATGGGTATGGTGATGGTGGCCTTGGCCGGCCAGTGCCTGCTGGTAGGCTTCCTCGGCCTCTTCCGCCAGTTCGTTCAGGTTCGCGATGTGATGGCTGTTATTCTGCTGCCAGGGGTGGAAGCTGTACTTGAAGTACGCCAGCCACTCCGGGATCTGCCTGCGCAGCACACCGGGCTTGCCCATCAGGGTGTTGAGCACGGTCAGGTGGCCGCGCCAGCCTTCCTTCCTGCAGGCTTCGCTGGCACTTGTCATCTGGAAGTAGAAGACGACAACCAGAGCCCAGAAAATGGTCGTGGCGGTGGTCATGCCAAATATCCGCTTGAGGTAGGCGCTCGGGCCACGGCCCACGCACTTCTCCCAGACGTCGTAGCAAACGGCCTTGTGCTCGACCTCTTCCATGGCATGCCATTGCCACATACGGAGGTAATCATCCTGGGAGCCTTCCATAACCTCGGGGTGGTCCAGCAGGAAGCCGCCCATCAGGGCCGTGAAGTGCTCGAGTGCAATGGTGCCGTTGAGCGGAAAGCTCTTGGGTGAATTCTTCTGGAGGAAATCCAGCAGGGACCACACGAAGGTATCCAGCTTTTCCGCCGGCAGACCAGCCTGTTCCATGAGCTTGTTGTACTCGATGTGCTCGCGGCTGTGCATCGCCTCCTGGCCGATGAAGGCCGTGGCGGCTTTCTTCAGATCCGGGTCCGGGATCTGGTCGCGATAGGTGCGCAGGGCGTCGATGAACATGCGCTCGCCGGCCGGGAAGAACAGCGAGAGCGTGTTCATGAACTGGGTCATGTGCGGGCCCATCTTGTGCCAGTCATGGATCCGTTCCTGCGGCGGCAGGAAGTGCAGGTCCCGGCGTTCGGGCATCACCATGCCTTCATCGCCCGGGCCCTGGATGTTTTCGTCAGTCTCGTGCTCTTTGGCTGCGGTTGCGGCTGTCATGGTTGCCCTCCCCTTGATGATTGCCGGCTTTCATCAATCTATCATTGATGAAAGTCACAATACTCAATGTAACAATATTTGAGGGGGTCACAAGGCCGATATGACGGATTCTGGCGTCAGACGGGTCAGTCCGGGGGACGCGTTGCGGCAGGCGTTACTCGGGTTTTTCCTGGGAATCCGGCAGGTTGAGGTGATCCAGAATGTAGGCCAGCCGATCCCCAAGATGACGGTCGGCGGCTTTCTGCATGGCACGGGCCACCTCAGGCAGTACGGCCATCTCCACCAGCGGGCGCAGGCGCCAGATCAGCTGGGCGAGGTCCTCGGACTCCCCGGGCGGTGGCATATGCTGGCCATAGCGGCTGAAGATGTGGCGCTCGACCAGCTTGACCATTTCCTCGGCGGCCTCTTCCACGTTGTGGCGCAGGTAGGCAACCACATCGAGCATGTCTTCGAGTGGAATGCCGGTCTGGGCCAGTTCCGCCCCGGCGTGCAGGATCCGTGGGCTGGGAATGCGGTAGCGCCGCCCCTCGGGGATGATCAGTTCCAGTTCCTCCGCGCGTTTGAGCGCACGCCCCATGAAGATGCTGCCGAAGCGCTGTACCAGTTCACGTTTGGTCAGGAACTCAGGCAGTTCGTCCGACCAGGGACTGACCACGGCCTTCTCGAGCCCGAGAATATGCTCGATGCCGTTGCCGCTTTCCCAGCTGTCCACCAGCTCGGAGATGTTATTGAGCGTATAGCCGCGCTCAAGCAGCCGGCCGATGATGCGCAGCCGCGAGAGGTGGGTCTCGCTGTAGATGCCCTTGCGGCCACGGCGTTCCGGCGGCGGTATGAGGCCGCGCTCCTGGTAGACCCGGATGTTGCGGACCGTCATGCCGCTGGCCCGCGCCAGCTGGTCGATGGAGAACTCACCGGTTTCCTGGTTACCGCTCTGCGCCATGGGCAGTCTCTGGCCGTTTCATGAGTGAAAACGGCATTTTAGCGTGGAAGCCCGGGAATGAATAGCGCCATCTGACCATTG
>JBNJEG010000210.1:0-3173 GCA_051745655.1 Pseudomonadota bacterium
CTGGAAGACGAGAACCTGATCGGGATCCTCAGTGGCGCCAACATGAACTTTGACCGGCTGCGTTACATTTCGGAGCGCACCGAGGTCGGCGAGCAGCGCGAGGCGATCCTGGCGGTCACCATTCCGGAGAAGCCGGGCAGCTTCCGCCAGTTCATACAGGCACTGCACAAGCGCAATATCACCGAATTCAACTACCGCTATTCGTCAGCGGACGAGGCCCATATCTTCGTGGGTGTCCAGATCCAGGCCGGTGGCCTGGGCCGCAACGAGGTGGTGAGCGAACTGACGGATCTGGGCTACCCGGTGCTCGACCTGACCGACAACGACCTGGCCAAGCAGCACATCCGGCACATGGTCGGTGGGCACGCGCCCTCGGTGACCAACGAGAAAGTGTTCCAGTTCACTTTCCCGGAACGCCCTGGGGCCTTGATCAGTTTCCTGATGTCGCTGGGCAGCCGCTGGAACATCTCGATGTTCCATTACCGGAACCACGGTGCCGCCTACAGCCGCGTCCTGATGGGCGCCCAGGTCGAGGACGAGGATCTGGGGGACTTCCGTAACATGCTGGACGAAATTGGCTTCGAGTACGAGGAGATCGGGGATGATCCGGCGTACCGCCTGTTCCTGGGGCAGTAGCCGTTTGCATAATCTTACAAAGATCTAATGAACTGAAAATGTTCTCGAATTGTAAAAAACCGTTTTACTGCTAGACTCTCTGCCACAGTCCGAAGAAGCAGGCGCAGGTGCCTGTTTCGCGGGCAGACCTGATAAGAAAAACAGAATAGCTGGCAGGAGACAACAGACCGATGAATCGCCAACCCGACGTCATCCGCGTTCTGGTAACAGTGTTTGTCATAGGGCTGTTGATCAGTGGTATCACGTCACTGGCGGCCTCCGAGGAACCCAGGTTGACCTCCGGTGCCGTGCAGGAAAGCGCACAGAGCCAGGACGCGACCGGCCGGATCATTAACTGACCGGCTGACCGTCAGCCCTTCCCGGTGCTTACCGGGTAATACCCCTGATCCGTTACGATTGCATCCATGGGGATGTCCCAGCTGGCGGTTGGCATGGCCTCCAGACGCTGGCAGTCGTGAGCCAGACCGATCAGCCGGGGGCCATGACAGTGGGGGCGGTGCAGGAATTCAAAGGTACGATCGTAAAAGCCCCCGCCCATACCCAGCCGGTCCCCGTCTGCCGTAAAGCCCACCAGGGGCATCAGAACCACATCCAGCGCCCAGGCCGGTCGCGACGCGGCGCCACGCAGTCTGGGTTCCGGTATTCCGAAACGGTTCGACGTCATCTGCGTATGCTCATCCAGGCGCAGGAACCAGAGCCGATTGCCCAGTACGGGATGCAGTACTGGCAGGTAGCAGGTCTTGTTCATGCGCTCCGCTGCTTGGCGAAGGGGGCGGGGATCGATCTCACCGTCATTGGGCCAGTAGAGGGCAATACTGCGGGCATCGCGGAGTTCGCGGCTGGCCAGCAGGTTGCGGCACAGTCTGCGTGAAGCGTGGCGCTGCTGCTGGCGTGTGAGCGTGCGTCGACGCGCGCGCAGTTCCCTGCGAAGCTGTTTTCGGGTCGGTTGATGGCTCGTCATGGAAACTCTGGAAAAGGCAGGTCATGAAACCCTCCGGGCTGCCGGACCGGATCGTGCCCTTGAACCCTAGAGTCCAAGGCGGGAGCCCCTGAATGGTGAATCAGGCTTTCCTCTGCATGGAGGACTTGCTCACATCACCAGGGAGCGGCTCCCTTTGATTATGCGCATCGGCTCGAGGACAACATCCAGTGAAGTCGCACAGCCCAGAGAGTTGTTTCGATTATAGGCCCTTTGGCGGGGGGGGATGCAATGGCGGGGTGCGCGTTCCTCAGGATTCCGTGCCGGTCTGCTGCTGTTCGAGCGCCTCTTTCACACGCTGGTCAATGTCGCGCAGCGTCCGTTGGGCTGACTCCGGCATGTCGCCGCTGCTCTGAAGCAGCTCATGGGTGATGTTGAGTGCGGCCATGACCGCGATCCGCTCGGTACCGAAAACCCGCCCGCTGGCGCGGATCTCACGCATCTTGTCGTCCAGGTATCGGGCGGAGCGCTCAAGCTCGCCCCGAGCGTCGCCGGGGCTGGCGACCAGGTATTCCTTGTCGAGGATGGTGACCGCCACCGTTTCCTTATCGGTATGTTCCGCCATCAGTGATGCTCCAGTGAGCGCAGTCGTGAGATCATTGCCTCGATCCGGTGACGCGCCATGTCGTTTTTCTGCATGAGCTGCACCCGCTCCTGCTGCCAGTCTTCCTGAGCCTGGCGCAGCCGCGCGTTGTCAGCTTCCAGCTGGCGATTGCGCTCGATCAGCCGCTCGATACGCGCGGCCAGTGCCTCGAGTTCCGCTTGGTCCATGGGTTTTCTCTCCGGAAATCGCCTCTGGAAAATCACTATAGTGGGCTCCCCGGTAGCGGTCAATTTGCGGTACGACAGGGGCCCGCGACATGCTAGTCTGGGGCGCTGAAGCCATTGCCGAGAATCAGGGAGCCGCAAGCCGCATGAGCGGGATTGACGAGAACGATACCCAACGCCTCCAGGAGGTCGTCTACGACTTTGACCTGTGGTCCGACCTCCACAGTCGCCACAGTGCCATCAATCACCCCAGTGAGCTGCACGGGCTGCTGGCGGGGGAGCTGGCGGCGGGCGAACGATTGTCCAGCGAGCGCTGGGAGAACCTGGCGCTGGAGCACCTCGGGTGCGACCGCCTGCTGGAGGAGCAGGGCGATGAGCCCGCCTCCCCCCGCGCTCTTCTGCACGCGTTCTATGCGGCCACCCTGGCTGCGCTCCAGTCCGAGGAGATGGACTTTCGTCTGCTGCTGCCGCCGGAGCAGGCGCCGCTGAACGAGCGCCTGGAGGCCGTCTCCAACTGGGTCCGTGGGTTCCTCGAAGGCATGGCCCGGGCTGCTGGTGATGGTCTCAGCCGGGCGCCGGACGATATCCGCGAGCTGGTCCGGGATTTTGTGGCCATCAGCCAGGTGGAAAGCGAGGCCGACGACGCGGACGAGGATGGTGACCGCGACATCGAGGAGGTGTCCGAGTACATCCGGGTGGGCGTGCTCAACGTCTTCGCCGAATTCAACCATCCCCAGCCGGACCAACAGACACTGCACTGACCGGGAGTGCCGATGACCGCCGCAAGCAA
>JBNJEG010000211.1:0-3151 GCA_051745655.1 Pseudomonadota bacterium
AGCTCGCGCGTCCCGTAGCCGAAAAGCGTTGTCGCCAGTGCGGCGACCAGCTGGCGGTCGTCCTCCAGGTTCAGGATGCCGCGCATCGCCCTGAGCAGTTCCAGGGATTCAGGGCTTTCCAGCACATTGTCCCGGGCGCTGAGATAGACGGAATCCAGACCCTGTGCCGTCAGGGCCTCCTGCATAATCGCCGCTTCGTTGCGGTCGCGGACCAGGACGGCGATGTCGCCCGGCGCTACTTCTCTGTCATCAACGGTTGCGCCGGTCAGAAGCCGGAGAATTTCCCGTGCCGTCCAGCGCGCCAGGGGTTTCTGACCGTCTTTCGTGTAGCCACTGCCCTTGCTGCTGAGTCCTTCCATGTCCTCGTGAACCGGGAGGAGCCCCCATTGGAAGGCAGCCCGCCCTTCTGGTCCGGTGACGGGCCTGCGGTCCGGCTTGCCGGCGGTGACCGGCGGGTACTGGATGCCGTAGCCAAAGATCCCGTCATGGGGAACCGCCTCGCGTGGATCCTCCGGCACCGGCTGGCCGTGGAAGAGGCGGTTGTAGCCGCGGATCACCTCAGGCGCCGAGCGATAGTTGGCGCCCATGACCCACTGGTGATCCGCATCATTGCGGGCGGTGAGATAGGCGAAGACATCGCCGCCGCGGAAGCCGTAGATGGCCTGCTTGGGGTCGCCGATCATGCACAGCATCCGGCCCTGCTCGCTGGCGTCACCGTAGATCCGCCGGAGGATGGCGTACTGGTCCGGGTCCGTGTCCTGGAACTCATCCACCAGCGCCACCGGGAACTGCTCGCCCAAGCTCTGTGCCAACGCCGGACCGCGCTCCGGGGACTCCAGCTGTTCCCGCAGGCGGCGGATCAGGTCGCTGAAGTCCAACTGGTCGAGCCGGTCCTTGCTGGCGGCCAGGTGCTCGCGGGCAAAGGTCACGCCCTTCCAGGCCCACCAGGCTTCCCTGGCCCGCTGCAAATCGACAATCTGGCATGCAAGCTCATACAGCGCCGGCATGGCCTGTTTCTTCTTCTCGCTGCTGAACGCATCCTTCAGGAACTTCCCCCTGAAAACCTCGGGGACACTGCCATCCCAGGGCAGATTGCTGAGCCGCTCGAGTTCGTCCAGGGTGCCCTGCCAGGCCGCTTTGGTTTCCGCTTTCCGGCGTGCTTCAACGTTATGGGTTGCGAACGCCTCCCGCTCCTCGGGCCATTGCCGGCAGAATGCCTGCCAGGCTTCCCCCAGGTCCGGAACCGCCGGTTCCGGGAGCGTCTCGGTGCCCTTGATGGTCCCTTCCCAGACTTTCCCGAAGGCTTCGGGCGTAGGCTGATACTCGAAGAGTTGCTGGAACTCCGGACCCTGGGCCTCCTGGCGGTACCAGTCTTCCAGGGCCTCACGCACCAGGGCGCTGGCGTCCACCTCCATGGCAGCCTGGAAGCTGATGCCACTGGTAAAGGCCTCCTGGGTGAGTGCCCGCCGGCAGAAGCTATGGATGGTGTAGATGGCCGCCTCGTCCATGTGCAGGGCAGCGTTGCGCAGGCGGGCCTTCACCCGGGTGGTGTCCGGGAAGCGTTCCCGGAGCGCCGCGTAGAAGGGGTCCTCAAGATCTTCCCACTGGTCATGGGCGCGTTGGATCTCAGCTGCGAGCCGCCCCTTGAGCTCAGCGGTGGCAGCGCGGGTGAAGGTCATGACCAGCAGCTGCTGTACCTCCAGCTCCCGCTCCAGCAGCAGCCGCAGGTACAGGCGCGTGATGTTGTAGGTCTTGCCGGTACCGGCACTGGCCTCGATCAGGTGGATGCCTTCCAGCGGCAGATGGGTAACGTCCAGCTCCTGCATCAGGCCGCCTCCGTGGTATCGGTGATCCCGAGGGTTTCGATCAGGCGCCCGTAGAGGGCCTCCGTGGCGGCCAGCAGTGACGGCAGGTCCGTGTCCTCGTCAAAGAACCACCCGATGTAGGCATCGTCCTTGACCCCCGGAAAGCCGTTGTAGCTGTCCCCCAGCCAGGCATCGCGTAGCGCCCTCACCCGTTGTGCCACTTCCGCCTCGGCGCCCTTGTCTGCCACGGCGCGAACCAGGTCCCCGTGAAGGCGGGAAGGCTCGCACAGGCTTTCCCGCCACGCCCGCACCAGCTTCACCAGCTCGCCTTCCGCGTCATCGGCCGCCATGGATTCAAGCTCGAGTACCCGCAGCGCCCCGTCCCTGCCCCTGTGAATGCTGGCCGTCGTGCGCTGGTCGTCCAGGTTGGCAAGGAGGTGGTGACACCAGAGCCGCAGCAGATCCTTACCCCTGGGGTTGGCCATGCGCCAGAGGACAACACGCCCGTCCGGCGCCAGGGGCGTTTCAGCGGCCAGTGTCAGGCCGTCGATGGTGTGCTCAACGGCATGCGACTGGATCCCGGCGGCACCGGACCCTTCAAGGGCGCCCGCAAAATCCCGGGCCTGATCCCGCCAGTGAGCCAGTTCTGTAGCCATCGGTCCATGCTCCGGCAGTTCACCGGAAAGTCGGGCGCGTTCCAGAACGGGGGTGTCATCAACGCCTTCGAGCTGGCACTGGATCAGGGCCTGCTGAATGAGGTACCGACTGAGATGATTGCCCGCAAAGGGCTCAACGTCCTCAAGCTCGGGCAGCTCTGACTCCTCGAGGTAAAGCCCGAGGCGCTGCTGGGCATGGTGGCGGGCCGGGTTTTCCAGTGCCCGGACCAGATGCTCCAGGGTTAGATGTTCAGGCTCGGCTTCGGGCGGCGGCAGACGCTGCGCCTGATCGCGCGCCCCACCCGCTTCCGTCAGGCGCAGCCAACCGGGGTCAAAACTGGGCTCCGCCCCCTGATAATTCGCTGGGCTGAACGGCTGCAGGGGCAGCTCCCGTATGGCGTCGCGGCACCAGCCAGTAGCGCCTTCCAGATAGTTCATCAGCTCCGTGAGCACCAGCGAGGGCTGGCGCTCCGCGTTGGTATTGAGGTCCCGGCCCTGGTAGCTCAGGTAGAGGTGCTCCCGTGCCGAAAGGATGGCTTCCAGGAAGAGGTAACGGTCATCCCCACGACGGGAACGGTCACCGGGGCGCGGGTGATCATTGGCCATGAGGTCAAAGCCCAGTGGCGGACGCTGGCGCGGGAACTCGCCGTCATTGAGCCCGAGGATCGCCACGATCCGGAACGGGATGGA
>JBNJEG010000212.1:0-3122 GCA_051745655.1 Pseudomonadota bacterium
GGGGTCATGGTGGTGATCAGGATGGGTCTCTCGGGGGCCTGCTCACGAAGGGCCCTCACCATGGGCGTTGCCGCGATGACTTCGCCAACGGACGCGGCGTGGATCCAGAGCGTACCGGGCGTTTCGGCAACCGGGCCATAACCCAGTCGCTCCGACCAACGTTCGCGATAACGCGCGTCCTTCCGCCCCCGATACCACAGGAATGCCAGGATGGCGGGCAGCAGCAGCGTCAGCAGCAGTGAGTAGAGCCAGCGGGCCATGACCGGGCGTTCTCCGGCTCAGGTCGCGATGGTCAGCCAGTCCCTGTTGCGCTCCCGGCGGCCTTCCACTGCGTCAAAGTACATCTGCTGGAACTGCTCTGTGATCGGGCCACGGCTGCCCTTGCCGATCGCGCGGTTGTCCAGCTCGCGGATGGGCAGCACTTCGGCGGCCGTCCCGGTGAAGAAGGCTTCGTCCGCGATGTAGATCTCGTCCCGCGTGATCCGCCGCTCCCTGACCGGGATATCCAGCTCCCGGGCGAATGCCAGAATGCTCCTGCGGGTAATGCCATCCAGGCAGGAGGTGAGCTCCGGGGTGTGCAGTTCACCGTTATTGACGATGAACAGGTTTTCGCCGGAGCCTTCAGCCACGTAGCCTTCATTATCCAGCAGCAGTGCCTCGTCGTAGCCGCAGGTCATGGCCTCGTTCAGCGCCAGCATGGAGTTGATGTAGTTGCCGTTGGCCTTCGCCTTGCACATGGTGATGTTCACATGATGGCGCGTGTAGGAGGACGTGCGGATGCGGATGCCCTGCTCCCGCGCCTCCGGTGCCATGTAGGAAGGCCATTCCCAGGCGGCGATCATGACGTGCACGTTGAGATTGTCGGCGCGCAGACCCATGCCCTCAGAACCCAGAAACGCCATGGGGCGGATGTAGGCGGAGGCTAGGCCGTTCTCCCGGACCACGAGGCGCTGGGCCTCGTTAAGGGTCTCCTGGTCGTACGGTATCTTCATGTTGAGGATATGCGCGGAATTGAACAGGCGCTGGGTATGGTCCTGGAGGCGGAAAATGGCAGGCCCCTCGCCAGTACTGTAAGCGCGCACGCCCTCAAAGCAGCCCATGCCGTAATGCAGCGTGTGGGTCAGCACATGGACCTTGGCCTCGCGCCAGGGAACCATTTCCCCATCGAGCCAGATAAGACCGTCACGATCCGCCATCGACATTGCCGCCAACTCCTCTTGTTTGGGTTTTCGCGCAGAGCATCAAATCCGGGATTCTAGCAGGAAACTGACCCTCTATGAGAACCGGTAGCCTCGCGAGTCGGGCATACTCCCTACCCTTTACGACGCAGGAGCGGGCCCCGCTCACGATTATCCGGAATCCCCTGCCGGGTAAGCGTCTACTTCGGCGGATGCATGAGCGTCTGCCAGCATTCCATGACGTAACGCCTCTCGGCCTCGAACTGATCCGAGGCAACCTCGCTGTTCAGCCGCTGCAGGGCGCGACGGTGGACCGTGGAGCGCATGGCGATGAAGATGTCCCGGAGCCGTTTCGCCATGGCGGTATCCAGAATGCCGGCCTCCCCCAGGGATTCCATCTGGCGGATGTTGTCCGGCTGTCGGGTGATGGCCGGGTACTGATGGGCCCATGCCAGGATCAGGTACTGGACCATGAACTCAATGTCGATAATGCCGCCAGGATCCTGCTTGACGTGAAAGACAGCCGGGTCGGACGAGGCATGGGCGTCGCGCATGCGCTGGCGCATGGCGACCACCTCTTCCCTCAGGGCCTCGGGGTCACGCTCACGCCCAAGCACCTCGTGGCGGATACGCGCGAACCGTTCCCCTGACGCCGGACTCCCTGCCACCCAGCGAGCCCGCACCAGTGCCTGGTGCTCCCAGGTCCAGGCATCGCGCTCCTGGTAGGTCTGGAACGCCGCCAGCGTGGATACCAGCAGCCCGGAATTACCGGAAGGTCTGAGGCGCATATCCACCTCGTAGAGCTGACCGGCGGGCGTATGCGCCTGCAGGATGTGCAGCACCCGCTGCCCCAGGCGTGCGTAGAAAACCGCATTATCAATGGACCTGTCACCATTGGTGGCGTTCTGGGGATCACTCTCGTGCACGAACACCAGGTCCAGGTCCGAGGTGTAGCCAAGTTCAATGCCGCCGAACTTGCCGTAGCCAATGATCGCGAAATCCATCTCAATGGGCTCGCCCTGATCGTCCGTGGGCGTGCCGTAACGCTGGGTCAAGTGATGCCAGGCCAAAACCACCACATGCTCGAGCACGGCCTCCGCAATCCAGGTCAGGTAGTCACTGACTTTCATCAGCGGCAGGGTACCGCGGATCTCCGAGGCCGCCACGCGCAGCACATGGGCTTTCTTGAAATGGCGCAGCGCCTCCATCTGCTCTTCCAGGTCGTCCAGCGGAATCCGCAGCATCTGCTGGTTCAGGTCCGCCTGAAGCTGCTGCCGGTCCGGCGGTGTGTAGAGACTCTCGGCGTTGAGAAGCTCATCAAGAAGCAGCGGGGTTTCCGCCAGCTGGTCCGCAATCCAGGGACTGGCCGCACACAACCGCACCAGCTCCCGCAGCGCCCCAGGGTTCTCGGTCAGCAGGAGCAGGTAGGCGCTGCGTCGCAGGACCGCCTCAACCAGCGGCAGTACCCGTTCCAGCGTGGCGGAAGGGGACTCCTCCTCGGCCAGGGCGGCCAGCAGGCGTGGCAGAAAGCGGTCGAGCCGACGGCGCCCCTCGGTCTGGAGCGTGCTGACGGCGCGACTGTCACGCAGCGTGGTCAGACGCGCCAGCGAAGCCTCGGGGGATTCGTAGCCAACCTGCCCAAGCCAGGCCACGGCCGCTTCATCCCCGAATCCCCCGGCCCAGAGATCCTCCCAACCGTCCTGCCCGGCAGCCTCATCATCGTCTTCTTCCAGTGCGATGATATCCGCGAAATGGGCATTCACACGCTCCCTGTGCGCCTGGAGCGTCTCGTCCAGACTGGCCCAGTCGCTGTAGCCGAGAATGAGCGCCACCCGCGCCCGCCCCACTTCATCCGAGGGCAGCGTCTGGGTCTGCTGGTCCGCGATGCCCTGCAGCGCATGCTCCACATCCCGCAGAAAGACATAGGCCCGGTCCAGATCGGCG
>JBNJEG010000213.1:0-3102 GCA_051745655.1 Pseudomonadota bacterium
GCGGTGGAGTGGGCTTCAGCAGCCCTGGGGCTCTGGCGGGTGAAGTCCATGGAGTCGAACTCGTGGCAGTTGCGGCATTCCAGTGAGTCGTTGGCCTCCAGGCGGGCCCATTCACGCTCGGCCAGCTCGCGCCGTTTCGCCTCGAACTTCTCGGGCGTGTTGATGGTACCGAAGACCCAGCCCCAGACCTCTTTGGACGCTTCCATCTTGCGGGCCACCTTATCCGTCCAGTCGTGAGGCACATGGCAGTCCGAGCAGGTGGCACGCACACCCGAGCGATTGTTGTAGTGGATGGTACCCTTGAGCTCCTGGAAGACGTTATCCCGCATCTCGTGGCAGGAGACGCAGAACTCCTCGGTATTGGTCGCCTCCATGGCGGTATTGAAGCCACCCCAGAAGATGATGCCGGCGATAAAACCACCCAGCACCAGCACCCCAAGACTGATGGTGGCCGCCGGCCGCCAGAGCAGGCGCCAGTAGTAGCACAGCCATTGTTTCATTCCTTGCCTCCCTGGCCGTCACGTTCATTGGCCAGGCGCCGGAGCACCTCATCCACTGTCTCGAAACGGTTTTCCACCAACGGCTCCGCGTCCGTCTGCGGGACGTGGCACTGAGTGCAGAAGTAACGGTCCGGGGAGACCGCCGCCAGGACCTGTTTGTTGCGATCCATGAAGTGGGTGATGCTGACCATGGGCGCCCCGCTCTCCGGTGAGGCACTGCGGCTATGGCAGTTCAGGCACTGGTTGAAGCGCTTGTCCAGCTGGTAGCCGTCAATGCTGTGCGGGATAACCGGCGGCTGCTCCGGGTAATTGCGTTCCTGCCGCCCCTTGCGTTCGGTGACACCGGCAATGGGCGGTGCCGCCGGCGTGTCGGTGTAGCCGGCGCCACGCAGGCCATCCGGTCTGGGTGCATCGGTCTTCTCTGCGGCCACGCCCATGGCCAGGATGGCAAGCACCAGAAGGGTGACGGTCGTGATGAAGCTTTTCATGATGGGACTCCCTTTGCCGGTGCCTTACGCGAGGTTCACGAGTTCCAGACGGACCGCGCACTTCTTGAAGTCGGTCTGTTTGGAGATGGGGTCCGTGGCATCCAGCGTGACCTTGTTGATCAGCTTGCCCGCGTCAAAGAAAGGCACGAAGATCAGCCCCCTGGGCGGTTGCACACGGCCCCGTGTCTCGACCCGCGCCCTGACCGAGCCCCGCCGGCTGATCACCCGCACCTCGCTGCCACGGCGCATGCCCTGTTCCCGGGCATCATCGAAGTTCATGTAGACCAGCGCATCGGGCACCGCCTGATGCAGTTCCGGCACACGCCGCGTCATGGAGCCTGTATGCCAGTGCTCCAGCACACGGCCTGTGCACAGCCACATGGGGTATTCCTCATCCGGCGTCTCGGGCGGCGGCTCATCGGGCACCGCAAAGATACGGGCACGGTTGTCGTCGTTGCCGTAGAACTGCCAGCCGCTGCCTTCCTCCACGTAGGGATCGTAGCCCTCGCGGTAACGCCAGAGGGTCTCCTCGCCGTCGATCACCGGCCAGCGCAGGCCGCGTACCTCGTGGTAGGTCTCGAAGGGCGCCAGGTCCTTGCCCTTGCCCTCGCCAAAGTTCCGGTACTCCTCGAAGATGCCCTTCTGGATGTAGAACCCGAAGTCCTCGGATTCATGGTTCGGGTAACCCTCGCGCATCTCCTCCAGCGGGTAGGCATCCACATTGCCGTTGGCGAACAGCACATCAAACAGGGTTTTATCCCGCAGTTCCGGGGCCTTCTTCAGCTGTTCCTCCGGCCAGACCTCATCCACCCGGATGCGTTTTGAAAGCGCCACTGTCTGCCAAAGGTCCGAACGGGCATCGCCCGGCGCCTTCACCAGCTGATGGAAGAACTGGGTCCGGCGCTCAGAGTTACCGAAGGCCCCCTCTTTCTCCACCCAGGAGGCGGTCGGCAGGATCAGGTCCGCACACTGGGCGGACACCGTGGGGTACATGTCGGAGACAATGATGAAGGCCTCCGGGTTACGCCACCCGGGATAGGTCTCCTGGGCCGAGTTCGGGCCCGCCTGGATGTTGTTGGTGACCTGGGTCCAGTAGACCTTGAGGTTACCGTCGTGCAGCTGACGGCTCTGCTCCACCGCGTGGAAACCAACCTTTGAGGGAATAGTGCCCTCCGGCAGCTTCCAGATCTTCTCTGCTTTCTTCCGGTGGTCGGCGTTGGCGACCACCATGTCCGCCGGCAGCCGGTGGGCGAAGGTGCCGACCTCCCGGGCGGTGCCGCAGGCAGAGGGCTGGCCGGTCAGCGAGAAGGGGCTGTTGCCCGGTTCCGAGATCTTGCCCGTAAGAAGGTGCAGGTTGTAGATCAGGTTGTTCACCCAGACGCCCCGGGTGTGCTGGTTCACGCCCATGGTCCAGAAGGTCATGACCTTGCGATCGGGGTCGGCATAGAGCTCGGCCAGGCGCTCAAGCTGGCTTTCCCTCACCCCGGATTCGCGGGCGGCGCGCTCAAGGGTGAATTCACTGACGTGCTCGCGGAATTCCTCGAAGCTCATGTCCGACCAGCTGTTGGGGTTGTCCGCGTTCTCGGCGTCCTGCTGGCGCGGATCCTCGGGCCGCAGCCCATAGCCGATGTCGGTCACGTTACGGACGAACTTGGTGTGCTTATCCACGAAGTCCTGGTTCACGTTACCGGACTGGATGATGTGGTTGGCGATGTAGTTGAGGATGACCACATCCGCGTTGGGATGCATGACCATGCCGTTATCCGCCAGGTCGAAAGAGCGGTGCTCGAAGGTGGAGAGCACAGCGACTTCCGTATCCGGGAAGGACAGGCGCCGGTCCGTGACCCGGGTCCAGAGCACCGGGTGCATCTCCGCCATGTTGGAGCCCCAGACAACGAAGGCATCCGCCTCTTCGATGTCGTCATACACCCCCATGGGTTCGTCGGACCCGAAAGTACGCATGAACCCGCCCACGGCCGAGGCCATGCAGTGCCGGGCGTTGGGATCGATGTTGTTGGTGCGGAAGCCGGCCTTCATCAGCTTGGAGGCGGCATAGCCCTCCCAGATGGTCCACTGGCCGGAGCCGAACATGGCCACGCTGTCCGGGCCGTGCT
>JBNJEG010000214.1:0-3093 GCA_051745655.1 Pseudomonadota bacterium
CCCACCGCATCGCCGGGGCGATAACTCAGGCCGGAATCCTCCAGCGAGAGTTCCACATGGCGGGTCTCCTTGTTGGAGCCACGACCGTTGAGCACGATGTTCTCGAGCACCGGCGCGGGGAACGGGTGCTTGCGGTCATACTGGGACTTGCCCGGGGCGGAGCCGGTAGGCTGGCTGCCCGCCGCTGAAACGGCTGCTCCGGCCTTGGCTTCAATCGCGTCCAGCATGGCATTGACCCAGGCTTCCGCCGGGTCATCGTAATCCACGTCGCAATCAACCCGTTCCACCAGCTGGGTCGCTCCGAGTTCGGCAAAGCGGGCATCGAAGTCCTTGCCCGTCTGGCAGAAATGCTCGTAGCTGGTGTCACCCAGTGCCAGCACGCCGTAGTGAACGCCCTTCAGCCCGGGTGCCTTGCGGCTGTGCATGAACTCGTGGAAGTCCAGAGCGCCGTCCGGCGGGTCGCCTTCCCCGTGGGTAGACGCGAGCACGGCCACAAAGCTTTCGCTCTTCAGTTGGCGCGGTTTGTAATCCGCCATATCCACGACCGTGGCCTTGATGCCCCGGGCACTGGCCTGTTCGCCAAGCATTTCGGCAACGCCCTCGGCATTGCCGGTCTGGGAGCCGTAGAGCACGGTCAGTGAGGGGGCTTCCGCGCTGGCGGCCGCCGCGGCCTGCCCACCGGCAGAGGGCTGCCCGGTCTGGGCCGCGCGCCAGCCGGCCATATACCCGGAAAGCCAATCAATCTGGTGACCTTCAAGGTTACCCAGCAGTTCGTTGAGCTGGCGAGCCTGTTCGTCAGTCAGGGGTGAGTTGCTTGATGATAGAGTCATCAGGAATAAGCACCTGTTATCCAATAGCACAATTGCCTGAGAGGATATCAGGCAGAAGTTATCGCTTTAACCCATTTAACGGCCTTTTATTATGGGTTTTACCGATATCAGATAATGGCTTACCGGGTGAGTACAAAAAACCCCGACAGGGGCCGGGGTTGGGAGGACTGAATCGGTTCGGATTCAGTTGTTCAGGTACGCCCAGTCGAAGTACTCATGCAGGTCTTCGACCAGTGACTGCTCGTAGGCATTGGTCAGTTCAAACAACAGGCTCTGGTTGGTTGCACGCTTCATGGTCACCTCCTCAGGTTCCGTAGGGGCGAGGCCGGGAAGCACATCCTGTTTTCAACCCGCGCCAGAGGGCTACCCGGCCTCGTGCCCTATCTTTTGCATGCGGTATGCCAGATCCTTTTATGTTCTCCAATTGTATGTTTATAAAGCGTTTTTCAGAAACCCCTCCGTCCACGCCCAGCCTGGCCTGCGCCAGGATAGCGCACCTGCAGAGGCGAGTGCCCCCTGAAGGGGCTAGAGCAACAGCTCCCTGAGATCCCCCAGGGTCTTGGAAAGAAGAGCGGTGAAACGCGCCGCGTCCGCGCCATTGATGGCCCTGTGGTCGTAGGACAGCGACAGCGGCAGCATCAGCCGAGGCTGGAACTCGGCGCCATCCCAGACTGGTTCCATGGCGGCCTTGGAGGCGCCAAGGATCGCCACTTCCGGAGAGTTCACGATGGGCGTGAACGCGGTGCCGCCAATGCCGCCCAGGCTGGTGATGGTGAAGCACGCGCCGCTCATGTCGTTGTTCGTGAGCTTCTTGTCCCGCGCCTTACCCGCCAGCTCCTGGGCCTCGGCGGCCAGCTGCCAGATGCTTTTCCGGTCCACATCCCGGATCACGGGCACCACCAGGCCATTGGGCGTGTCCACAGCGATGCCGATATGGCAGTAGTGCTTCTGGATGATCTGCTCGTTCGCCATGTCCAGCGACACGTTGAACTGCGGATAGGTGGTGAGCGCATGGGCACAGGCCTTCATCAGGAACGGCAGTAGCGTCATCTTCACGCCCCGCTTCTCACCCTCGGCCTTGTGGTCTTTGCGGAAGGCTTCCAGGTCGGTGATGTCCGCCTTATCGAACTGGGTCACGTGCGGTACGTTGAGCCAGCTGCGGTGCATGCCCTGGGCCGTCAGCCGCTGGATCTTGGTCATGGACTGGCGTTCGACCTCGCCGAACTGGCTGAAGTCGGGCAGCGGTACTTCCGGAATGCCGGCGCCACCACCGGCAGGCGCACTGCCGCCGGACTGGAGCTGGTTGCGCACCCAGGCCTGGACGTCCTCCTTGAGGATACGCCCCTTGGGCCCACTGCCCTGGACCTGTTGCAGGTCCGCGCCGAATTCCCGGGCGATGCGGCGTACCGCGGGGCCGGCGTGGACGCGCTTCCCAGAAGGGGTCTCGGGTGCTTCGGGTTTGGCGGCGGTGCCAGAGGTGGTGCCCTGAGTCTGGGCATTATCGCGAGCGGGGCTCGCTCCTACAGGGGCAGCTTCCTTCTTTTTCTCTGGCTGTTTGGACTGCTTGTCGCTACCTGACTCCTGTGCGCCACTGCCCGCAACTTCCAGCATCCCGACGACATCGCCTTCCTTGAGGGTGTCGCCTTCCTTCACATCCAGCCGGGTGATTTTGCCGGTGGCGGGGGATGGCATTTCGACGGTGGCCTTGTCGGATTCCAGCTCCAGCAGCGGGTCCTCGGCGTTCACCGAATCGCCGACGCTGACCAGGACCCCGACGATCTCGACCGACTCGGCGCCGCCGAGTTCGGGGACGTGGATTTCCTGTTCGCCGCCGGATGTTTCGGGTGCCTCGGTCGCCGTATCCCCGGACTGCGGGTCGGTCTCGGCATCCGCTTCCTGTGTCTCATCGCGAGCGGGGCTCGCTCCTACAGGCTCCTCGTCGCTGTCGCCTGAGGCGCCTGCCTCGGCGGTTTCCATCATGCCGACTAGGTCGCCTTCCTTGAGGGAATCGCCTTCTTTCACATCCAGACGGGTGATCTTTCCGGCTGCCGGTGCCGGCAGCTCTACGGTGGCCTTGTCCGATTCCAGCTCCAGCAACGGGTCTTCGGCGTTGACTGAGTCGCCGACGCTGACCAGAACTCCGACAATCTCTACCGACTCAGCTCCGCCCAGCTCGGGAACCCGGATCTCCTGTTCACTCATGATGCCGTGTCTCCTTCTGCCGCCGGATCAGCTGGACGCTGGATTGGGTTTGTCGCCATCA
>JBNJEG010000215.1:0-3011 GCA_051745655.1 Pseudomonadota bacterium
CGCGGAGCGCGGGAGACATAGCCGAGCCGGTCCTGGAGCGACAGCTCATTGACCTTGTAGACGATGCCGTCGATTTCGTAATTGAGCGACTCGCGCTTTTCCAGCATCTCACGGTAGTAGCGGATGCATTCCTCAATGCCGGTGACCAGGCGCACCTGGGGATCAATCCGGAAGCCCCATTCCCGCAGCTTGAGCAACTGGTCGTAATGGCGCGCCGGCACCCCGGCGGCGTCCGGCACGGCAACGCTGTAGCTGCAGAATGACAGGGGTCGGCGGGCGGGCACCCGGGGGTCCTTGTTCCGAAGACTGCCGGCAGCGGCATTACGCGGGTTTACGAAGGTTTTCTCACCGGCCTCGGCGAGCTGCTGGTTAAGCCGCTCGAAACCGTCCAACGGCATGTAGGCTTCGCCCCGCACCTCGAAGGCCTCCGGAACGTCATCGCCATAGAGGCGCATCGGGATCGCACGTATGGTCCGGATGTTGGCGGTGATGTCCTCGCCGGTATACCCATCGCCGCGCGTGGCAGCGCGGTGAAGCACGCCATTACGGTAGAGAAGGCTGACGGCCAGGCCGTCCAGCTTGGGTTCACAGGCGTAGTCCACCGGCTCATCACGACCCAGGCGCTCGCGCACACGGCGATCAAAATCCCTGAGTTCATCCTCGTCGAAGGCGTTATCCAGGGACAGCATGGGCGTCTCATGGGGCGCTTCATCGAACAGGGAGTCCGGCGCTACGCCCACCCGCTGGGTCGGCGACTCCGGAGTCACCAGCTCGGGATGCGCCGCCTCAAGCTCCTGGAGTTCGCGCAGAAGGCGGTCGTAGTGCTCGTCCGAAACCTCGGGATCGTCGAGGGCGTAATAGCGGTAGTTGTGATGGTCGAGGGCTCGACGCAGTTCGTCGATCCGCTGTTCAGGGCTGTCTTCCCCACTCACGGACGGCAATCCTCTCAGGCTCTGGCCGGGGAGCGGCGCTTGCGCTCGAACTCGCGGATCCGCTGGCGGCAGTGCTCAATGGTCTGGCTGGTCATGACGCTGCGATGCTCGTCTCGCAGCTCACCGCCCAGGTTGCGCACAACGGTGTTCGCCGTCTCGAGCATGAAATCAAAAGCCTGGACCGGCTCACTCGGCCCCGGCAGGCTCATGAAGAAACTGAGCCCGGGCGTTGCCAGGGAATCGATTTCCTCCGGCGTCAGGGTGCCGGGCGAGACGGCACTGGCCACGCTGAACTGTACTGGGGTGTGCGTATCCGCCTCTTCATGCCGGTGATAGATCCCCAGGTCACCGTACTCCATGCCGCAGGCTTCCAGGATCTGCCGGATGGTCGTGCCCGCATAATGCTCGTCACCGCGGCAGTGGGCATGAACAACGATAACCTCTTCAGCCTCGGGGCGATTGGCGCCAGCGGTTGGCGGCGCCTCGGGCGCTTCCCCGGTCCCGGCCTGCGTCGACGGCACCTCTTCGCCCGCCCCCTTGTCATCCCCTTCGTCCTCCTCCCGGGAGGCACCGTCACGGATCTTCTGCCAGATGTCGCGCGCACCGGCACTGAGTCGACTTGCGGCCTCACCAGCCACTTCTCCGGCTTCAGCGGCACGGGCGCGAACACCGGGTTCTCCCTGAACGCGCGCTGGGCCGACGATCCCGTCGTCGTCCGATGCGGACAGCGGTTCTTCGGGACCCGTCACAGGCGGCTCAGGCGCCGGTTCAGGATCCGGGGCTGGCTCTGGTGATGGTTCCGGAGCCGCTCTGGGCTCCGGATCCACTTCGGGTTCCGATGCCACCTCGGGCTCGGAATCCGACGCCATCGCGGGTTCTGGTGCAGGCGCGGGTTCCGGCTTGGGTCGTGGATCGGCCTGCACACCTCCGACGGGCCGGGCACCGCCATTGGGCAGCTCCGAGTTGTAATCGTCGTCAATGGGCGTCTGCCCGATCCCGTCACCACCCATACCACGCTGGATTTCCAGCGAGTCGCGCCGGGCCCTGCGCATCCGGCGCAGTCCGTCAACGACCACGCCGATGATCAGCAGCGCTCCGATAATGATCAGCCATTCTCTGAGACTCATGATCCTCTATCTGTCCTCAAGGGTTGCCCCCGGCGCATCCTGATGCGCCCGTTTTGACTGCCACTTTAGGCAATGACCCCGGCCAAGACAATGCCGGGGCATTGCGGGTTGTTCATCAGCTGTTGGCCAGCACCGCAGCCTCTTCGACATCCACGGAAACCAGGCGCGATACGCCGGGTTCGTGCATGGTCACACCCATGAGCTGGTCGGAAAGCTCCATGGAGATCTTGTTGTGGGTGATGTAGATGAACTGAACCTGCTCGCTCATTTCCTTCACCATCTTCGCGTAACGTCCCACGTTGGCATCGTCCAGTGGTGCGTCCACCTCGTCCAGCATACAGAAAGGCGCCGGATTGAGCTGGAAGATGGAGAATACCAGGGCAATGGCCGTCAGGGCCTTCTCACCACCGGAAAGCAGATGGATGGTGGTGTTCTTCTTGCCTGGAGGCCGCGCCATGATGGCCACGCCGGTTTCAAGAAGGTCATCTCCGGTCATCTCAAGGTGCGCGCTGCCGCCACCGAAGACCCGCGGGAAGAGCTTCTGCAGCCCCTGATTGATGGCATCAAAGGTTTCCCGGAAGCGGGCGCGGGTCTCGCGGTCGATCCGCCGGATGGCCGATTCCAGTGATTCCAGTGCCTCCTGCAGGTCCTGGTCCTGTTCATCCAGGTAGGTCTTGCGTTCGCTCGCTACCCGGTATTCGTCAATTGCAGCCAGGTTAATGGCGCCCAGGCGCTGGATGCGGTTACCGATCCGGGTCAGCTCCTCCTGCCAGGCCGAAGCGGTGGCATCGTCCGGGAGACTGGTCTGGATGTCCTCAAGACTGACCTCGAGCTCCTCCAGTTGTTCCAGGTACTGGCCGGCCTGAAGCTCAATCGCCTGGGCGTCCATGCGCAGTTTCTCGAGCTTCTCGCGGGCCTGCTGGACATCCTGTTCGACCTGGCCACGGCGCTG
>JBNJEG010000216.1:0-2973 GCA_051745655.1 Pseudomonadota bacterium
TCGTGAAGGTCAGCTGACCAACGATTTCTTCGTGAACCTGACCGACATGAGCTACCGCTGGGTGCCGACCGGCGAGAACCTCTACGAAATCCGTGATCGCAAGACGGACCAGGCCAAGTGGACCGCGACCCGTGTCGACCTGGTGTTCGGTTCGAACTCGATCCTGCGGTCCTACGCAGAGGTCTATGCCCAGGACGACAACCAGGAGAAGTTCATTAAGGACTTCGTGAAGGCCTGGACCAAGATGATGGATGCGGATCGCTACGACGTAGCCGCATAAATCACACGTCAGGCAAATGTTGGGAAAAGGCGCGGTCAATCATTTGGCCGCGCCTTTTTTTGTCTTTGAGAAAAGACCGGTTGGGTAGGCTTGCAGACCCGGTGCCGGGAGATCACCAGATCCGGCTGGCGCCATCACCGTTGGAGCTGATGGAGAGCAGAACCCGGTAGTCGTCGAGGCCGCCGCCGGGGTTGAAGTCGGATTCGTGCCGGTCGGCGCTGAATCTCAGGTTCACATCCAGGCCGGAGCGGTTGTGGGTTGGCGAAAGCGCCTGCCATTGCAGTTCACCGCCAATGTGCTGATGGCGTCTGTCCCGCATATGGAACGAGTGGTCAGGGCCATGGGAGCGGGTTACTTTGATGGTGTTGCGGTACACGAGTTGGTCCGGAATCAGCCAGGCATCCGCGGTAAGGCGGAAGAGGCTCTGGTGCCCCGTTGTGTCCAGTGTCTTGTAATGCCGCCGCTGGAATCGGCCATAGGGTTGCAGGCTCAGCCAGTCCCAGGGGGAAAGGGACAGGTTGGCAAACACCTCGTTGCCGTGACTGCTCAGTTTGTAGGGCCCGTAACCCACATCAAGCTCCCGGTAATTATAGCCAAGGGCGCCAATGTCGAGCAGCTCCAGGTTGAGGTACATCCGCTCGAAGGCACGGGCGCGTGCCATTGACTGGTTGCCGGGGCTGTAGAAGGCACCGCCGACATCGCGGGCCTCGGCACCAACCACGCAGTCCAGGAACGGCAGGCATGTCTCCGGCTGGTAACTCAGTGATGCCAGGTGAGCATGGTCAGAGGCGTTGCCTTCGTTGCCCTCCATCGAGAAACGGCTGGTTGCCTGCTCCAGTTCAAGGTTCAATCGATTACCGAGCCAGGCGCTTTTCATGCCCACGGAATAGCCAAGCCGGTACTGCAGTGAGGCGTGAATGCCGCTCACGTAGCCGGTACGGGGGCCCATGTCGCTGCTGTTGACATAACCTGCCCAAAGGGTGGTTCCAGCAGCTCCGGGCAGCGGGAGCGCGGATCGCCAGACGCCGCCGGTGTAGTAGGGCTTATCACCGGATAGCTTCATCTCACTGGGGGTGGTGGGCGCGTTGCCGCCACTAACCGCGAAAACCGACAACTGGCTGTTCAGCGCATCAAGATCACCAGATGCGGACAGTCCCCAGTCCGTATTGCCGTCGAACAACAGACCCTGTCTGGCGGGCTGATGATGACCGACCCGGAGGCTGAAACCGCCTGTCTGGCCTGACAGAAGAAAACGGTCCACATTCAGGTTCGCCCCCGGACTGGCGCCGGGGCGGTCCTGCATGGGCGTCTCATCCTCGGCAACCATGGCGTCCATACTGAGGCGGAAATCCCACTGCTTGATGCCGCCGAGACCCAGCTCGCCATGGGATGTATTCAGGTTCAGCTCCCTTTGTTCCCCGGCATGGGAGCAGACGGCCACCACCAACAAAGGCAGGGTGAGCAGCAACGCGAAGTAGTTCCGGGTTGGCATCATCGGCGACAGACAAATACTGGCGAATGAACTGACGATCCGTCAGCAACAGGTTGGCGAGAGTATAGGATAGATTCCGGGGGGTGTTGGCTGGGGAACACGAATCGATACATACCGTAAGAAAATACGGTTTTCAGTCCGAAAAGTAGTCCTGCATCCAGTCAAAAAGCGTCTCCGCGCCCACTTCGGAAAGCGCCATGCGCCGGAATGGGCCGCCGGCTTCCTCGTCCAGGGTGATGAACTCGAAAAGCAGCGTTCCGGGATCCTCATCGTGCAGGATCAGCACGATGCGCCGTCGGGTACGGAGGCAGTCAATGGTCATGACGTCTGCGGGAATGCCGCTGTCCCGCATACCCTGGCGCACCTCCACGACCGGGTTGATGTGCTCATGCGCCTGCTGGATGCGGGCATGGGCTTCACTTGCGAGGTCAGACAGTGCTTTTAGAGGGTCTTCGGCCATGGAAACGCCTTAAGTAACGGAAACTTCGGTCAGCGTAGCAGATCAATGTAGCCTGATGGGCTGGAGAACAACCCGATAACGACCCCTAAGGGAGGTATGCTGTGTTTGACAGTGAAATTCCACCGCTGGAGATGCTCATCCGGCTTTCGGTAGCGGTTGGCCTGGCATTACTGCTTGGGCTTGAACGTGAACTGAGGCGCAAGCCAGCCGGGTTGCGGTCCCACATGCTTGTCTCACTGGGCGCGGCCGCTTTCATCATGATGGGGATGCATATTCTGTTCGCCACCGCCGAGGGCGATCCGTCAGCACGCATCGATCCTACCCGTATCGTGGAGGGTGTGATCGGCGGCATCGGCTTCCTGGGCGCTGGCAGCATCATCCAGAGTCGTGGGAACATCCAGGGCATTACAACCGGCGCCTCCATCTGGACCGCTGGCGCTGTCGGCGTGGCCTGCGGTATTGGCAACCTCGCATTAGCCTCAATGGTGACCGTTATGGCACTGATCATCATGGCGGTGCTCGGTCACTTTGAGCGGGAGGTGATCAAGGGCGATTGAGGGAACCGGAGTAGTCCCGCACGTTCTTCAGGATCCACGAGTCCGGCTCCGGAGCAGCACCGTGACCGCGCAGCACGTGCACGGTCCCGGTACCTTCCATGATCACGGCCTCCACCTCGGTGGGATCAATCACGTTCGCCTTGCGCAGCTGGCAGCGGACGTCGTCTTCCGTTACACGCGCGAC
>JBNJEG010000217.1:0-2952 GCA_051745655.1 Pseudomonadota bacterium
TGGGCCACGTCTTCTTTCGAGGCTTCAAGCATGGCCTCGATCTGCTTGGAGTCGATGCGCTTCATCAGTGGCTTGAACTTGTTGATTTCATGGTCCAGCAGATGATCGTTCAGCCGGTTCCAGTCAAGCGTCGTGTTGAGGAAGGCTTCCGCGTTGCGGGCGGTTTCCGGCAGTACCGGGGCCAGGTAAGTCATGAGGATGCGGAACATGTTCAGCGCGTTGGTGCTGATGGCCTGGACCTGGTCGCGGGTGGCCTCGTCCTTCGCCAGGACCCAGGGCTTCTGCTCGTCGACGTACTGGTTGGCCCGGTCGGCCAGCTCCATGACGCGCTTCATGGCGCGGCCAATTTCCAGTTCCTCGTAGTAACCTGCAATCTCTTCGGCCGCATCGGTGAATTCCTTCAGCCGCTCCGGTTCGGTGATTTCAGAGCCCAGCCGGCCGTCGAACTGCTTGGTGATGAAGCCGGCGCTGCGGCTGGCGATGTTCACCACCTTGCCTACCAGGTCCGAGTTCACCTTCTGGACGAAATCCTCCAGGTTCAGGTCCATGTCGTCCACGCCGGCGGTGAGCTTGGCGGCGAAGTAGTAGCGCAGGTATTCCGGATGCAGGTGATCCAGATAGGTGCGCGCCATGATGAAGGTGCCCCGGGACTTGGACATTTTCTGGCCGTTCACGGTCACGAAGCCATGGCAGTTGATGGCCGTGGGCGTGCGGAACCCGGCGGTCTTGAGCATGGCCGGCCAGAACAGGGCGTGGAAGTTCACGATGTCCTTGCCGATGAAGTGGTAGACCTCGGCGGTGGAGTCCTCGCGCCAGTAATGGTCGAAGTCGATGTCGCCGCGCTGGTTGCACAGGTTCTGGAAGCTGGCCAGGTAGCCCACGGGGGCGTCGACCCAGACGTAGAAGTACTTGCCGGGGGAGTCCGGGATTTCGAAACCGAAGTAGGGCGCGTCGCGGCTGATGTCCCAGTCGTGCAGGCCGGCGTCGAGCCATTCCGCCAGCTTGTTGGCCATGCCCGGCTGCAGGGCGCCGCTGTTGGTCCATTCGCGCAGGAAGTCGGCGAAGTCCGGCAGCGTGAAGAAAAAGTGCTCGGACTCGCGTTCCTCGGGGGTGGCGCCGGAGAGCGCGGATTTCGGCTCAATCAGTTCCATGGGCGTGTAGGTGGCGCCGCAGGCCTCGCAGTTGTCGCCGTACTGGTCCGGTGCGCGGCAGCGGGGGCAGGTGCCCTGGATGAAGCGGTCTGCCAGGAACAGGCCCTTCTCGGGGTCGTAGGCCTGGGTGATGGTGCGCGTGGCGATGTGACCCCGGTCGCGCAGCTTCTGGTAGACGTAGGAGGACAGCTCGCGGTTTTCCTCGGAATGGGTCGAGTAGTAGTTGTCGAACTCGACCAGGAAGCCGGCGAAGTCGCGCTCGTGCTCGGCCTGGATACGGCGGATCAGCTCTTCCGGCGTGATCCCCTCGCGCTCGGCCCGGAGCATAATAGCGGTGCCATGGGCGTCATCCGCGCACACATAATGGCAGTTCTCGCCCCGCAGCTTCTGATAGCGCACCCAGATGTCGGTCTGGATGTACTCCAGCAGATGGCCCAGGTGGATGGGCCCATTGGCGTAGGGCAGGGCACTGGTGACCAGGATGTCGCGGCGGTTGGCACTCGGCTCGCTCATGGGGCTCGGCTGGCTCCGTGATTGGTGTTGGAGCCGCCGATGATACCGTTCAGCGGCGTTTTTTTCACCCCGCCTGTCTGGCCGCCCGCCCTGGGCTGCGCGTATGATTAAGGGCATGGGAATCCAATGTTTTCGGGAGCAGCATGACGGCGATTGACCAGAAGGCAGTCGAACAGGCCATCCGCCAGTACATCGACCCTTACCTCAAGCAGGATCTTCTGTCGCTGGGCGCGGTTCGTAACCTGACGATCGAGGACGGCACGGTCTCCTTTGAGATCCAGCTGGGCTATGCCTGGGGCGGCATTGCCGGCGGGGCCCGGTCGTTACTGACCCATGCCATCGAGGATGTGGAGGGCGTGGAGGATGTGCGCATCACCACCAGTCACAACATCCATCCTCACAAGGCCCAGGGTGAGCTGCATGCCATGGGGGGTGTGAGCAACATCATTGCCGTAGCGTCTGGCAAGGGTGGCGTGGGCAAGTCCACCACCGCCGTGAACCTGGCTCTGGCGCTGGCGGGCGAGGGCGCGCGCGTGGGCATTCTGGATGCGGACATCTATGGCCCGAACGTGGGCTTGATGCTGGGGATTCCCGAGGGCACCCGGCCGGAGACGAAGCAGGAGAAATACTTCGTACCGGTTGAGGCCCACGGTATCCAGGCCATGTCCATGGCCTTCATGATCACGGACAAGACGCCCATGATCTGGCGTGGGCCCATGGTGAGCGGCGCCGTGCAGCAGCTGGTGGGGCAGACCCTGTGGGATAACCTCGATTACCTGGTGGTGGACATGCCGCCTGGCACCGGCGATATACAGCTGACCCTGGCACAGAAGGTGCCGGTGACCGGCGCGGTTGTGGTCACCACGCCCCAGGACATGGCGCTGATGGACGGCCAGAAGGGCATCGAGATGTTCCGCAAGGTGGATATTCCAGTGTTGGGCGTGGTTGAGAACATGAGCACGCACATCTGCAGCCACTGCGGGCATCATGAACCCCTGTTCGGCAGTGATGGCGGCGAGCGGCTGGCAGCCGACTATGGCGTGGAGCTTCTGGCGCAGTTGCCGCTGCACCGCACGATCCGGGAACAGACGGACGGCGGTAACCCGACGGTGGTGGCGGAGCCGGATTCGGAAGTCTCGCGGCTCTATGCGGATCTTGCCCGGCGGGTGGGCGCGGCGCTGTCGCTGCGGGAACGTGACACGAGTTCACCCATCGCGGCCATGACCTCCTGACAACAATCAGTAAACGAGTCTTAATGGTGTGGAGGCCCTGTTTGCGTTATAAACGT
>JBNJEG010000218.1:0-2850 GCA_051745655.1 Pseudomonadota bacterium
GGCCGTTCATAACTGTCCAGGTCCGACTCCGTGTCAAACAGGTTGCGAAGTTCAATGTCCGGGTCGTTCCAGTTGCCCTCAACCGTGTACGTGGCACTGGTCACCCGACTCAGGATACCGCCAAATACCTTGTCGATCACGAAAAGCGCTCCCCCGATGGGCGGCGCATAACCGAAGAGCACGGCTGCCAGCGGCAGGTTCTGGGTAACCGGCAGCACCACGACCAGGCGCATGTCGAGAATCTCGTCAACCAGATCCGCCTCGCCACTCATCCGGAAACCTCCCGAGGGTGCCTGAATAACCACGGACGGGTCGAAGATCAGCCGCCCTTCATGGATCAGGGCCTCGCCCTCAATGTGGTCGAACGGGATCCCGGACTCATAGACGTCCGAGAAATCCAACTGCAGACGACGCCAGAGCGTGTCGGTATTCAGCAGGCTGAACACCCGGAAAATACGCGCTCCCTCAATGTCCTGGTCAATAATGCCATTCTCCAGTCGGAAATCCATGGCGGCGCGCAGCCGGGCGAGACTGAATTCCCCCGGACCACCCGGCCATGCCAGGTTGAGCGACGCCTCGGCCCGTTTGCTGCTGATCGGCACCGTTGTTTCCCCAAGCAGCGCCTCCAGGCCCTGGAGATCACTGCCACTGAGACTGCCCGAGAATTCGGTGACACCGGCATCCGCCGTAGGCTGCCAGGAAAGGCTACCATCCAGTGCCAGATCCCCCATGTTGAAGGCTAACGGGTCAATCCGCACCCGCGTGCCGTCCGGAGCCAGGGCCAGCGACAGACCGGTAATCTCGCGCTCCCCCAGCACCAGGCGACCAATCCGGACGCGGGCTTCTGGCCACTCCCGGGCGGCCGCGCTCATGGTGGCGTTGTCCAGCCGGGTTACGCCACCATCGGAGGACCCACCTTCAGCCAACTCCGGCAGCAGCAGGCGCTCAAGATCCACCGAAAGTCCCTCTTCCTCTTCATCGCCGACTGTTCCCTGAATCCAGTCCGAATCCATCGCGACCTGCCAGCCCCCTTCCGGCTCGGCACGCGCCTCGACCTGCAGCGGGGACAACGACCAGCCATTGAGCCCGGGTTCGCGGATTCCCAGGCTGACCCTCAGTGGAGGAAGCAGGGTACCGGATTCGTTTTCCTGCCCGGCATTCATGATGTCATCCCGTGACGGAAGGTCTGACAGCGCCTGCCACCACTGGTTCAGCGGAAACCCTGGCACCGCGCCGGTAACGCTGAACACCGGTTCATCCGGGAGATCCGTGGCCCTCACGCCCAGCCCGATACGCCCCCGTTCCATAGCACCATCCCGCAGGACGAACCGGAAGGCACCCAGAGGATGCCAGTTGCCACCGATGCGGATGGCATCCTCACCATCGCCCCCAAAATCCACGGTCGCCGTAAGACTGTGTTCCTCACCGGCTTCTTTCGCCAGGGGCACTGGCCAGTCCAGCACCAGATCCTCCAGGTTGGCGTCCAGGCGCAGGCTCGGCCCCTCAGTCGGACGAAACGCGGCGTCGTAATCGAACTGGCCTTCGGTCCGAGGCAAGGGGCGATCCAGCCATTGCGCCAGCCGCGCGACGGACATAGCGCCCTGCTGCCGGAAAACGGGCGCCTGATCACGCCCGTCACGGATCTCCAGGACAACCGGCTCGCCCATGAACCGGCCTTCCAGTTCCGTGTTGCTGAATCCGGCCCAACTGCGGAACCGAACCGGGCCTTCCAGCTCCCGCCATTCAACTCCTGCCCTGGGGAAGCGTACCCGCGTATCCGCCAGTGACAGGCGGGCATCGACGGCTGGCTCCCGCTCCGTCTGGGGCCAGAGGCTCAATGACAGATCGACCCGGTTGGAGCCACTGACCTCCAGATCCCGCACCCAACCGCCGACCGTCTCGGCAAGCGGGCTCTCATCCCGCCATTGCGTCGTAAGCAGCTCGCCCTCCCGGCGGGCTGCGGTGTCCACATCCACCCGCACGCCCTCATCCGCTGGAACGATCCGTACCTGACTCGGCTCCAGGTCAACTCCGGCAACCCGGCCCCGACCGAGCTGAACATGCCCTTCACCATCCTGAACATGAACGCGCCCGGCAGCGCCTTCGAGGCTCGGCCAGTCCGGATGATAGGCCAGCTCCGTGTCCCGGAAGCGATACATCATGCTGGAGGTGAAGGCACCCTGCTCACTGCCCTCTCCAACATCCCCGAATCCGTAGTAAAGGCCTTCTGTCACCGTGCCGGCGCCTATGGACTCGGTCAGGAAGGCGTACAGCTCCGGAGGTACGCGATGCTTCGGCACAAGGCGCCCGAGCAGGCGGGTATCCCCATCCGCAACGCCCACTCGCAGCGACAGTGTGTCCGTGCTGTCTTCATGAAGCCTCAGACGGAAACCTCCGGAAACCTTCATGCCCTCGTGGCGGCCCTGAAGGCTGTGTGAGCTCACTTCCCAGCCGTCATCCCGGCGCGCCCAGCGCACGCGCCCGGCCAGTCGCTCAAACCGCCATTCGGTATGGAACAGCTCGGGGAAGCCTATGCGCGCGGACCCAGGCTCGAGCGTTACCCGCCCTTTCTCCGGTCCGGCCTGGATGTACCCATCGAGGCCGCTGCCCGACGGCGCCCCGCCGTCAGCCGACATGGAGACATTGCGCAGCCCGCCCCGGAACCGCCAGTCGCCACCGTCAGGCACGCTCAGCGCCAGGCGCTCCATAAGGCCCGACGGCCTGTGCCCGGCCAGCCGTTGCTGGATTTCACCGGGCAGCAGTCCACTGCGGCGCCCTATTGAGCTGATCATGCCCAGGTCCAGTCCCTTCGCGGCAGCCGTCATCCCCTCCTGATCACGCTCAATCAGG
>JBNJEG010000219.1:0-2819 GCA_051745655.1 Pseudomonadota bacterium
AGCACCTTGACCAGCACCTCCTGGCCCTCGGTGAGCTCTTCACGCACGGTCTCGATACGCCGGTCGGCGATCTGGCTGATGTGCACCAGGCCGTCTTTACCCGGAAGCAGGTTAACGAAGGCACCGAAGTCCACGATGCGCTCGACCCGACCGCGATAGACCCGGCCGACTTCCACGTCCGCGGTCAGCTCCATGATGCGGAAGCTGGCCTTCTCGACCTGCTCTGAGTTCTCCGCGTAGATCTTGACCGTGCCATCGTCCTCAATGTCGATGGAGGCCCCAGTCTCCTCGCAGAGCGAACGGATGGTGGCGCCACCCTTGCCGATCACATCGCGGATCTTCTCGGAGTCGATATGCATGGTGTGCATCTTCGGCGCATTGTTCGCAACATCCGAACGCGACTCGGAAATGACCTTCGCCATTTCGCCCAGAATGTGCTGGCGGGCCTCATAGGCGCGCTGCAGGGCAATTTCCATGATCTGCTCGGTGATACCGGCGATCTTGATGTCCATCTGCAGGGCTGTGACCGCGTCGGGCGTACCCGCCACCTTGAAGTCCATGTCGCCGAGGTGGTCCTCGTCACCAAGGATGTCGGTCAGGACGGCGAAATCCTCGCCTTCCTTCACCAGGCCCATGGCGATGCCGCCCACCGGCGACTTGACCGGTACACCAGCGTCCATCAGTGCCAGGCTGCTGCCGCAGACCGAGGCCATGGAACTGGAACCGTTCGACTCGGTGATCTCGGAGACACAGCGGATGGTGTACGGAAAGTCATCATGCTTGGGCATGATCGCCTGGACACCCCGGCGTGCCAGCCGGCCATGCCCGATTTCCCGGCGCCCGGGCGGGCCCATTCGACCGGTCTCGCCCACGGAGTAGGACGGGAAGTTGTAGTGGAACAGGAACGGGTCCTTGCTCTCCCCCTTGAGGGAATCCACGATCTTCGCGTCGCGTGCTGTCCCCAGGGTCGTGGTCACGATCGCCTGGGTTTCGCCGCGGGTGAACAGTGCCGAGCCGTGTGCGTTCGGCAGCAGGCCCACCTCTACACTGATCGGGCGCACGGTGTTGTTGTCACGCCCATCGATGCGCGGCTCATTGCGCAGGATGCGCCCACGCACAATTTCCTTTTCGACCTTACCGAAGTATTCCTTGACGTCATTCTCGGTGGGTTCGCCACCTTCTTCGTCGGACGCCAGGGCCTCCAGGACACGGTTCTTCAGCTCGCCCAGCTTATCCTGGCGCTCGAGCTTGTCCTTGACCTGGTAGACCGATTCGATCTCGCCGCCGAACTGTTCCTTGATGCGGTTCTTGAGTTCGGTCTTCTCGGGCTCCGCCTCCCAGTTCCAGGAGGTCGGCTTCACATCCTCGACAAACTCGTTGATGCCCTTGATCGCCGTCTGCATCTCGTTGTGGGCGAAGAGTACCGCGCCCAGCATCTGGTCCTCGGTCAGGCGGTCCGCCTCGGACTCCACCATCAGGACAGCGTCCTTGGTACCGGCCACGACCATGTTGAGCCGGCTCTCCTCAAGCTTCTCGTACGTCGGGTTGAGGAAATAGCCATCCTCATCGGTGAAGCCAACACGGGCGCCACCGATGGGCCCCTCAAAGGGCAGACCGGAGATGGACAGTGCCGCGGACGCCCCGATCATGGCCGGAATGTCCGGATCCACGTTTTTGTTCGAGGACATGACGGTGCAGATCACCTGGGTCTCGTGCTTGAACCCGTCCTTGAACAGCGGCCGGATGGGCCGGTCGATCAGGCGCGAGGTCAGTGTTTCCTTCTCCGACAGGGGCCCTTCCCGCTTGAGGAAGCCACCGGGAATCTTACCCACCGCGTAGGTCTTCTCAACGTAATGGACGGCCAGCGGAAAAAACGGCATCGGGCTGGGTTCTTTGTCCGCCATCACGGTAACCAGCACGGACGTGTCGTCCATGGTGACCAGGACAGCGCTTGTGGCCTGCCGCGCAATGCGACCGGTCTCGAGGGTAACGGTGGACCCTGCAAATTCGAAGGTTTTCTTGACTGGATTCACAGTTGCTCCTTTCCAGACGTTCGTTGTTCAGAACCAAAACGGCCAGACCCGAAGGTCTGGCCGAGATTGTGTTGACCGTTTAGCGCCTGAGTTCAAGGCTGCGGATCATCTCAACGTAACGATCCGCATTCTTGCGCTTGAGGTAGTCCAGTAGCTTGCGGCGTTGGTTAACCATCCGGATCAGCCCGCGGCGCGAGTGGTGATCCTGCTTGTTGTCCTTGAAGTGATCCTGCAGCTTCACGATGTTGTGCGTCAGAAGCGCGATCTGTACCTCGGGGGAGCCGGTGTCGCCCTCAGCGCGCTGGTAGTTCTGGACGATCTGCTGCTTTTCTTCGTTGGTCAGTGCCATGGTTTTGCTTTCTCCCAATATGCCTTGAATGAAAACGGCCCGAACCGCGCATATTTACAGCCCGACCGTACTGGTATTACGTAGTGCTATTGGTTCCCCGATCCCGTGCGCATCAGTCGCCGGGGCCGGAGGGTATTCTCAACCCCTTCCGCGAGGCCGAGAAAGCGCCCATCCGCGTCGTAGATCCGGCAAAGGCCGTCGACCGCGGATTCAGAGGTCGATATGGTAACAGCCTGGCCGTTGGAAATCGATACGGCCCTGGGCTCGTCCAACACCGCTGCCGGCAGATCCGCAAGCAGCACATCCGGTGCCTGCAGTCGCTCGCGAACGGCATCCCGGCCCATCGTCTCGAGCTCGTCGAGGGTCAGCGCCTGTGTCAGCTCGAAGGGACCGGCCCGCTCGCGGCGAAGCTCCGCCACATGCGCGCCACAACCCAG
>JBNJEG010000220.1:0-2729 GCA_051745655.1 Pseudomonadota bacterium
GCTTCGGCAATGGCACCGACCGTGGCGGCACTGCTGAGTCTGGGGTTCTGGTCCGGGCGGAAGCATCCCTCGCGCATGCCCCGGGCCAGGGTCTGTTCAAAAAGTTCCGCGTAGGCCTGGCGGTACCGCAGGCGCTCCTCGTCGACCAGCGGGTCCACGGGTTCCGCAATCAGGGCCCAGGCCATAGTGGGCGCACGGATGGCCCGGCGGGCAAAGGCGTTAAGCGCGCTGGCCAGTGCCTCGTCCGCCGGGGACGTGGTATCCAGTGCCTCACTGACCCGGTTTACCTCGATCTCGGTGGCGCGGCGAAAGACCTCCGCAAAAAGGTCACTCTTGGACTCAAAGTGGCGGTATACCGAGCCGATGGCGACGCCGGATTTTTCCGCAACACGCGCCACGGATGCGGCTCCGAAACCGCCCTCGGCCACCAGTTGATGAGTGGTGTCCAGAATGCGCTGCCGGGTGGCTTCCTTGCGGGCTCGCATGCGGGGTGTCTCGCGGTAGGCCATTAGTGCTCCTGGTCCGGGCAATCTCTAATAAGTGAATCAGAGTTCAGTTCTTTGGTCAAGGTGTGCTGGGCACAAAAAAGCCGGACGCAGGGCCCGGCTGAACAGTGGTTCAAGGGATAGAGGCCCCGTGCCCGTGAGCACCTGACCTGACTGATAGTCTAGATGTCGCAGGCGACTTCGCCGCTGGCTGCAACAAAAAATCACATGTCTGCACGGAACGGGATAATGCCCGATCCGTTCACGCTCTCTGGCATAATGGACCTGTAAAGCGGGCCAGGAGCAACAGGAGTAGATGCCTTGAGTCACCATAGTCGAGAGTTCCCCGCAACCCGCCTGCGTCGTAACCGCCGTGATGACTTTTCCCGTCGGCTGGTGCGCGAGGCCCGGCTGAGTGTGGATGACCTTATTTACCCCGTCTTCGTGCTGCCGGGCGAGGGTCAGACGGAGGCGGTTCCCTCCATGCCGGGGATTGAGCGGCACAGCATTGATCGTCTTCTCGTGCATCTGGAAGAGGTGGTGGCACTGGGCATCCCGGCGGTGGCGCTGTTTCCGGTGACCCCTGCTGAACGCAAGAGCGAGGATGCCGCCGAGGCCTGGAACCCGGACGGCCTGGCCCAGCAGGCGGTGCGGGCCATCAAGCAGCGTTTTCCCGAGCTGGGCGTCATGACGGACGTCGCCCTGGACCCATTCACCAGTCACGGCCAGGACGGGATCGTGGACGACAGTGGCTACGTGCTCAACGACGAGACCCTGGTGGCGCTGGTGCGCCAGGCCGTCTCCCATGCCCGGGCGGGGGCGGATGTGGTCGCGCCCTCGGATATGATGGATGGGCGCATCGGCGTGATCCGCGAGGCGCTGGAAGATGAAGGTTATGTGAACACCCGGATCATGGCCTATTCTGCCAAGTACGCCTCCAGCTACTATGGTCCCTTTCGGGATGCCGTTGGCTCAGCGGCCAGTCTGGGCGGTGGTGACAAACGCACCTACCAGATGGACCCTGCAAATCTGGACGAAGCCCTGCAGGAAGTGGCCCTGGATCTGCGTGAGGGCGCCGACATGGTGATGGTCAAACCCGGTATGCCGTACCTGGATGTGATCAATCAGGTGCGCAACGAGTTCCGCGTGCCGGTGTTCGCCTACCAGGTCAGTGGCGAGTACGCCATGCACATGGCGGCCGGCGAGAAGGGGTGGCTTGATGCCGACGCCGTGATGATGGAGAGCCTGACGGCCCTGCGCCGGGCCGGTGCCAGTGCCATCCTCACCTATTTCGCGGTCAGGGCCGCACGCCTGTTGAGGGGCACCAACGGATAAGGAACCATCATGAACCAGGCAATAACCGATACCAGTGGTCTGCAGCTTCCGGACCTGAAGGCGCCAGAGAATTATTTCAATCGCGAGATCAGCCACCTGCAGTTCAACTATCGGGTGCTGCGCCAGGCCTGTGACGAGAGTCATCCCCTGCTGGAGCGGCTAATGTTCTGCTGCATCTTCAGCAGCAACATGGACGAGTTCTTCGAGATCCGGGTTGCCGGCCTGCGCCAGCAGCTCAAATACGGCCGCGAAGTGCCGGGCCCGGATGGGCGCGCGCCGCAACAGACCCTGAGCGAGATCGCCGAGGTTGCCCACCGGTATGTCGCGGAACAGTACCGGATCCTGAACGAACGGATCATTCCGGAGCTGCGCGAGGAGAACATCCATTTCGTGCGCCGGCGTGAGTGGACCCGGGCCCAGGCGGACTGGGTTGCACGCTATTTCCGTGACGAGATCATGCCGGTGGTGAACCCCATCGGCCTGGATCCTTCCCATCCGCTGCCGCGGCTGGTCAACAAGAGCCTCAACTTTGTGGTGGAGCTGGAGGGCAAGGATGCGTTCGGCCGGGAGACCGGTATGGCCATCGTGCCAGCGCCCCGCTCGCTGCCCAGGCTGGTACGGCTGCCGGATGAGGTCTGTGAGAGTGGTGACAACCTGGTCTTCCTGTCCTCCATGATTCACGCCCACGCCAACCTGCTGTTTCCGGGCATGCGCATCAAGGGCTGCTACCAGTTCCGCCTGACGCGGAACGCGGACCTGGAGCTGGAGGATGACCTGGAGGACCTCGCCTCGGCACTGCGCGGTGAGCTGTTGAGCCGGCGCTTCGGTGACGCGGTGCGACTGGAGGTGGCGGACAACTGCCCGCGTCATCTGGCGAACTTCCTGCTGCGTCAGTTCGGGCTGACGGAA
>JBNJEG010000221.1:0-2709 GCA_051745655.1 Pseudomonadota bacterium
GCCGGGCCCAGCTCGTCCAGGGCCATCTCGATCAGGCGGTTGGTCACGGTATCGCTGATGGCCGTGAGGATGTGGCTGACCTGGTCCGCCGGCACTCCGGCATCCGTCCAGCGCAGCAGGAACTGCGGAATGTCGCGCAGCACCGTCTGCATGGTGGCGACCGATTCCTGGCGCGACAGGCGCTGGACGATGTAGACCGGGTCGTCCTGGCGGGCCGTGATCAGGTCCGAGGTGGTGAGGATGCCCACAGGCCTGCCATCATCCAGCACCGGAAGATGATGCATGCGGTGGCGGGTCATCAACAGGGTTGCGTCAAACAGCGTCGCCTTGCGCTCCAGGCTCACCGGGTCCGCGGTCATGATCTCCGAAACCGGCGTGTCCGGCGAACGGCGCGCCGCCAGTACCCGGCTGCGCAGGTCCCTGTCGGTGACGATGCCGCTCAGCTTGCCCTCATTGAGGACCAGCGCCGAGGATACCCGGCGGCTGGACATCAGCTCTGCCAGCTCGCAGACCGGTGTTTCCTCGGTAGTGGTCACCAGATCCTTGGCCATGAGGCTGGTCACCGGTGTGAGCATGCCGTCGGGGGAGACCATGCTGCGGGTGGCCCGAAACAGGCGCCGGCTGCGCTGGCCGTGGAAGAACCGGTCGAAGTCGCGGAAGCGCCCGCGCAGATCCTGGTAGGCCTTCTGCGGCAGGAAATAGATCAGGCTGTCCTCGATCAGCACCGCCCGCACGCCGGGCTCCTGCTGCAGAAGACCGCTCAGGGCGAAGCTTTCACCCTCTGCCAGCCGGTCGAGCAGCTCGCCGTCCTGGCTGCGGATCTCCACCGCGCCACTTCGCAGAATACGCAGTCCCTGGTCCCGGGTGTTCTCGTCGAACACATGTCCGTTCCGGAAATAACCGATCTCCATCTCATGGACAATGCGTTCAACCTCGCCCTCGGGGAGGGCGTTGAAGGGCAGTGTCTGGCGGATGAACTCCGCGATGGAGGCAAGCTCGGGCGGCAGGGACTGGGTTTCTGTCATTTTCGGAAGTCCTCCCCGAAACTGGTCTCGTAGTCGATGAAGACGGTTTTCGCTTCACCGTAATAGCTGGCGCCGTCCGCCCGACTCAGAATCCGCATGCGGGCTTTGGTGCTGGCCTCGCCGGGAATCACCCCTTCCCAGCGGGTGCGCTTGTTGTTGGTCGCGCTCAGTGGCGTCTGTTCGGCCTCCTCCGCGCCCGGGTTGACCCAGCCCATGCTGACGCCGTCCAGCGCGTGGGCGGACTCCAGCCGGACCGCCAGCTCACCTTCGCCGGCACGATCCACCTTGATATCAACCTCAAAGTTGCCGTTGCTCATGGTGCAGGTGCCGCTCTCGTAACGGCAGTTCGACTCCCCCAGGAGCTCATAGCCGAGCCCCTCCTTGGCTTCCTCTTCCCGGTCTCCCAGCGCGGAGTCGGCCGCGTACCACGCCATGATGGCGAGGAAAGGAGCAACCAGGAGAGCAACAATGAAATGGAAATTGCGGAACATGCGCGGCCTCTGTTCAGGGAAGGGGGAATTGCCGGGGCAGCGTCCAGGGGTCTCGGGGGCGCTCTCCCGGCTACTCCGTATCAGGGTAGCTTAAAACAACAGTGCTGCCGAAGCAGCACTGTTGTTGCGGGTTGCACATCCTGCCGGTTCAGTGACCGCCAGAGGAGAGTGAGGAGCCCACGGGCACCCGCACGTCGTCCACGATGTGCTGGATGTTGTCCGGTGGTTCCGGTGTCATCTTGCACACGGCCATGGCCACGATGAAGTTGACGATGGCGCCAACCGCACCGAAGGCGTTCGGCGAGATGCCGAAGAACCAGTTCGGATCCAGGTCTCCGAGGAAGGAGGTGCTGGAGACGAACATGATGCCCTTGTGCTGGAACACGTAGAGCAGGTTCACGGTCAGGCCCGCCAGCATGCCGGCGATGGCACCTTCCTTGTTCATCTTCTTGTAGAAGATACCGAACATCAGTGCCGGGAACAGACTGGCCGCTGCAAGCCCGAAGGCCAGTGCCACTGTCCCCGCCGCGAAGCCGGGTGGATTGAAGCCCAGGTAACCGGCCACGGCAATGGCACCGGCCATTGAGAGACGGCCTGCCAGCAGCTCGTTCTTCTCCGAAATGTCCGGCTTGAACACCCCTTTCAGCAGGTCATGGGAGACCGCCGAGGAGATGGCCAGAAGCAGGCCCGCGGCCGTGGAGAGTGCGGCAGCCAGACCACCGGCGGCGACGATCGCCACAACCCAGTCCGGCAGCTGTGCAATCTCCGGGTTGGCCAGAACGATGATGTCGTTATCGACACTGACTTCGTTCTCATCCTCGCTGGAGCTGTAGGTGATGGTGCCGTCGTCGTCCTTGTCATCGAACTCCAGGAGACCGGTCTTCTCCCAGTTCTTCACCCACTGGGGCCGCTCTTCGTAGACCATCTCGGTAGCCTCGGTGGTGCCGAAGGTCTCCATCAGGTTCAGGCGGGCCATGGCGCCAACGGTCGGCGCGGTGGTGTAGAGGATGGCGATGAACACCAGAGCCCAGCCCGCGGAGGAGCGCGCCGCCTTGACGGTCGGAACCGTGAAGAAGCGGATGATCACGTGCGGCAGGCCCGCGGTACCGATCATCAGGGAGAGGGTGTAGAAGAACATGTTGATGCGGTTGTGCTCATCCACCGCCACGTACTCGGCAAAGCCCAGTTCGTTC
>JBNJEG010000222.1:0-2638 GCA_051745655.1 Pseudomonadota bacterium
GGATCAAACGCGTGGTAGTGAACGCACCACCCCGCCTGCTCAAGCTCGGCCGCAAAGTGGCGCATGGCGCTGAAGATCAGCACCAGTTTCTGCTTGTGGTGGTTGGTGTAGCCCGCCTCTTCCGCGACCTCCGCCATCAGGACGTGGTCGCGATCGGGGTCGGCCTCCGCCAGGGCTGGCAGCGAGGGGGTGAGCTGATCGCCGAGGATCAGGATGAGGTTGCGAGGGGTCGAGTCTGTCATGGAGGGCAGTACGCTGGGTACTGCCCAATGGTTCGCCCCTACTCCAGGGCGAAGGTAACCCGCACATCCGCCTGGGCACGCACACTGCCCGGCTCAAACTCATCCGCTTCCTGCGTCCCCTCGCGTGCATCCGCCGCCATCATGGGACGAGGCCCAGGCTGGGATACCTGCTGCTCCTGAATGGAAACGGTCTGCCCCAGTTCGCGATCGGCACTTTCGGCCAGTGCCTGGGCACGCCCGCGCGCGCTGCGAAACGCCCGGGCCAACGCCTGCTGTTCCGCGGTGTCGCCCTCCCTGAGCCGGAAATTACTGACGGACAGCCGCTGGGGATTCTGCTCCGAAAGCCGGGCAGTCCACTCCCCCAACTCCGCAACCGGCAGCGCCATCAGTTGAATACTGCGGGTGGCCTTGTACCCTTCCAGATTCTGTTCACCGTCATCCCAGCGGTACTGGGGAGCAACCGCCAGGGAACGGGCCTGAAGCTCGGCATCATCCGGCAGGGAACCACGCAACTCCTCGACCAGTGGATTCACCTTGGCCCGCAGACGCTCACTCGCCTCGTAGGCGCCATCCGCCGTCACCTCGAACACCAGGTCAAGATCCGCCAGTTCCGCCGGCAGGCTGACCTCGCCCGCACCGCTGACCTCAATCCGGTGCGGCTCCTCCGCGTCCCTACCCTCGCTGCATCCAGCAAGCACAACGAGTGCGGCCATCATCACAATCAACCGTTTACGCATATCCTCTCCTCTGGAATCACTGCTGCCCAAACACGGATCGAACCACCTCGGCCAATAGGCAACTCTCGGGTCCAATCAGATTATGCACCAGAAAATCGGGAAGATCCGTCCGCAAGCCGCTGGCCGGGGTTCCGCCACGGCGTTACAGTGGATTCAGACGCATACCGGACGAGGTGACCATGAAGAAAATGAAGAACGAAAAGGAAATGGTCAAAAAAGCCATTGAGGAAGGCATGAAGTACGGCGAGAACCGGGGTGTAGTGGAATTCGAGGCCACGGATTCCCAGGAGGCGAAGATCGAGTACATTTACCGGCTCCTGGTGCACGACAAGGTGATCCAGCCCATTCCGGAAGACCAGGTCTCGCAGGGGGCCATGAAACACAAGCTGGCGATCTGGGCTTCCAAGCTCAAGTAGTGCACGGAAAGCACCCACCGAACGTATAGAGTCGGTAGTGGAATGGAACAGGTAACGACCCATGCAGAGTGAACGAAGCAACTGGCTCCTTAAAAAGGGAATGATCGCCCTCCCCATCGTCCTCGTTCTGGTGCTGCTGGCCCAATGGGGCGGTGAACCGGACGGCAGTGACAAGGAGGCCTCCGCGGAGCAGGCGAGTGAACCCCGCTCGGAGCAGAACGACGCCACTGAGGAAAATCGCGACTCGGCTCAGGCTGAAGACACGCAGACTGAGGAAAGGGACCCTGAATCCTTCAGCGCGGAAGAGATCAAGGCTGCGATGCGCGAGCACATCGAAAACCGCACGGAGATGGGCAACCCCGGCGTCTTCGAGATCACGGACCCGCGCACCAGCCAGACCCTTGAGCTCCGGTTCCAGAAGATCCACGACCCGGTGCGCACCATGGGCGACGGCCACTACTTCGCCTGCACCAACTTCGCGGCCATAGGTGACCCCTACAAGACCTATGACCTGGATTTCTGGCTGCAGGAGCATGACGGCGAGCTGGTGGTGTACGAAGAGAACGTCCACAAGCTGCCGGTGCACGAGCACGGCGAATGGGTCCAGCAGCCGCGGTACAACTTCGTGGATGACCGGATCAACCTGCTTCGGTAGCCCTCGAACCAACGGGAGGCACTGCAGCACAATGGAGCTGGCACTATGGACGACCTGAAACTGCCCCTCTTTCTCGGTGGTTTTGCGCTCTTCTTCCTGATTGAAAGCCTGGCCGCCAAGCGGCCCTGGCAGGAACCACGCGGGCAGCGCCTGCGAATGCATGCCGCCATGGCGGTGTTCAATACCGTGGTGCTCAAGCTGATCATCCTGGCGCCCTTTCTCTACTGGACGGACTACATCGCCGAACAGGGCTGGGGGCTGGCGCCCATGCTGGGCTACAGCGGCATTGGCGGGATCATCGCCACCATCATCGTGCTGGATATGTTCGATTACTGGTGGCACCGCTTCAATCACCGGGTGGGACTGCTCTGGAGGTTCCACAAGGTGCATCACGTGGATACCCATGTGGACGTGACCACCGCCCTGCGCTTCCACCCTGGTGAACTGTTCATTTCCTTCTTCGTGAAACTCGGCTGGATTGCCCTCTGGGGCCCGAGCCTGGTGGCCTTTGTGGCCTTCGAGATCTCGGTCAGCCTGGCAAGCCAGTTCCATCACTCGAACATCGACTTCCCGGATCGCTGGGAGCGC
>JBNJEG010000223.1:0-2632 GCA_051745655.1 Pseudomonadota bacterium
ACCCGCACCCAGTGCCGTGGCATCGTCCACTCCGCGTCTTTCTGGTTGACGCCCTTTTCCAGGCGCACCGTATCGGCGGTCAGCACCAACACCTCCTGACGGTAACACTGACGTGAGGTGTAGTGGAGCCCATACGCCACGACCGCCAGCTCCAGACCCGCGAACGGCAGGATCATCCAGACGCCAGCGATCAGCCAGCCGATAGCCACCATCAGGGTGACCACGGCGACCAACCCGAAGATGATGATGTTGCCCTTCCAGCTGAGGGAACGGTTCGGGGTAAGGCGCAATGCCCTGCCCTCTTCGTGATCCAGGTACTCCAGCATGATGCCACCGAATTGCCCAGGCCAGCCCGCCCTTTTCCGGGCGGGGCTTTCCAATATTACCGCCACAGAACCCATTCAACACCCCCGAATGCAATCCGGGGTTGCTTATCGGTCGTAACGAAGGTTACGTATCAGTAAGGTTTAAGTAACAAAAGGAGTCCTGAATGCGTTTCCTTTCCTGCCTCATGCTCCCGGTGGCAGCCGTCCTCCTGACCGGGTGCGGGGATACGCCCCAGGAGCCTGTCTCCATGGAATCCGTTGAGGAAGAGGGCATTCTCAAGGTCGCGACCCGCAATGGCGCCACGACCTATTACCTGAACCGCCACGAGCAACCCATAGGCCCCGAGTACGATCTGGTCCGAGAGTTCGCCGAGGCCCAGGGCTGGGAGGTGGACTGGACCATGCACGACTCCACCGGCGGTGTGATCGAGGCGCTGGGAAACGGAACGGCGCACCTGGCATCCGCGGGGCTGACCCACCGCCCCTCCAGGAACGAGCGCTTCACCCAGGGCCCCGCCCACAGAGAGGTTACGGAGCAGCTCATCTGTCACCGCGAGGGCCGCCCGCTGCCACGTCTGCCCGAGGATATTGCCGGGCTGGAAGTCCGCGTGACCGAGGATTCCAGCTATGTGGAAACACTCAACGAACTGGCCGATGAACACGAGGGCATCACTTTCAGTACCAGTGACCTGACCACGGAAGTACTGCTCTCGCAGGTGGCGGAACAGCGGTTCGACTGCACTGTTGCCGACTCCAACATCGTGCAGGTGACGCGCCGGCACTGGCCGCACCTTGAAGTCGCCATGAACCTGACCGAAGGCCAGAACCTCGGCTGGTACCTGCCGGAAGGTGCCGATGCCCTGGCCGCCACCGCAAGGGAATGGATGAACAGCCGGGCCGGCGACGAAGCCATCATGGCCATGGAGAACAAGTACTATTCCTACATCGGAGAATTCGATTTCGTGGATCTGCGGGCGCTGACCCGGCGCATCGACGAGCGCCTTCCGCAATTCAAGGACAAGTTCATTGAGGCCGAGGAAAAAACCGGCATGCCGGCAGAGCTTCTGGCAGCCCTCTCCTACCAGGAGTCCCACTGGGATCCGGATGCGGTCTCGCCCACCGGGGTACGCGGCATCATGATGCTGACCCAGCGCACGGCGGGCTCACTCGGGGTGGAGAACCGGCTGGACCCGGCGCAGGCCATTGATGGCGGCGCACGCTACCTGGCGGACCGGCATGAGCGCCTGCCCGAGACCGTTCCGGAGCCGGACCGGACATTCCTGGCCCTGGCCAGCTACAACATCGGGCGCGGCCACCTCCTGGACGCCCGCCAGCTGGCGAGGAATCTCGCAAGGAACCCGGATTCCTGGAAGGACATGCGCGAGGTGCTGCCCCTGAAGGCGGATAAGCGCTATTACCCCAGCACCCGTTACGGCTACGCCCGGGGCTATGAACCCGTCCACTATGTCCAGCGTATCCGCAACTACCGGGACGTGATCAGTAAAGCCTTTGAATGATCCCGATAGCCCGAGCTGTAATAGTCATGACCCCGGCAGCCTGATAGTGTTGCCGGGGTCATGACCGAGCCCCTCAACCAACGTTGGATCCATGCCTGAACGCCTGATGGCACTGCTGCTGGTCGGCCTCGTAGCCGGTTGTGCCTCCCAGCCTGAGGAGGAGCCGGAGCCGCCGGTTACAGTACCCGAGACTTTCTCGGCCTCCGGTGATGAACCGGCCCCCGAGCGCTGGTGGCGGAGTTTCGACGACGACCGCCTGAACGCGCTGGTGCAGGATGGCCTTGATGCCAACCTCGACCTGCTCACTGCCTGGCAGCGCCTGCGCGAAGCCCGCGCCGCCGTGGACCAGCAGTCTGCCGACCTCTACCCGAACCTGGAGGCCAACGCCGAAGGTGAAGTCAGCAACAGTGACAGCAGCGAGCGCGAGGAAAGCCTGAGCCTGGGGCTGAGTTCCCAGTACGAGGTGGATCTGTGGGGCCGGATCAACTCCCAGGTGGAAGCGGAACAGTTCCGGGCCCGTGCCACCCGCGCGGACTACCATACTGCGGCCCTCACCCTGACCGCCGAAGTGACCCGCACCTGGTACCAGCTGCGGGCCCAGCGGGCGCAGCTCGAGCTTGCTGAAACCCAGATCGAGACCAACCGCAACGTGATGAAGCTGCTGGAGACTCAGTTCGGCAGCGGTCAGGCCGGCAGCGCCGATGTGCTGCGCCAGCGCCAGTTGCTGGAATCCACCGAGGAGCAGCGGCTGGGTACGGAATCGGAACTGCGGGTCCTGGAGAACCAGCT
>JBNJEG010000224.1:0-2601 GCA_051745655.1 Pseudomonadota bacterium
TCAAGCGGGTGATGCGCGAGCTGCAGCTGGACGAGAGCCGCTGGCCGCCCAAGCAGACCCAGTGGTTCATCAATTCCAGCAAGGACGAGGGCCTGCGCCCGGACCACATCGAGGATCACGGGGATGTGTTCACCACCACCCTGATCAACGTCTACCGCGAGTACCAGAAGAACTGCCAGCGCAGCGGCCTGGTGGACTTCGGCGAGCTGCTGCTGCGCTCCCACGAGCTGTGGCTGGAAAAGCCCGAGCTGCGCGCCCATTACCAGAGCCGCTTCCGGCACATGCTGGTGGACGAGTTCCAGGACACCAACGCCGTGCAGTACGCCTGGCTGCGGGTGCTCAGTGGCGACCGGGTGCCACTGACCATCGTCGGCGACGACGACCAGTCGATCTACGGCTGGCGCGGGGCGCGCATCGAGAACATCCAGCAGTTCCAGCAGGATTTCGGCGGCAGCCGGATGGTGCGCCTGGAGCAGAACTACCGCTCCACCCAGACCATCCTCGGGGCCGCCAACGCCGTGATCGCCAACAACCAGGGCCGGCTCGGCAAGGACCTGTGGACGGACGGCGAGACCGGCGAGCCCATCGACGTGTATTCGGCCTTCAACGAGCAGGACGAAGCCAACTACATAGCGGACACCATCAGTGCCTGGGCCGAGCAGGGCAACGCCCGCGCCGAATGCGCCATCCTCTATCGCTCCAACGCCCAGTCCCGCGTGCTGGAGGAATCCCTGCTGCGCCAGGCCATCCCCTATCGCGTCTACGGCGGCCTGCGCTTCTATGATCGCCAGGAGATCCGCAACGCCCTGGCCTACATGCGGCTGGTCAACTACCGCCATGACGACGCCGCCTTCGAGCGCGTGGTGAACATCCCCACCCGGGGCGTGGGCGCCAAGGCGCTGGAGACGGTGCGTGAGGCCGCCGGGCGCGAGGGTGTCTCGCTGTGGCAGGCCACCGTGAACCTGCTCCACCACCAGCTTCTCAAGGGCAAGGCCCGCACCGGCCTGCAGACCTTCGTCGACCTGATCGAACAGCTGGCGGACAACCACGAGAACCTGCCACTGCACTCACTGGCCGAACGCGCCGTGCGCGATACCGGCCTGCGTGACTACCACGGCCGTGAAAAGGGCGAGAAAGGCCAGGCCCGGGTAGAGAACCTGGACGAGCTGGTGGGCGCAACCCGCGAATTCCGGGTTGAGGACGACCAGAACCCGCTGAGCGAGTTCGTGGCCCGCGCCGCCATGGACGCCGGTGAATCCCAGGCCGAGGCGGACGAGGACAGCGTCCAGCTTATGACCCTGCACTCCGCCAAGGGCCTGGAGTTTCCCATGGTCTTCCTCGCCGGCATGGAGGAAGGGCTCTTCCCGCACAGCATGTCCGCCGAGGAGCCCGGCCGCATGGAGGAAGAGCGCCGCCTCGCCTACGTGGGCATGACCCGCGCCATGAGCAAGCTCACCCTCACCTACGCGGAATCCCGTAAGCTCTACGGCCAGGAACGCTTCAACGCGCCCTCCCGGTTCATCCGCGAGATCCCGGACGATCACATGCGTGAGGTGCGCCTGCGCAACACCGTGACACGCCCGACGATGTTCAGCAGCGCGGGCTCCGCAGCCGCCGCCGAGACCGACACCGGCTTCCAGCTCGGCCAGCGCGTGGTTCACCCCAAGTTCGGGGAAGGCATTGTGATGAACGCCGAAGGCGCCGGTGCTCACGCCCGGGTGCAGGTGAACTTCGCGGAAGGCAGTAAGTGGCTGGTGCTGGCCTATGCGCCGCTGGAGCCGGCCTGAATCCAGGGCGCTGAACGGCCCAGCCGGCGCCGGAGGCTCCCCAGCAGGCCTGACGCTTTGCCATCCAGCTGTTGTTTGATCGCGCCAATGGCGTTCTGGCAGGCGTCGTACCCCTCCTGGAACAGGGCGTCGCTCTGCTCCGGGTCGGTGCGGTCGTAATCCGCAAGATCCAGCGCCAGCACGTAATCCGCCTCGGCCAGCTGTGTCCGGGTGTGGCTGTCGATGGCGATGTCGAAGGCCGTCACCAGGGCATCGAACATGCCGCCCGGCTCGCGCCGGCGTTTGCTGCCGTTGAGGTCGATCCCCATCACAAAGTCCACGCCCCACTTTTTAAGCGGCGAGATCGGTACGTTCTCGACCAGCCCGCCATCCACCAGCAATTGCTCACCCCGCTCGATGGGGCTGTACAGCCCCGGTACGCAGGCGCTGGTCATGGCCGCCGTCGCAACGTCGCCCTGGTCCAGAATAACTTTGGTTCGTGCGGCAAGATCGGTGGCAATGAACGCCATCGGGTAAGACGCCTGGGAAAAATCCCGGTCGCCAATGTGGTGGCGAACGAAGTCGCCCATGGCGGAATTGTTCATGATGCCGTACTTCGACCAGCCAAAGCTGGACAGCTGCCACCAGTCCAGCTTCGAACAGGCGTCCCGGATGGCGTCCGGTGTATGACCGAAGGCATAGAGCGAGGCCATGATCGCGCCAATGCTGGTGCCCGTTATGTGCGTCGGGCGAAGGCCATGCTCCTCAAGGGCTTTGAGTGCCCCGAGGTGGGCTATGCCGAAAACGGCGCCACCGCCGAGGGCCAGGCCGAAGG
>JBNJEG010000225.1:0-2555 GCA_051745655.1 Pseudomonadota bacterium
AAATTGACCTCGTCGCTTCTTACGAATTCGGAATCAAGGTCGGCCCGGCGGAATTCGGCCTCGTACCAATAACCCAGTGTGCCGCCTATTTTGTAGTCTTTCAGGTCGCCGTAGTCCTGCCATTGGAGCCCGTTCGGGAATCGTGAATCAAGGTAGAAAAGGCGGCCGGATGAGGTCGTTACCGCCCTGGAAAAGGTGTGTTTCTGTTGTCGTTGATCGGTGATGCGGTAGGGGAAAGTGGCGAACGCCTCACCTTTTTCAATCATGGCCATGGTTCGCTTCCAGGGCATGAAACGGACCTCATAGGGCTGGTCCATCCGCTCGAAAACCTGCGTAACCACGGCGGTAAAATAGCCGGATCCATCCATGTCCTGGGAGGTGAAGGGAGGCCATTCACCGGTAACCAGCAGGACGGGCTCGTCATCTTGGCCTTCATCGCTCCAGCTCCAGGGAGCCCATGCCGCCACCACGATGGTGAGCGCCAGCACGCGGAGTCCGTTGTATCTGGGCCTTCTTGGCCCTTGGTGCTGTTTCATAAAGGATCTCTGTACATTGAGCTGGTCTCGATTCACTTTTACCAGCCCATCCTGAGAAGCATAGATGAAAAATTGAAGAAAACAGGTTGAACGGAGTCATGGAGACCATGGATGTCGAGCGGTAGTCTCTGATCCCACTGATGGGGCCTGCCGTACCTAGAGCATCACTCCGCGGAAAAGCGAGTCATGATGCGCATCCTTACCCTTCTTCTGGGGCCCCTCCTGCTGACGGCCTGTGCCAGTGGCCCCGGCGACCCCAACCAACCGCCGTATGCCGTGGGCGTCACCCGGGACCTGGCCTATACGCCCGACGACTGGCCTGAAACCCTGAGGGCGGATATCCATTACCCCGAAACGAGCGCGGAAAACCAGCATGCTGGCGTCCTGATGGTGCATGGTGGTGGCTGGGAGTACCGTTCCCGCGCGGACATGAGCGACACGGCGAATGAGCTGGCACGGGAGGGCTTCGTGGTGATGAACATCGATCACCGCTTCGCCCCGGAATACCGGTTTCCGGCCCAGCTCCATGACCTGCAGATTGCCATGCGATGGTTCCGAGAGAATTCGGCTGAATACGACCTGGACCCGGAACGTATCGGGGCCTGGGGGTTCTCTTCCGGGGCGCACCTGGTGAGTATGCTGGGTGTGGTTTCCGGGAAGGAGTCGCCGCTGAATGAGCCCTGGGGTGGCGCCGAGCTGGAGCCGAAAGCGGTTGTGGCGGGTGGCTTGCCGGCGGATTTTGACAAGTTCGAGGGCGGACGGCGGCTGGAGCAGCTGCTGGGCGTGACCTACGAGGAAGACCCGCAAGCCCACCGCAAGGCGTCACCGATCCATCACGTTCACGCCGGCGCGCCGCCGTTCTTCCTGTTCCACGGCACCTGGGACGGGCTTGTGCCGATTGATCATGCCGAGGATTTTTCGGACGCGCTGACGGAAAACGGTGTTGAGGCGCAGCTTTACCGGCTCTGGCTGCGCGGGCATGTGCTGAGCTTCCTGTTCAATGACGGTGCGACTGCCGAGGCGGCGGACTTTCTCGATGCGTCCCTCAATGGTGACTCGGGGAGCTGATCCTGCTGGTCAAACCAGACCGGGAATGGTCATGATGTAACAGATTCTTTCATGATCCGTTGCCGGTGCAGGTAGGCCAATGAGCTCCATCACAGTCTCAGTCCGCATGATCGAGGCGGCGCTCGCCCATTATCAGGGCGGTGATGGGCAGCTGGATGGGCTGTTCCGAAAGCATGGCGTGCCACGTGGTCTTCTGGCTGAGGGCCAGGCGCGGATTGCGGCGGAGCAGTATTCGGGGCTGCTGCAGGACATCATGATCGCCATGGGCGATGAGATGCTGGGGTACACCCGGGTGCCGCACCGGCTGGGGACCTGGAAGATGATGTGCCACGCCGTGATCACGGCGGAGACGCTGGGCGAGGCGCTGCGGCGGTACTGCCATTTCTTCAGCCTGTTTGACTGGGGCATGACGCCCCGGCTGCGCGTCGAGGGCGGAGAGGCGGTTCTGACGCTGACCCCGACGGACCCGAAACGGCCTCTCGCGCATTACGCCCACGTATCCACGCTCTTCTATTACCACCGCTTTGCCTGCTGGCTGTTGGATTATTCCATTCCCATCCTGGGCGTGGATTTCAGCTTCCCGGCGCCGTTCTACGCCGAGGAGTTTCGGCCCATGTACCGCTACGCGCCGGTGCATTGCGAGCAGCCGGTTACGCGCATGCGGTTCTCGGCGGCGATGCTGGATGAGCCGGTGCGCCAGGATCGGCGTTCCCTGGAGGAGTTCCTGGCCAACCCGAACCTGGTGATGGTGGCCCGCCAGTTCGACCACAGCAGCTGGCACGCGCGGGTGCGAGGCATCATCGGGCGTGATCCGGTAACGATGCCGTCTTTCGAGCAGGTGGCGGAGGAACTGAACCTGAACCCCCAGACCCTGCGGCGTCGGCTCAAGCGCGAGGGGCTGACGTTCAACGAGATCCGCAACCAGCTGCGCCGCGACCTGGCCATTGATCT
>JBNJEG010000226.1:0-2543 GCA_051745655.1 Pseudomonadota bacterium
CCGCCAGAACGAGGGCGACCCGAGTTACATCCCCATGGCGGATGATTTCGAGGGTAACGTGGCCTTCCAGGCGGCCTGCGACCTGATCTTCAAGGGCCGCGAGCAGCCCAGTGGTTACACCGAGCCGCTGCTGCACGCCTACCGTCGCAAGGCGAAGGCCAAGTACGGTCAGTGAAGTAAACGCTGAACTGATTGAGCTAAGACCCCGCTTCGGCGGGGTTTTTTTGGTTTTCAGGACAGCGGAAGGGAAGGGGGCGGGGACCGTTGTACGGGATACGCTGTAAATACGTCCCTGTACGCTTGTCTTCCGCCATCCATGGCTCCAGACAGTCCCGGACAGCGTTACCCGCCACCTTCCTCAGGCGCTTTTCGGGGAGTCAGCCGTGGCGTTCCGCGGCTTCCAGGGTGTTCTGCAGCAGCATGGCGATGGTCATCGGCCCCACGCCGCCGGGCACGGGAGTGATCCAGCCGGCGCGCTCGGAGGCTGCTGCGAACTCCACGTCTCCGATCAGTTTGCCCTCAGCAGTGCGGTTGATGCCCACGTCGATGACCGTCGCGCCCTCCTTGATCCATTCGCCATGCACCAGTCCGGGCTTGCCGGCGGCGGCGATGAGCAGGTCGGCGTCGGCCACGAAGCGGGGCAGGTCGCCGGTGAAGCGGTGGGTCACGGTGACGGTGGCGCCCTTGAGCAGCAGCTCCATGGAAAGAGGGCGGCCGACGATGTTGGAGGCGCCCACGATGACCGCGTGCTGGCCCTTGTAGGGCGTGCCGATATGGTCGAGGAGATGGATGATGCCGGCCGGGGTGCAGGGGCGCAGCTCCGGGTGACGCTGGGTCAGGCGGCCAAGGTTATAGGGATGGAAGCCATCGACGTCCTTGTCCGGGCGGATGCGCAGGAGGATCTCGTCCGGGTTCATGTGCTCGGGGAGGGGGAGCTGGACGAGGATGCCGTCGATGTTCGGGTCCTCGTTCATCCGGTCCACCAGCTGGTTCAGCTCGTCCTGGGTGGTTTCCGCTGGCAGGTGGTGGTCCTCGGTGTGGAGGCCGGCCGCGTCACAGGCTTCACGTTTGCGCTTCACATAGAGGTTGGAGGCCGGATCACTGCCGACCAGTACCACGCCCAGACCCGGGGGGCGACGCCCTTCGCTGATCCGCTGGCTGACTCGTTCCGCCACGGAGCGGCGGAGATCCAGAGCGATGGCCTTGCCGTCAATGATCTGCGCTGTCATGTAGGGGCCTTGTGCGGCTGGTTCAGGAAAAGCGGCTATTGTCGCAGTTTTACACTCGGTCGCCAATCGTGTTGACGCTGTTCACACCGCTCGGTATGATTCGCTCCAACTTCGCTGAGAGCCGGCGTGGGTGAGTTTTCGGGGTATAGCGCAGTCTGGTAGCGCGCCTGCTTTGGGAGCAGGATGTCGGGAGTTCAAATCTCTCTACCCCGACCAGACATTGCACTCATCAGGCGGGTCGTTGTGGGCGGATGAATGTGCGCCCGTAGCTCAGCTGGATAGAGCACCGGCCTTCTAAGCCGTAGGTCGTAGGTTCAAGTCCTACCGGGCGCGCCAACCTCTGGCAGACGGCGTTTGGTGAAGTGGTTCAGGTACGGTAGAATCCCGGCCTTTCAGTGGTGGACGTAGCTCAGTTGGTAGAGCTCAGGATTGTGACTCCTGCGGTCGAGGGTTCGATCCCCTTCGTCCACCCCATTTTCCTTTATTTCCAGCCATCAGGGCTGACCTCTTTTATGGGCGAAAGTGGCGGAACTGGTAGACGCGCTGGATTTAGGTTCCAGTGGGGCAACCCGTGAGAGTTCGAGTCTCTCCTTTCGCACCACTCCCTTCTTCTCTGTGATTATTCCCCCTCGGAGTGCGCGGCCAGAACGTGATAGAATAAGCGCCCCGAACGCCGCGGCCTTGCCAAGTCGCGCTCACGTTTCTATGATCCCCGGCTTTACATTGAATCGGAACGGCAATAACTGAGGATATTCCATGCAAGTCTCCCTTGAATCGACCTCCAACATTGAGCGTCGCATGACGATTGGCGTGCCAGCGGAGGAAGTTGAGCAGCAGGTCGACGAACGCCTGCGCGAAGCCGCGAAACAGGTCCGTCTCAACGGCTTCCGTCCGGGCAAGGTCCCGATGAAGGTGGTACGCAAGCGCTTTGGCCAGGGCGTACGCCAGGAAGTTCTCGGCGAAGTGATGCGTAATGCCTGGATGGAGGCGATCCAGGAGCAGGACGTGCAGCCGGCGAGCCAGCCGCGGTTTGAGCCCCAGACCGTGGAGGAAGGCAAGGACTTTGAATTTGTTGCCGTTTTCGAGGTCATGCCGGATATTGAGCTGGGTGACCTGAGCCAGATCAGTGTTGAGCAACCTTATTCCGAGGTTCTGGATAAGGACATCAACAAGATGATCGATAATCTGCGCCGGCAGCAGGCCACCCACAAGGAAGTCAAGCGCAAGGCCAAGAAGAAGGATGTCATGACCATCGACTTCACCGGTACGATCAACGGTGAGGAGTTCGAGGGTGGCAGCGGCCAGGACCAGCAG
>JBNJEG010000227.1:0-2537 GCA_051745655.1 Pseudomonadota bacterium
GCTCATCCGAGTACTGGAGTGATGTATGGGGCAGCCCCCGGTTTCTGGCGATCGGATTTCCGCACTCGAGACAATCATCGAGGTCGCGGAGCTTGGAACCTGGATCTGGAACGTGCAGACCGGGGAGACCGAGTTCAACGAGTATTGGGCCCGGATGCTCGGGTACACGCTGGATGAGCTTGAGCCCGTCTCCATTCAGACATGGCTGGACGTTCTCAATGATGAGGATCGCCCTGTATCAGAGCATGCACTGAAAGAGCATTTCGAGGGACGCACCTCCGTCTATGACTGTGAAGTGCGTGTGCGTCACCGGGACGGTCGCATGATCTGGGTACGGGATTTTGGTCGTGTGATCAGCTGGACCCCTGACGGGCAGCCCGAGTGGGTCAGTGGCGCCCATCTCGATATAACCTCCCAGAAACACCTTGAGCAGAACCTGCGCGAGGAATCTGCAGCCAACCGCGAACTGGTAAAAACCCTGGAAAAGGCCCAGGAGATCGGTAACCTCGGTCACTGGAAAGCCAGTCTCAGCAATGGGTATCTCTACTGGTCAGACAAGGTCTTTGAGATTTTTGGCGTTTCCAGGGACACCTTCACGCCGTCGGTCGATGCGTTCAAATCCTTTGTACACCCGGATGATCTGGCAAGCGTTGAGGCCAGCGATGAACGGGCGAAGAGGACAGGACTGCATGATGTGGAGCACCGCATCATACAGCCAGACGGTACGGTGAGGTGGGTTCATGAGCGCGCGGATTACACCGCCCTGGGGGATGATCAGATCCTCATCGGAACCGTCAGGGACATCACTGAGCAGAAGGAACAGGAAGCCCGCCTGCGGGAGCTGTCGCTGACGGACCCACTTACCCATATCCACAATCGGCGGGTATTCATGGAGCGGCTCGCGGAAAGCTATGAGTTGTTCCAACGGCGAGGCATTCCGACGGCGGTGATCATGCTGGATATTGATCACTTCAAAGCCGTCAACGACACCTTTGGCCATGGCGTGGGCGATACCGTGATCAAGCGCGTAGCACACACCCTGGCCGGCGGCGTGCGGGAGAGCGACGTGCCCTGTCGTATCGGGGGTGAGGAGTTTGGTCTGCTACTGCCGGGGACAGGAATCACGGAGGCGCTGGAGCTGGCAGAACGGCTGCGGCATGACGTGGCGGAGGACGTCCATGCCCTGGATCAGGGTGAGGTTCTGCGCATTACCCTGACAGCAGGGATCAGTGTCTTCCTGGAGCAGGACGAGCATCCTGAGCAGGCTCTGCAACGAGCCGATGCGGCCCTCTACCAGGGCAAGGCGGATGGCCGTAACAGGGTTGTGACGCGCACCTGAAGCGCCATCGCTTAGAGCAAAAGCTCTAAACCCGATGGACAACTGTATGGGCGATGGTGTATCACAGGCTGCAAACAAAAAAGCCTGAATGGAGACACATCGCATGCGACGCTGGAACGGTTGGGGTGATGCCAGCTTCCACCTGCCACTGCCGCCCGCCGGGCAGGACTTCCTCAAAGCCCGCATCGGCAGTGCCGCGCCACTGACTGAAGCCACACTCGAGCAGGTGTGCGCCCGGGTGCCCGAATCCCGCATACCACAACGCCATGGCGTCTACACGGATGCCGAAACCCGCGTGCGCCATGCCAGGGGCCAGAGCCTGGCGGACTGGCTCGCCATGCGCAGCGGGGAGTTTGGGGTTTTCCCGGATGCCGTGGCGCTGCCTGAGCACAGCGAGGAGGTAGCGGAGCTTCTGGACTGGGCCCGGGAGCAGGATTGTGTCGTGATTCCTTACGGTGGCGGTACCAGCGTCGCCGGCCACATCAACCCGGCGGATTCCGGAAGGCCCATCCTCACGCTCTCGCTGGAACGTATGAACCGGCTCATGGACCTGGACGGCGAGAGCCAGATCGCCACCTTTGGTGCGGGCACGCCGGGGCCGCTGGTGGAATCCCAGCTCCTGGCCCAGGGCTATACGCTCGGCCACTTTCCACAGTCCTTCGAGCTCTCCACGATTGGTGGCTGGGTTGCCAGCCGGTCGAGCGGACAGCAGTCCCTGCGTTATGGCCGCATCGAGCAGCTCTTTGCAGGCGGGCGCGTGGAGACCTGTCAGGGGACCTGGGAGATCCCCACCTTCCCGGCCTCCGCCGCCGGTCCGGACCCGCGTGAAATGGTGCTGGGTTCGGAAGGGCGCTTCGGCGTCATCACCGAGGTGAAGGTGCGCGTCACGCCGGTGGCGGACCATGAATCCTTCCACGTGCTGTTCTTCCCGGATTGGGATCGGGCGCGCCTGTGTGCCCGCCAACTGGTGCAGAACCGCACGCCGCTTTCCATGCTGCGACTGAGCAATGCGGTTGAGACGGAAACCCAGCTGGCCCTTGCCGGCCATCCCCGGATGATTGGGGCGTTGGAGCGCTTCCTGGACTGGCGTGGCGCAGGCAACGGTAAGTGCATGATGACCATCGGGCTCACAGGTACCCGGGCCCAATGCCGTACCGGCAAGCGCGAGCTGAAGCGGATCAGCCGTCGCCAGAATGGC
>JBNJEG010000228.1:0-2537 GCA_051745655.1 Pseudomonadota bacterium
ATGGCCACCCTGCAGGGTACCAAGATCATTGCGCCCAACCTGTGGGGATGGCTGGGGGACCGTACCGGCAAGCGGCTGCGACTGATCCGGTTCGGGGCCCTGATGGCGCTGGTATGCTTCAGCTTCGCGCTGCTGCGGCCGGAGTTCTGGGGCCTGATGCTGGTGATGCTGTCGTTCAGCTTCTTCTGGAACGCGGTGCTGCCGCTGTTCGAGGTCATCACCCTGCACAACCTGGGGACCAGCTCCCGGCGTTATGGGCGCGTCCGGCTCTGGGGGTCGGTGGGGTTCATGCTTTCGGTGGCCGGTTTCGGGGCGGCGCTGGATTACATGCCGGTGAGCATCATGCCCTGGCTGGTGTTGCCGCTGTTTGCGGGGCTCTTCATGGCCTCGCTATGTGTCCATGACGAGCCCAGTACCCGCAGGCGGCCCCATCACGGGCCGGTTTCGGCTATCCTGAAGCGACCCGAGGTCTGGTCTTTTTTTATCCTCAACTTCATGCTCCAGGCCAGCCACGGCCCTTATTACACCTTCTTCTCCATCCATCTCGAACAGCTCGGTTACGCCAGGATCAGCACGGGCGCCCTATGGGCGCTGGGCGTACTGGCTGAGGTGGGGCTGTTCCTCGTCATGCACCGGCTTCTGTCCGCCTATCCGATGCGGGCCATCATGCTCTGTGCGGCGGCCCTGACGGCGCTGCGCTGGTTGGTGATCGCGGAGTTTTCGCAGTTCCTGTGGATCCTGCTCGGGGCGCAGCTGCTGCACGCTGCCTCCTACGCCGCCCTGCATGCGGCGTCGGTGCACTACATCCGGCTTCAGTTCGGTGACGGCCACCAGGGCCAGGGGCAGGCATTGTACAGCGGCCTGACCTATGGAGCAGGCGGTGCTTTCGGAGCCTGGATCTCAGGGGTACTCGTGGAGTGGGAAAGCACCGTTGCCGCCTTCTACGGCGGCACCGGCTTCATGCTGGTGGGTATTGCCGCCGCCTGGCTCTGGATGCGGCCCGCGCCACAGAGGGCTTACGCCAGCCAGTAGGCGGCATCCGATCCGTCACGTGGGCTCAGAGGTGGTTGAAGTCGCTGGCGTCGTGACGTTCCGGGAGCTTGCTGCCCTCGTCGCCCCAGGTCTTGTTGACCAGACGACCGCGTTTGACGGCTGGGCGCTCGGCAATCTCGTCCGCCCAACGGACCACGTTGGTGTAGGTGTGCGCTTCCAGGAATTCGGCGGCGTCATAGACCTTGTTCTTTACCAGCGCGCCGTACCAGGGCCAGATCGCCATATCCGCAATCGTGTACTCGTCTCCGGCGATGTAGCGGTTGTCCGCCAGTTGACGGTCCAGCACATCCAGCTGGCGCTTCACTTCCATGGTGAAGCGGTTGATGGGGTACTCGTAGGATTCCGGGGCATAGGCGTAGAAGTGCCCGAATCCGCCACCGAGCAGCGGTGCCATACCCATCTGCCAGAACAGCCAGGAGAGTGTTTCCGTACGGGCGTGGACGTCGGAGGGCAGGAAGGCGCCGAATTTCTCGGCCAGGTAGAGCAGGATGTTGCCGGATTCAAAGATTCGCAGTGGCGGGTTCTGGGCGTGATCCATCATCGCCGGGATCTTGGAGTTCGGGTTAACCGAGACGAAACCGCTACTGAACTGGTCGCCTTCCAGGATACTGATCGGCCAGGCATCGTATTCTGCCCCGGTGTGGCCGGCCTCCAGCAGCTCTTCGAGCATGACCGTGACCTTCACGCCGTTGGGCGTGGCGAGTGAATAGAGCTGCAGCGGGTGTTTGCCCACCGGCAATTCCTTTTCATGGGTGGGGCCGGCCACCGGGCGGTTGATGCTGGCGAAACGCCCGCCAGTGGCGTGCTCTTCCCACTTCCAGACTTTCGGGGGCGTGTAGCTGTTGTCGCTCATGGGGTCTCCGTTTCTGTGTCTGTTGGTGTGAGTGAGTACGAAATGAAGCGTTCCGGAGTGCAGTCTAGACACGTCCACGCCGGATTCGTAACAGGAAAACCCGAGAGATCCCGGGGTTTATTCCCTGGTTTCCTGGTTCCGCACGGTCTCCAGCAGGGCTCGCGCAGCACGCCCTGGCTCCCTGCCTTTGAGGCCGACTGCTCCGAGTGTGCGGGTGATGGGGGCCCCGACGTCCAGTACCACGAGACTGTCGTCGATCATGGTGTCCGGCAGTACGGACCAGCCGAGTCCGACGCCGGTCATCATCTTGATGGTCTCGAGGTAGTTGGTGGGCATCTGGGCGTCCAGAGAGATGCCGTGCTGCAGGAACCTGTGGGAGACCACCCGGTAGGTCTCGGTGTTGGTTGCCGGGAGGATGGCCTGGTGCCGGGCCAGGTCGGCCAGCTCCGGCGCCCGGAGGTGCGCCAGGGGGTGATCCGGACCGCAGACGAAGCTCATGGGATCCTCCCAGGAGAACCAGACCTGGAAGCGTTCCATGACCCGGTCGTTGAGGGTGATCCAGGCCAGCGGGGCGTCATGCTGGTGGAGCTGCTGGAAAACCTGTTCGGATTCCAGGAACTGGAGGTTGAAG